>JAPOYL010000006.1:45560-72918 GCA_026706595.1 Gammaproteobacteria bacterium | reverse complement strand
AGATGGAACTCTTTCATTTGAGGATGGTACACAAGATACCGATGATGATCCTAATGGGAATTATATACCAAAGTAACACAATCTGTTAGTATTCTGGCCCATGGCTGGGCCGAACTTCGAGAATCGCACGCTGTTCCACGGGGATAATCTAAAGTTCATGCGTGCGATGAACTCGGAGACCATAGACCTGATTGCTACCGATCCGCCCTTCAACAAGGGCAGGGACTTCCACGCCACACCGGACAGCTTGGCGGCGGGTGCCAGCTTCCAAGATCGCTGGTCGTGGGAAAGGGACGTGCACCAAGAGTGGGTTGACCAGATTACCGATGACCACCCGAAGCTGATGGAAGCTATCGAATCTGCCCGCTACGCACACTCGGACGGCATGGGCGCGTTCATGTGCTTCATGGCAGTGCGCTTGCTTGCCATGCACCGGCTCTTGAAGCCAACGGGCAGCATCTACCTGCATTGCGACTGGACCGCATCCCACTACCTGAAAGCCGTCATGGATGCTATTTTCGGGTGGAAGAACTTCAAAAATGAGGTTGTCTGGTGCTACAAGTCGGGTGGTGCCAGCAAGCGGCAATTTGCCCGCAAGCATGACATTCTATTGTTCTATGCCAAGGATGACCGGCACTGCATTTTCAACCCGCTGAAGGTCAAATCCTACGGTCAGTCGGGGGGGGGGCAGGGCGGCAACGTGCAGTACGATAAACACATTCTTGGCACCTATTCCAGCGTATCGGCGTGGGATTGGCGTGCCATCTCTATGCCATCCACCACACACCCGGACCGGACCGGCTATCCGACACAAAAACCGCCTGAACTGTACGAGCGGGTTATCCGGGCATCCAGTAGCGAGGGCGATGTAGTTTTGGATCCATTTGCAGGATGCGGCACTACACTGGTTGCAGCTGAGAAGCTGGACAGGCAGTGGGTCGGGGTCGATATTTGGGACAAGGCCAAGGACGTGGTGGTTCAGGGTCTGGAACGTGAGGGGCTGCTAGGCAACTTCAGGCTGGGCGATATTGGCTTTACTGATGAAGTGCCGGAGCGCACAGACGATGGCGAGATCGCTTCACCCTACCTGCGCGTCAAGCAACGTGTAAAAGAGCCGCCTAACCCGTACAAGAGCCGGGCGGCCATGATGACATTCCTGCTGGAACAGAACGGCTCTGTGTGCGCGGGGTGTGACCGAAAGTTCGATGATGCCAGGTACCTGGAACTGGATCACAACACGCCAAGATCGGATGGGGGGTGGAACCATATTAGCAACCGTATACTGCTATGTGGACCCTGTAACAAGCTAAAGAGCAACCAGTACACCCTTTCGGGGTTAAGGCGAAAGAACAAGAAGCTGGGGTATATGGCCTAGGACTTCGGGGCCTTTCGGGTGTGCTTGAGGTTCACGGGCTGCACTACGGCCTTGACCAGTTCTTCCGGCGTGGCATCGATGCTCGCATCGGCTTCCAGTTCGGCCTTGGTCGGCTGGTACGCCATCGGCTGTACCTTGATGACTTTCTTCTTAGGCACGGCTTCCACTCCCACCAAAGTGTGTCTTTCCCTCTGCGTTGTCATCACGGAAGAACAGGTCATACAGTGTGCGCTGGCTGAGTTCCCACAGGCTCATGCAGTCGCCATCAATTTCAAATCGGCACTTGGCATGTTTGAAGTCCCAGTTTAGCTGGATAGTCAAAGTCTCCCGTGTGTACATGTTCTGGTTTTCGTAATACACAGTGATGTTTCTTGACCCGGCCATAAAGGTAGTGGTTCGATGCGGATCGCCCTCTTTGGGAACCCGCATGACCTTTAATTCCGTGTCGGACACCCGTTCCATGTTAAATCCGTAATCCGGTTCCCGTTTGGCTAGGGCCTTGTCCATTTCATCCAGCAACGAATTGATATGGCACTGGAACAGGTCGAGGGCAGCGATCGGCGTACAGGACGCCTTGTGCGCTACCCAGTTGACCGGCTTCTTGGTCTTGGCCCACATGGTCAGGCAACCAAATCCTTGTAGCGAAGCCGCTGGCAGTCCATCCCTTTGACGATGGCCCCCATCTGATCGATAGTGTCCGCTTCGCGATCATTGTAGCGTCCTGAAAACTCCCCGACATAGCGGTCTAGGTGCTTCTCCGACATGTGGTGATAGGTGCCATGGTATCCACGCTTTAGCAGTGCCCAAAAGCTTTCGATGCCGTTGGTGTGCGCCTGTCCATTGATGTACTGGCTGACACTGTGCTTCACGGTCTGATGGCGGTTGCGAACCTTGCTGTACCCGGCATGATCGTCCGTGTAGATCATGCTACCCATGACAGCATGGCTGTTTACGAAGTCATGCAGGGTAGCCCTGTCCGTGTTCTCAATCTTGGCCGCGCTGATCTTGTTGGTAGCACGATCCTTGGCTCCGATGACTATGGCCTTGCCAACCCCACCCCTGCCAAGTGCCTTGCGCTTGGATACGTGCTTGTTCTTCTCTTTGCCGCCAATGTAGGTTTCATCCACTTCCACGGGTCCTTTGAACTGTGCTGCACCTTTGGCTTGCCAGCCTTGGCGCAATCTGTGGGCAAGATGCCATGCGCTCTTTTGAGTGATTTTCAAATCCCGGTGCAGCTTCATGCTGGATATGCCCTTGATGTTGGTCGTAAGCAGGTAGATGGACATGGCCCACACACTGTAACTAAGTTTGGACCCGTGCATGACAGTACCTGTTTTGACTGAAAAGAACTTTTTGCAGTCGCGGCATCGGTGCGTCATGGTCGGGTGCGTGGTGCCGTGCTGTACGTGGGTAGAGCCACAGTGCGGGCAAGCAGCCTTGCCGTCCGGCCAGCGCTGTTCCTCGAACCATTTGCGGGCAACTTCATCATCACGGAAGCGGTCTGCGGCTTCCATCAGGGACATGCCCTCTCTGTGTGATTTGCCCGGTCCTTTCTTTGCCATCGTATTGTCTCTGTAAGGTGTTAATCGATGGTTGTATTATATGAAAGTAACACAAGGGATGCAAGCGTTATTTGTTACTTTTGTATATAATTCCCATCCTAATACACTGACTGTCTCGGAAGATCCTGCTCCTGATCTAGGAGTAGACGGATGGATGGGTAACAGGGTGATGAAAACGGTTGAAGACGATGCCAATCCCGAGGCAGGGATCATCTATACAAATCTTGCGGCCCCAACACCCACCAAGTTGACCCAAGCCTCAGGTATCACTGTGGATGCGGACAATCCGGCTACGATTACAGAGCCTGACAATGTTGCCAGCTATGCTGCTGAGGCTGAGCTCATGGGAACGTTCAGGGGTGTCGCAGGGACTTTCACCTGTGAAACTGCCGGTTGCACAATAACCCGTGACGATGATGGTGATATCACATCTGTCAGCTCTGAATGGAGCTTTGAGTCCACTGATCCTGTCGATTCATTGGCAGTGCAAGCGACCGACTACCTGTTCTTCGGTGCGTGGCTTGTGACGACACCCGATGATGATGCAAATATGTTCAAGGTGTTTGCAGGTGGCGATATACCACGTACTGATGTCGCTAGCTTAGTGGGCAGTGCAGTCTATGAAGGTGCCGCTGCCGGAATGTATGCGACGAAGGAGAACGAGATCAAGCCAGACGGAACCGTGGGTCCCGTTGCAGGCAGTGTCATGGCTGGTGAGTTTGTTGCGAAGGCCAGGCTTACTGCGAACTTTGGTGGAACGGGCTTGGCTGAAGACGATCATTATAAGATTACCGGTGCCATATATGACTTCATGGACGGCAATCAGATGCTTGACTTCATGGTCAACCTTTCGACGGCACTGGGTGATGGATCTAGTACTCGTACTGCTTTCGGGACACCGAGTGCCTCTGCCAGCTTTGGGACCAATCCATCTACATCCGCATCATGGAGTTATGGGTTCTTTGGGTCCACTACTGATGCTGATGGTGCCGCAATAACCCCAACACCACTGCCAAGTGGCATAGCAGGCGTGTTCGATGCACATTTTGCAAATGGGCACGTAGCTGGCGGATTTGGCGCAACCAGATAGTCCCAGACTATCAAAGAACATCGCCCGGGTTTGTATGATTTCCCGGGCGGTGCCCTTCCAAAGAGAGTAGACACTCTTCGGAAGCTCCCGCCGGACCGGCAAGGCCTAACTAACGATTGTCGGTCCGGCACCTCATTACTTCAGTACGGGTGTTCCTCATTCCTCATGTGCGAACACCCGCTCACTGACCAACAACCCTAGACCGTACGTAGCCAGGAAAAGGCACTTCAAAACACCTGCACCTAGGCTGTAAAGCCTCGAAGCTTCTTTACTTCTGTATTGCGGCTCCCAGTACTTCCGTATTCCCGAGGGGATCTAGTTACCTCTACTGGCCTGGTCCGCCTTTTCGAAGCTGTGCCTAAAGCATGCCCCTGCTTGAATCGATTTCCCCTCGCACGCACCCCCGCCATGCCCCACCATGGCGCCCATGAAACGCAAGTACCTATCCCGATGGACTCCCCTTGTGCCCCTGATGCTCGCAGGACTGATCCTGCATGCCAGCCCTGCACAGGCCGAGGACCCGGCAGGCCTGGAGGCCGAGATGCTGGCCCGGATTGTCTATGAGTTGCGCGCGCTCGAGCCGCTGATTGAGAAGGCCGAGTCCGCCGCAATTCCCGAGGCCCGCATCCGCTTTCGCTATGACTGGCTGCGCCGGGACTTGGCCCGCGTGCGGGCCGGGCTCGAGACCCATCTCGAGGCCGCCGCGGAGGAGCCTCGGACTTTCGCGCCGCTGCGCGGCGACTACCGGCGATGAGGCCCGCCGGTGAGCAGCGCACAGCAGGCCGCCTTCCAGGCCGGATCCGGAGTCAGCCCCGCAACCCTGCTTGCGGCCATTGCCGCGGTCACGCTCACGCTTGCCATCATCTGGGGTGTGTGGGTTGTGCTTGGCAGCTTTCGCGCCTGGCAGGGCGGACAGGCCGACCTGTTTGATCTCGCCTGGGCGGCGCTTCGCGCCAGCATCATCCTGATGGTGCTGGGATTTTACCTGCGGTAAGGCCCGTCCTGCCGCATCAATGCAACGGGTCTTTGCTTGCCCGTTAAAGGATATCGCCATGATGATCAAGACACTCAAACCCCCCACCCCTGCGCTCGGCGTGCTGGCCTCGTTCACCGCCATACCCGTACGTGCCGCCTTGCCGACCCCGGTCGCCCCCAGTACTGCCCCGGGTGCCGGCGACTGGATCGGGCTGATCCAGGGCTACATCAAGGACGGCGGGCTGGTGCTCGGGCTCGCCATCGCGGTACTCGGTTTCCTGTGGGTCGCCTACCTCGGTTTTGCCAAGTTCAACGAGGCGCGCCAGGGCAAGGCCGAGTGGGCCGAGGTCGGCGTGCTCGGCATCGTCGGTGCCATCGTGCTGACCTTCGCCTCCTACCTGCTGAGCGAAGCCGCAGGCGTCATTTGAACCATGGCAGGCGGGGAGTTGCGCGCCGAGCGCCTCAATTGCGAGCCGGTGGTCTTCAAGGGCTGCTCGTCGTTCGAGCTGGCCATCATCGCCGGGGTGAGCGCGCTGGTGTGGCTTCCGGCAAGTCTGTTGTTGTCCGCACTGATGGGCGCGATCACCATGGGCTTTGGCATCGCCGCCATCGGCGTGGTCGCGAGCGTCGTCGTGCTCGCGGGCTTCTTCCAGCGCATCAAGCGCAATCGCCCCGACGGCTACTACCAGCAGCGCTTTTTGATCGCACTCGATGCGCGCGGCCTGCACCGCTCGGGGTTTATGCGCCGTGCAGGCGCCTGGGACATCGGAAGGAGCATGGATGCGACGCTACCGTCACGAGATCGATAACGTGCGCGCACACCTGCGCTCGCTGTGGGCGGTCATCGCCTTGCAGGTGCTCGTGATTTTTGCCCTGTGGTTTGGCTGGAGCCAGGCGCCGAAGCATCTTACCGTGCACGTGCCGCCTGACCTTCGATCAGGCGCCGCACAGGCGGTCGGCGAGGTGCCCGAAGTCAATGTCTACGCCTTCGCCTTCTACATCTTCCAGCAGCTCAACCGCTGGGCCACGGACGGGGCCGAGGACTACGGGCAGGCGATCTTCCGGGTCTCGCCGTACCTGAGTGCGCGCTACCGTGCAGAACTCATTGCCGACATGGAACTCAAGGGCAAGCGCGGCGAGCTCGCCTACCGGGTGCGCGGCGTGCAGGAAGTGCCGGGCCACGGCTACGGCGAGGCCCGGGTCGACGTGCTGGACTCCGCCAGCTGGGTGGTGTGGCTCGACCTTGAGCTGTCCGAGTCGGTCAAGGGCATGATCGTGAAGAAGACCTACATCCGCTACCCGATCCGCGTCAAGCGCCTGGACATCGACCCGGAAACCAATCCCTGGGGCCTGGCACTCGACGGCTTCGAGGCTCCCGGGCCACGACGCCTTGAACCCACCGAGATTGAGGGTCACCCCGAAAAGGATGCCGCATGAATTCGAGATACCGGAATCCGTTCATCCTCACCACTTGGATGATCTTAGAGTTGCTCACCCAAGCAGTTCTGGCCGAGGCCCCGCAGCGCATCCTCTGGGAGAAGGCGCCGATCCGCCTCGAGCTACGAGTCGGCACCGAGCGCATCGTGCACTTCCCTGGACCCGTGACACTCGGGCTCCCGCAGCACCTCACGGGAAGCCTTCGTGCGCAAAGCCTCGACGGCACGGTGTACCTGAGCGCACACACCGCATTCGAGACGGCACGCATCCAGGTGCGAAGCACCGCTGGCACACCCATCTACCTGCTGGATGTCGAGGCCAAAGAGCATGCACCCGCTGGCCCCACCGTGCAGGTGGAGCTGCCGCCTGCCTCCGTGCTGCATTCTGACCCGGGCGGGGCAGGCCGCACCTTCGGCTACGTGACCCTGACCCGTTTTGCCGCGAGAAAACTCTATGCGCCGAAACGCCTGGCCAAGGATGTACCCGGCATCGTTCGCGTGCCGGTATCGAGTGAACCCCGGGTGCTGGTGCGAGGGGCCGGGATCGAGGCCCGCGCTCTGGCTTCCTGGCGTGCAGGTTCTCGGTTTGTCACCGCCGTACAACTCATTAACCAAAGCCCGAGGCCACACACCCTGGATGCCCGCGCACTTCGAGGAGAATGGCTCACCGCTACCTTCCAGCACCACCGCCTGCATGCTGCAGGCAGCGATGCCGACACCACGGCGCTCTACCTGATCTCGGCGCACCCGTTCGATGAGGCAGCACCCGCGCCATGAACCGCACCAGCCGCCTGTTGCCGGTCGTGCTCGGGGTCGTGGGTCTGATGCTGGTGTTCGTCGTGCTTCGTTCGTGCACGGGTGAAGACACTTCGGTGGCGGTGATGGAGGCCGTCCCGCTGTCGCCTGTGCCGGATGCCGACACCCCGGCCGATACCATCAAGACGCTGACCGCGAACGTCGCAGCCATGACGGCCGAGGTCGAGGCCCTGCGCCAGGAGGGCCAGCGCCTTCGTGAGGAAAACCGTGCGCTGCTGGAAGACGACGCGCAGGTCGAGGAGAACCTGCTGGCCCGCATCCGGCGCGAGTGGCAGATGAAAGAACAGGCCGAGGCCCACAAGCGCCAGGCCGACACCGACCGCCTGGAGTCGCTTGCGGCACGCATCGAGGCGCTCTCGCAGTCCTTGGTGTCCTCCCGTGAGCAGGGTGCGGACATGCCCGTCGGGGCCTCCGCCTCCGAGCACCCGGGGCATGCGAGAGGGGTGCCGCTGGTGTGGCTCGAACCCTTGGAAGGGTCCGGACCGGATGCTGCGATGACCGGAGCCTCGGCGACCGCACTGGCCGCACACACGCCCCCGTCGCTGTTCCCGGTCGATGAGCCCGAGCCTGCATCTCCGCAACCGGCCTACACCGTGCCGCGCAACGCTACCTTGCTCGGCTCGACCGCGCTCACCGCGCTGGTCGGGCGCGTGCCGGTACAGGGCCAGGTGCGCGATGCCATGCCGTTCAAGGTGATCACCGGGGCCGACAACCTGGCCGCCAACGGGCTCACCGTCCCCGGCGTGCACGGCATGGTGTGGAGCGGCACGGCCATCGGCGACTGGACGCTGTCGTGCGTGACCGGGCGTCTGGACTCGGTGACCTTCGTCTTCGAGGATGGCACCATCCACACCCACTCGGCGGACTCCGGGAGCGCGGGCTCAGACTCGCAGGCACTGGGCTGGATCTCGGACGCGCAGGGGGTGCCCTGCATCCACGGCGAGCGAAAGACCAATGCCCCGGCCTTTCTCGCCCAGCGCATCGGCATGGTGGCCCTGCAGGCCGCCGCAGAAGCTGCCGCGGCCGCGCAAACGACCACCGTCATCAACGATGCGGGCACAGCCTCCGGGCATCTTACCGGGGATGCCGGCGCCTTCGTGCTCGGTAAGTCCGTGTCCTCCACCAGCGAGGAGGTGGGCCGCTGGCTCGCCGAGCGCCAGTCGCAAAGCTTTGATGCCGTGTTCGTGCCGGCCGGTGCGAGGCTGGCCATCCACGTGCTTCGAGAACTGCCCATTGACCACGACCCATTTGGAAGGAGACTCGACCATGCCCGCACCCCGGATCATGATATTCATGCTCGCCTTGATTAGCGCCCTTGCCGGCTGCACCGACAAGGCTGCCGTGCTGCCGCCCCAGGCCCCCACCATCGAGGCCATCTATGCCGGACACCTCAGGGGCACCACGGGTGCGGACCTCGAACCCGCCCGGGATACCCTGCAAAAGCGCCCCGTGGATACGTACCCCGCACCCGGGCCTGCACGTACTGCCGTGGATGCCATCGAGGCCCGCTTTGCCCGTCTCGCCAACCCGGTGCTGATCCTGTACGTGTACCCGCACCTGGCAGAGGCCGAGCGCGTGCCGGTGCCGGGCTACTTCACCGTGTTCCCCCTGTACGAGCGCACCGAGTACGCCGCCCCGGGCGAGGGCCCGCTTGCAGCCCCCTGGCGATGAGCCTGCGCAAGCACCTTTTCGGGCACGGTTTGGAGCGTGACGATGCGCCGGTGCCGGTGTCCGCGGAAAAGGCCCTGTATGTGCGACCAGCCTCGTTCACCGACCTGCTGCCCTGGGTTGAGTACGATGCAAACAGCGCCACCTTCTTGCTTGAGGACGGGCACAGCCTGGGCGTTTTGCTGGAGCTCACTGCCGCCGGCACCGAGGCGAGGACAGAAGCCTACATGGAGGCTCTTCGCGATGCCGTGCAGACCGCTCTGACCGAAGCGCTGCCCGAGGTCGATGAGGGGTCTTGGATCCTGCAGGTCTACCTGCAGGATGAGCCGAGCCTGGGTGAGTTCGCAAACCGCCTCAATGCCTACCCCAAGGACGAAGTGCGCGAGAGCACCTACACCCGGGCACACCTTGAGATGTTCAGGGCCCACCTGTCGCGGATCACCAAGGAGGGCGGGTTGTTCGAGGATACCGCCGTGACCGGTGGGCACTGGCGCGGACAGGTTCGCCGCGTTCGCGCCACCCTGTACCGGCGCTCCACTTCACGCACTGCGGTCCCGCATGCGCAGACCCTCGAGGCGCTCGAGGATGTCATCTCCAAGTTCATGGCCTCGCTGGTCTCCGCCGGGATTCGTGCGCGACGCTGTGGCGGGTACGACCTTTATGCGTGGCTGCTGCGCTGGTTCAACCCGAGCCCCGAGATCGCCTGCGGCGATGCCGAGCGCCTGCTCGAACTGGCCCCGTACCCGGGCGATGAAGCGCTGCCGTTCGGACATGATCTCGCCGAGCGCCTGACCCTTTCCATGCCGCAAAGCGATGCCGATGGCCTGTGGTGGTTCGACGGACTCGCTCACACCGTGGTCAGCGTGCAGGGCCTTCGCCGCGCACCCGACATCGGGCACATGAGTGCCGAACGGGGCGCGGGCGATCATGTCTTCGCCCTGTTCGACCGCCTGCCCGAGCACACCGTGATGGCGCTCACCCTGGTGGTTCGCGCACAGGACCGGGTGCGCGATCATATCGCCGGGGTGCGCCGTGCCGCCGTCGGCGACAGCGCCGAGTCCACGCTCACGCGTGAGGCTGGCGAGGAGGCCGAGCGTGCCATGGCCAAGGGCGACAAGCTGTACCCGGTGAGCCTCGCCTTCTACGTGCGTGCGCAAGACCGCAAGGCGCTTCGCGCCACGGTCAACCGCCTCAACGCCCAGCTCTTGCCAAACGGCCTGCAGCCGATCGCCGCCGAGGCGGACCTGCTGGCCCAGGACGCCTACCTGCGCAACCTGCCGATGGCCTACAACGAGGCTTTGGACAAGACAAGGAAGCGCTCCAGGCTGATGTTCTCCTCGCATGCCGCGAACCTTTTGCCGGTATACGGGCGCTCGCGTGGCACCGACCACCCGGGCCTCGTGTTTTTCAACCGCGGTGCAGAACCGCTGGCCTTCGATCCGCTGCACCCGAACGACCGCAAGAAGAATGCGCACATGCTGATCCTCGGCCCGACCGGGGCCGGCAAGTCGGCGCTGCTGGTGTACCTGCTGCAGCAGATGACGGCCATGTATCGCCCGCGCATCTTCATCATCGAGGCGGGCGGCTCGTTCACGCTGCTCGCACAGCACTTCGAAGCGCACGGGGTGAGCGTCAATTCAGTCATCCTCAGCCCGGACCGCGATGTCAGCCTGCCGCCCTTTGCCGATGCCTTGCGCGTGCTCGCACCCAGGGAAAAGCTCACCCCGGGCGAGGGGGCGCAGGAGAGGAGCTCGATGTCCGGGCGCGATGTGCTCGGTGAGATGGAAATTGCCGCGCGCGTGATGATCACAGGCGGCGATGCCGGTGAGGATGCACGCATGAGCCGCGCCGACCGCCTGCTGATTCGAAACGCGATCCTGCACGCCGCTCAGACTGTACAAGCAGCCGGGCGCGAGCAGGTCATCACCGAAGATGTGGTCGAGGCCCTGCATGCGATCGCGCGCGACCCCGACCTGGCAGAAGCTCGACGGGCCCGCGCCAGCGAGATGGGCGATGGTATGGCGCTCTTCTGTTCAGGCCTTGCCGGGCACTTCTTCAACCGCACCGGCACCGCCTGGCCCGAAGCCGACGTCACCGTGCTGGAGATGGGCATCCTTGCGCGCGAGGGCTACGAAGACCAGCTCACCGTGGCCTACATCTCCATCATGAGCCACATCAACGACCTGGTCGAGCACCACCAGCACGACGAGCGTGCCACGCTGGTGGTCACCGACGAGGGGCATATCATCACCACCAATCCCTTGCTTGCGCGCTACGTGGTGAAGATCACCAAGATGTGGCGCAAGCTGGGTGCCTGGTTCTGGATTGCCACGCAGAACCTGGAGGACTTCCCGGACGCCAGCCGCAAGATGCTCAACATGATGGAGTGGTGGCTGTGCCTAGTGATGCCGAAGGAGGAGGTCGAGCAGATCGCGCGTTTCAGGGAGCTGAGCGAGGTGCAGCGCAGCCTGCTCTTGTCGGCGCGTAAGGAGCCCGGCAAGTACGTCGAGGGGGTGGTGCTGTCCGACAAGCTCGAGGCGCTGTTTCGCAATGTGCCGCCTGCGCTGACCCTGGCACTTGCCATGACCGAGAAGCACGAGAAGGCCGAGCGCGCTGCCATCATGCGTGAGTGCGGTTGCAGCGAGCTTGAGGCCGTGTACCGGATCGCAGAGCGGATCTCCAGTGCCGGGTGATCTCGACACGGGCAAAGCCGTGCTGCGTGACTATATCAACGCGACCACAGGGTTTGAGGCGCTCTCTGAGGTCTTTGGGAGATCAAGCAAAAGCCTGATGCGCATGTTCGGACCCAAGGGAAACCTCCAGGCCAGCAACCTGTTTGCCGTGATCAGCTACCTGCAGGAGCGTGAGGGCGTGCACCTCGAGGTCGAAACCAGAACAGTCGCATAGTTTCCGGCTGCCGTCCTCGCGTGGCTAGGGGTATCGATGCAGGACAGGAGCATCAGTCACGAAATGCACCGTACGCGCCCATCAGGTTTCTTGAGGCATCATCGAGCCGTCCGGCCACGGCTCCTGCAGGATCCGCGCCGACCGCATAGAACTTGGCATCCACGAGGTTTTGTTCATGCACATACCCGGTCTGGCTGCGAACCAGGGTATATGACATATCCGCCAGGGCATGTCTTGCCCCTGCCGCATCCGTTCGCTCAAGGTCCGTGAAGCTGGCCTGAAGGGTGTCGATGTCGGCAAGGTCCATGCTGAGCTCGGCACTTCCCAGGACTGGCTGGAAGTACCGGGTGTCCGCCGCGATCAGGTCGCCGTCCCATGTGGCGGTTCCCACAGCTGCCACCGGGCCATTGGAGGGTGTGCCGTTGATCAGGGTTTCGATGCGGACCATGTCCTCGATGAAACCCTCTGCCCGTTGGTGCGTGATCAGGGTGCGGGTGACCCGCACGCCAAATTCGTCCAGAGCAGAATCCGGGTCGCGTGCAGTCGCCCAGATGCCGAACACCTCATGCTCGGAAGGTGGCTTCACGGAGTAGTGGTGGCGTATCCTCTCGAAATCATGCTCCGTCGGCGCAATCGGAGTTTCGGCCTGCCAGTGGTGGCACATGATGCCTTCCGTGCTGCAGTTGCCGTGATATGTCTGGTGCACCCCTGCATCGTCAATGATGCCGTGCCCGGGCGGTGCCTGGTAATCGAAGATATGCCCGAATTCATGGGCGAGCACCCTGAAACCATTGGCACTAACATGATCGTCGTGCACGAGCTGCTCAACAAAATTCTGTGTCACGGCAAGCACCGGCCGGGTGTCTGAGCGGCCCAGGGGCAACAGGCTGCTGTCGCCATAATGGTTGGCGCAGGCTGTTGTGCATCCGGGTTCCTGGACATATCCGGCCACGAAATCCAGGAGCACCTTCCCATGGGCTCCAGGCACATCGTGGGGAATCTTTTGATGATCGCCGCCGGGCTGCAGTACCTGATCGATTCTTCGGCTCCACAGCTTGAATGCCCGGTGCATCATGGGAAGCAGGTCATCCGGCAGCTCGGCATCGGGCTCGAAATACGTCGTGGCTTCAAGGCTTATCCCGTTGGTGGGCAGCGTGCTGCGGTAATTGAAGTCACCGGATACGGGCAGCTGCACGGCCCTGAATGAAGGCAGTGGGTCGCTCGCCTGGACATTCTCGAAAACCGTGGAAGCCGGGGGCGGCGATGCCCCGGATGAAGGCGTTGGATCGGTGGCCTGGGCATTTCTGAAGGCCCCGGAATCCAGGGGTGATGGTAGGGTTGGCGGGCCTGAGGAAGAGGATGGGCCTCCACCTCCTCCACAAGCTGCCAGCAATAGTAATGTTACAGCACATGCTGTAATTCTGAGCATGTTTTTTCCTCGCGTGTATTGAAATTGAACGTCAGACGGGTAGGTGCCGGGACATGGTCCCTGTACGCAAGTTGCGGATCGTTCCTGCCTGTTCGTCGTGTGCCAGGTAGCTGCTCCAGGCACAGGGATTCGGCTGCGGTATTCAGTAGATGGCTTGTCTCCGGGTTACTTTCGCACAGTGGGGCGGCGCTCTTATACATAACGGCGTGCCTCCTGACATCCGGCATTTGACGGATTCACACCCAGCAAAATCGGTTTACTGTCGAATCGGGAAGGATGGGTCGGCTGGCCTCGAATCGTCCCGATGCGAAAAATCACGCAGGGTGCATTTTTCGGAAGAAGCTGAAGGATTGTTTGCAGTGCTTGCAGCAAACAGGAGTGAGCTAATCGCTTTGTCGATGAACCCAATCTTTGAAAAAGGAGACTGAAGCACCCAAGTAAGAAGCCGGACCGATGAAAAGCGAGTGCAGCCTGCGTGTGTGGGCGAAAAGGCACGTGCCATCGAGTGCGGCCATACTACTGCTTTGGTTGATCCTTGGCCCCGAACACGCGCTGTCACAGGCCGTGTGCAGCGACGCGCCGACGGTCGGGCAGTGGATCGCCTGTGAGGAGGACGCAAATTCCACCGACGACATCACGATCGATGCGGTTGGCATCGACATTGATGTGCCAACCCACATCACGCCCGGCGTCTTCGGGCATCACCAGGGCACCGGCAAGATCGACATCGACATTTCCGGCAGCGTCTCCGGCGGTGAGACCACGAAGAGCACCATCGATACAACCGAGCCGGGCTCACGCGGGGTCCACGGCCACCACGAGGGTACGGGCGATCTCGAAATCGAGATTGACCTGACCGATATCACCACCACGCAACAAGAAAGTGACGGCGTCTTCGGGCATCACCAGGGCACCGGCAAGATCGACATCGACATTTCCGGCAGAATCTCCGGCGGTGAGACCACGAGGAGCATCATCGATACGCAAGGTTCCCCCTCACTCGGGGTCTACGGCCTCCACGAGGGTGCGGGCGATCTCGAAATCGAGGTTGACCTGGCCGAAATCACCACCGCGGAACAATTGAGTTATGGCGTGTTTGCCAAATCTGATACCGGAGGTGAGGGCGACGTCGTCGTCAACGTCCTGCGTTCGATCATCAGCACCCTGGGCCAACACGCCCACGCTGTATTCGGCCAATATGTTACTGACACGGGCAATGATGTTGCCACGGGGGATGTCAGCGTTACTGTGCAGCAGGGTAGCGTGATCAAAACGAGCGGAGACAATTCTAATGCCGTGTTTGGGCAGCACCATGACGGTGGCGGTGACGTACACGTCAGCGTGAACAGCACGCATATCGAGACGAGCGGCAAGTCGTCGCACGCCATCCGGGCGGATAATGCGGACGGGGAAGCAGGGGTCGAGAAAGAATCCGTGGTCATGGTAAGCGGAAGCATCATCACGACGAAAGGCACCGAGGCACGCGGGATCTGGAACACCCGGGGAGTCGAGGGAGACGCCCGGACGCATGTCCGCGACAGCACGATCACGACGATGGGCGCCGCAGCGGATGGAGTCTTCGGATACGTCGCCAACGGTACCGGCGACATCATCATCGACATCCGGGATTCGAACATCCGGGCGATTGGTACCGGCGACCACCCGGATTTTGCAGGCAACTACTCGTATTCCGTCTTTGCGACACACCAGGGGCATGGGGACATCGACATCGACTTGCTGGGCGGCTCCATCGAGTCGCATGGCCCCTTCTCCCACGGCATCGTCGCCTATCATTACAGCCCAGCGGCGGACGACTACATCCTGATTGACATCGAGGGTCGCATAGACGTGCGTGGGGCAAGTGCGCAGGGTGTTCGGGTGGGTTCCATCTGGCAGGGCGAGGTCGAGCGCCTGGCTCCTTTGGGCATGGACGGTTATCGCCAGCAGACTGTGACCGTGAACGGACCCATCAAGAGTGCAGGCGAGGGCGTGTCCATCACGAACGGTGGGCGGGTGATCATCGGTCCGAAGGGCAGCATCGATTCCGCCTTGGGGATCGCGATCCTCGCCATGGGCACCGTGGCGGAGGACGACAGTGACCCGAACAACGTGATCCCGGCCATTCCACCGAAGCTGTGGGTCGGCATGGACCTGGACGGGCGCCAGATTTCCGAGGTGATCGGTGATGGCTGGATCCTCAACGACGGCGGTGAGACCACGCTGGTTGTCAACGATATCATGCTGCACGATGGTGCTACGGGCAATACGGGCAACACGGTGCCAAACGGCGTATGGGATATCGCCCTGGCCAGCCCGGGCGTAAGGGTTACCGACCGCATGCAACCCGATCCTGCAGACTGGACCACGGAAGCATCCACCGCGCCTGCGGATCGCGATTTTTCGGCAGCCGATTTTGGTGAGGCCGAGGTACGCTGTCCGGAAGGCTTCACTGGTTCACCCCCGAATTGCATAGGTCCACCACCACCACCACCACCCGTAGATCCACCCGTAGATCCACCCGTAGACCCGCCCGTAGATCCACCTCTGGATCCGCCCCCGGATACACCATCATCCTCGTCGCCCCCGTCACCGCCATCGCCGCCATCGCCGCCATCACCACCGTCGCCCCCGTCACCGCCCAAACCCCAGATGCCGATGATCGTAGAACAGTATGCGCCGCGCGCAGCCCTTTACGAAGCGTTACCCGATTTCCTGCTCCGCATGCATGGCTGGGAACCCTCCAGCCCGCGGCTTTTCGTGCCGGACTCGCCCGTCTGGATCCAGCTTCTGGGGAGCACGGGTTCCCATGAGTTCAAACACTCGACTGTGGGTGCGGACTACGATGCAGACCGGTTTGCTGTGCAGGCCGGCGTGAATGTTTCCCTGAGTGATACATTCAGGCTTGGGGTTTCGCTCCACCATGTGACAGGCTCCGCAGAGGTTGACTCGCCTGCTCAGGGCGGGGATATCCGGGTAAAAGGGCAAGGTCTGTCACTGGATGCCTTGTGGAACAGTGAGGGCGGATATTACGCAAGCGGCCATGTATCACTGACAGGCTACGAAATCGATCTCTCGTCCGACACGATCGGACGGCTCGCATCAAGAAGGGATGCATCCGGGCATACCCTGCGCGTGGAAGCCGGTCGACGCATCAAGGGAGGTGATCACGTGCACTGGACGCCTCGGGCCAGGCTGGAGCACTCCAGGATTTCAGTGGACAAGTTCGTCGATGCCGTGGATTCCAGGGTCTCGTTCCCCGACAGGAGCCGGACCAAGGGAGGCCTGGGGGTCATGGCCGAGACGGTGCGCTCGGCGAATGGCGGGGAGCTGGTACTGCGCGGCTCACTGGACTTTGAACACAAGTTCGGCGGTTCCAAAACGGTCACCCGGGTATCCGGCGAGCGATTGAGTGCTGAACCTGAGAAAAGCAGCGTTCATCTGGGCCTGGGGGGTGTCTGGCAGCAGGGGCCATTCACGTACAGCGTTGAGCTTTCAAGGCACGAAGAACTGGGTTCCGGGGGCGAGGAGTATTCAGGCTTTATCAACATCGGCATCAGTTTTTAGGTCGTAGCACATGATGATCCCACTATGACTCCTGTGCCCTCGCAGCCGAGATTCCCCGCAGTCGGACCCGGGCCTTCCCGTGTTTGCACGCAGTGCCAACGGAAACGTGGAATGCCGGGTCCGGCTATTTACTGAATACAGACTGCACACCTGCGATTTTGACGGGGCTCCAGGGACTCGCCTGAATGTCCCTTGGCGAAGACCCGGCTCCGGGCCTCGCACTCATCGTGGACCCCTGGATCCCGGCAGTTTCGTCAGGGCCAGCACGAGACGCGCTACATCGTATTGTCGTGAGACCCCGAGCTTGGTGTAGATGTGTTCGAGGTGCGTGCGCACCGTGCTGTAGTTGCGACCCGTCATGTCCGCAATCTGGCGTGGGTTGAGTCCTTCTGTGAGCAGCACCGCGACCTCGGTCTCTGAAGGTGACAGGCCGAGCGCTGCCTGGATGAACTCCGTATTGATCGCTGCGTGCTCGACCGGATCGACGATCAGCACCAGGGCGGCGACCTTTCGCGAGCGCTCGTCGCTTTCACGATGGGTCACCGGCTTCACATGCAAGGCGAACCTCGGCAACAGCGACGGACGCCTTACTGTCATCGAGCCGCTCGTTGCCGGTGTGCCGAAGCGGGCCAGGGCCTGGCCCAGCAGTTGGCGAAGCTTCAAGTTGTCTTGCGGTACGGTGATGCAGAGTTTCCCGTTGAGATTGGACAGGCCATCGTTCCTGCCCAGCAGCCTATGCGCGTAGTCGTTCACCTCGATGATGCGCCCGCTGCGATCAAGTTGGACGATGCCCATGGAGCTGTTGTCCAAGAGCTCAGCAATGGAGGAGCCAAGCGCTCCGGCATCGGTCAGGGCGCTGTGCACACGCACGTACTGGCGAAGGTGAGGCAGGATCGCCGCGATCAACTTGAGCCTCGTGCTCGACCAGCCTTCGTCATCGACGGGGTCGGCGATACCCCAGGCGATGCGCGAGCCGGCTGGGCCGTCGAGGCGCACGTTCAGGCCGTGCTGGCCTTTGAACTGCATCAGCGCCTCGTTATATGCGCGCGAGGTCCTTCTTTCCTGTTCGCTGAACAACTCGGCGACGGGCACGATCTTGCTGTCGGGCAGTGCCCGAAGTCGTGGCAGATGCTCATCGTTTGGGTAGTAGTCGCGGAAATAGCGTCGTGTCAGGTCCGAGCGGTCCACCCCGCGGCAGCAGATGCGCGCAAAGAACATCTCGATCACACCTGTGGGGTGCCCGGTGCCGAATGCCAGGATGCTGCCGTGGCTGCCGATTGCCTCGTCGATCAGGGCAGAAGTGTCCAGCCAGAGGACCTCCTCGAGCATGGCTTCGTTGAGCGAACTGACAATGCGATCGAGTTGATCCTGCTGACCCACTGTCGTTCACCCTCCTTTGCAATGTGCATATTCGAACCGCTGCACGTGGCATGCGAACTCTGCCTGCAGCGTGTGGCTCTGCACTCCATTTCCATATATTCTGAACAAGGCAATGTAAGATATTGCAACTCACATGCCCTCCGTCAATTGACGGATTCCCCCCGACGATGCCGCGAACCTGTTGCCGATGTACGGGCGCTCGCGGGGTGCCAGGCATCCGGGCCTCGTGTTTTTCAACCGCGGACCAGCAGGTTCAAGGGGCTGTTTCGTAACGTGCCGCCACCGCTGACCCTGGCGCTCGCCATGACCGAGGGACACGAGAAGGCCAAACGCGCCGCGATCATGCGTGAGCACGGTTGCAGTGAGCTTGAGGCCGTGTACATTATTGCGGAACAGATTCCTATGGCCCGGTAATTTAATTGCAGCCGCTTACCAGCATCACCGTTCAGTGTGGACATTGCGCTCATGTTGCAATGCTTGAAGGATCTCCAGTCGAAACGAAACTGGGCGATCCCCTGACCATGATGTCGTTGCCTAAATTGTTTGGGTCGCTCAAATGTACCCAGTGTGGAAAGCGCGAGGTCCGCTTGTATGACGATCAGGGGCAGTTGTTGCTCGACTATGCAGACATCACACCTTGTCAGGGATGTGGCCTGCCGATTCCGATCCCAAGGCTTGCAGCGCTGCCTGAATCTCGGCTATGCATTGGTTGCGCCATGCAAGAGAGTCAGCCCACGCGCATACCGAATCATCCGCGACCTCCACCGAAGTTTCGCAGGTGTCCACGCTGTGGGCGCCCGACCCAAGTGCAAGAGAATCGTGAGGACCGGACTCATTTTGTCGGTTGCACCGGTTTTCCAAAATGTCATTGGAAGTCGACGTTCACTTAGCGATGCGGGTACTGACGCTGTGCCGGACGGGCCGATGAGTGTATTCGGTTCAGATGGGAATCGTACGGAGCTTGCAGTTATGCAACCTTGCTCTCGAACGGCACAACTTTGACCTCGCCAGCCCGCATGCGGGTTTGAGCAATGTCATAGCCGTTTTGCATCCTCATGAGGGTATCCATCGACACACCGAACGCCTTTTCGATTCGCAATGCCATTTCCGGCGACAGACGGGCACGCCCGTTCAGAAAAGCGGACAAGGCCGCCCGGGTTACCCCCAGTGCCTGGGCCGCTGCTGTTACCGTAAGCCCAAGCGCTTCAATGATTTCATATTTGACAAACCCGCCGGGATGGACAGGTTTTTTCATACGAATGCCATGTGTTGAACTCATGTCTGCCTCTCAGTGGTAATCCTCTCCTGATTCCCGAAATTTCGCAAATCCCCCTTATTTGAGGAGGATACAGGCCGCTAATTTTTTTGTATCGTTCGCACGGTTCGATTTTGCCGAACCGCCCCTTGCCGCTCCAATCAGGCCCGGGTCACGTCTCCCCAGTGGAAACGGTTGATCAAGGAACCGGGCAGGCAATGGCTTTTTCCGGATTTTGCAAGCTGTGCCAGGCACAGCTGAAGGCCCCCTACAACATGGAGAGTGCAGGCATTACAACTGGATGTACTCATCGCCGCCACGGGCTGCGGCCCATGCCGGGCACACCGACCGGCGTTCGCCTCCTGCCCCTGATTTTCGCTCTCATCGCCGCTGTGATATCCGCCCCGGCGCACTCGACCGCCGTGTGCAGCGACACGCCTGACACAGGAGAGCGGATCGAGTGTACCGAAGGCACTACTTCCACTAGCACCATCACCATCGATGCCGTTGACGTCGACATCGACACCAGCATCGCTGCCGAGCCGGGCGTGAAGGCTTCCCATGAAGGCACCGCGGACGTGGATATCGGTGTCAGCGCCAGCAGTGCGGATACACCCAGCACGATCGACACGACGGGCGATCGGGCTCCAGGGGTACACGGTGTGCACATAGGCACAGGCAACAATTCCGTGACCGTGACGGATACCGCCATCACCACGCAGGGACTCGAATCGCGCGGCGTCTATGCCCAGCACGCCGGCAGTGGCGACGTCGAGATCGACGTGCAGGACACCACCATTGAGACGACGGGTGACCGCAGCGACGGCATCGACGGCTCGCACCGCGGTGCAGGCGCCGGCGACATCGAGATCGACGTGCAGGACACCACCATCGACACGGCAGGCCAGGGTGCCTACGGCATCTACAGCACCAGCGAGGGAAATACGGAGCCTCATTCGGCACTGATCAAAACGAGAAGGACCACGATCACCACGATGGGCGATGACACCCACGGCATCTGGGTCCGCAATGAAACCGATGGCGGCAACATCACCATCGATGGCGAAGACGATTCCATCACCACGAACGGCCTGAATGCCCATGGCATCTATGGCTACCACGTAGGCGAAGGTAAGATTTCCATCCTGCTGCGCGACCTCGCCATCACCACCCAAAGCACGGCACTGCACCCGAACTGGGGAGACACCTTCTCGAACGGTATCTGGGCCCGCCACGAGGGCACGGGCGACGTCGAAGTTGAACTGCAGGGCGGCACGGTCGACACCAAAGGGGCGTACTCCTACGGCGTCTACGGCAGGCTTGGTTCCACCACCAACGGCGGCACACTTTCAATCGAGACAGGCTCCGGCAACGCCATCACCACGACGGGTGACAGTGGCCACGGCATCGTCGCCTACCACTACGGCACGTCCGAGGATACGAGCCTCATCACCATCGATGTGGGCGGCAGCATCGATGCGAGCGGGTCAGGCGCGCAGGGGGTGCGGGTCGGCGCCCTCAATGCCGACGGTGCGCCCGAGCGCGTGGCCGCGATTGGCACGGACGGCTACCGTCGCCAGACCGTCACGGTGGACGGTTCGGTGTCGAGCGCGGCAGAGGGCGTATTTCTCGCGGGGGGCGGCAAAGTGGTTATCGGGTCGCAGGGAAGCATCGATTCAGACTCGGGGGTTGCGATCCTGGCCACGGGCACGGTAGCGGCCGTGCCGGAAGACAGTACCGACCCCAACAACGTGATCCCGGCTATTCCAGCCATTCCTCCCAAGCTGCGCGTGGACCTGAGCCTCGCAGGGCGGCGCGTGGCGCAGGTCCTCGGCGATAACTGGATCATCAACGACGGGGGTGAGACCACTCTCGCGGTAAACAATGTCGTACTGCATGACGGTGCGACAGGCGTCGTTGCCGACGCGGTGGCACGCAACGGCGCATGGAATGTCAGGATGAGGGAAGAAGGGGTCACGGTCACGGACCGCACGGACCCGGATCCTGCGAACTGGACCATCAGTGACCCGGCCTTAGGTATCGTGCTTGACCGGGATTTCTCGGTGGCGGACTTCAACGAAACGAGGATACCGCCTCCGCCTCCTCCACCCCCTGTGCCAACTGTACCCCCTGTGCCTGAGCCGCAGGTGTACTCGGTGGAGAATTCCGTTTCAACGGAATCCAATACCGGGGCGGGTATCCATGTCGAAGGTGACGGCATGGTTCACATCGGGCCGACGGGGAGTATCAGCGCGTATTCCGGAATTGCCATCCTCGCGACACAAGGCACATCCGGCAATGGCGGCACCCAGGGTCAGTCGTTCGGGGGTGGGGTTGAGGCGAGAAGCGCCGATGCGGTGTCGGAGATTGCACCCCTTGCGTCGACGGACGGGCCCAAGCTGATCGTCGACATGGACCTTGACGGGCGCCGCGTTGAGGACGTCATCGGCGATGACTGGATCATCAACGATGGCGGCAAGACCACGATCATCATCAACGGGGTGACCCTGCACGAGGGTGCAACAGGTGTCACCGAAGAGGTGGCCCCGAACGGGGCGTTCAACGTGGCCGTGGCGGGCGAAGGCGTCCTGGTCACGGACCGCACGGACCCGGATCCTGCGAACTGGACCATCAGTGACCCGGCCTTGGGCATCACCGCCGACCGGGATTTTTCTGCCAAGGACTTCCTGTATCTGCCGGCATCCGGCGGCGCCCCCGTGTTCGTGGAGGAATACGCCCCACGTGCAGCGGTCTACGAGGCCCTGCCCGGCTTTTTACTGCGCCTGGGCGATCCCGGACCTTTCACCAGGCGGGCCTTGTCTCCTGATTCTCCTGTCTGGGTGCGCGTCTCGGCAGGCAAAGGCTCGTATGAGGCAGAACGCGTGAGCGTCGGGGCAGAGTACGACTACGATCACCATTCGATGGAAGCGGGGAAGGACATTTCCCTCGGTGAGCATGCCACGGGCTCGGCCTTCATACGCCATGTTTCCGGTTCGGCGGACGTATCCTCGCCCACGAAAGGCGGCAAGATTGATGCTGAGGGAATCGGCCTTGCGCTGGGTCTCTCCGTCGATGGGCCAAGCGCGTATTACGTGGCAGGCGGGTTCTCCTTCACGCGCTACGACATGGATCTCTCTTCGGATGAACTGGGCCGCCTCAAGACAGACGTCGGAGCGTATGTCCAGAGCCTGGACCTCGAAGTCGGCAGGCGAATGACGACCGGTGGAGGAGTGACCCTGGCCCCGCGCGTGCGGTTGATGCATTCGGAAGTCGACATGGAGAAATTCACCGATGCGGTGGATGCGCGCGTCTCGGGAATAGACGCCACACGCATCACAGCAAGCCTGGGGGTGGCGGCGGAGACGGTACAGGCCAGGAACTGGTGGGGCGGGGCGGTTTCCCTGCGCGGATCGGTAGACCTCGCGCATACTCTGGGCGGGATGGAGACGCGCATCGATGTCTCGGGAGAGGAGCTTTCCTCGAAACCGATCCGGACGCGTCTCCTGCTGGACCTGGGTGGAACATACCGCAGGGGACGCACCTCGCTGGGAGCGGAGATCACTGCAGGCGGCCTGGGTTCGGACGATGAGCACTACGCCGGGCGGGTCACCCTTGGGCGGCATTTCTAGGAAGAACGCTCGCTGCCTTGGTATGACACTGCCGCACAGGCACTCCTGCATCGGGGTTACACTGATGACCGTCCTGCTAATTTCCTGTGGCGGCGGCAGCGGGGGCGGTCAGAACGGTTCCCCGCAGCACACGCCAGAGGACGAGACGGACATTGTGCCGACGATGCCTCCCCTCATGGAGGATTCCCTGACAGACGATCCTCCCATGGACGTTTCCCCCGTAAACGCTCCTCCTGCGGATGTCCCCCCCGCGACCCCTCCGGATGGGCAACTGAGCCCCGGGAGCCTAGGGTTCTGGGCGGACTTCAACCGCAATCACTTCCGGGTGGAGGAGACCATGGTGACCGGCAGCAGCTCGCACTGGCAGGTGCACGGAACACCAACCGGCCTGGTGGACTACCTGCCGCGGACCACGCCCCAGAACAGGGTGTACCGGTATACGGGTCCTGTCTGGGGCCGGGCCTACGGCTGGGGTGTCTCCCCCGCAGAGGGGGGCGAAACCAACCGCGTGACCGGGCAAGTGAATGCGACGTATGGGCCGCGGGACCACTACGGACCGGGCGCGGATGATACGCTGAATGTTTTTCTGTCACATATGTACCTGGAATTGCCTGACGGCGGGCGCGGCACTTTGCCGGGGATGACCTTTCGTGGTGACGTCGGGACCAACCGCACCGATCCCGGCTACGATCCGCTTCTCGATACCGCGACCTTCACGCTGGCTGCAGAACAGTTCGAGTCGAGCTTCGGGAGAACGTCCGGCAGCGCCACGGGCAGTTTCTACGGTGCGAACGGGGAGGCCGTGGCCGCGACGTTCTGGTACCGGCGCGACGGATACAGGATCGAGGGCGCGTTCGGCGCGGAACTGGAGTAATCCCTCCCGAATGCATGGCGCCCGGGCTCGTCTGCCTGGAAATACCTTCTCGCCCCCGGTGCGCCTGCACCCTGACTGGCAGGCGGCTCAGGCGACTGACGGACAGGCTTCCCGCGGTGCTCCCCCTTATTTGGGAGGCGACAAATTCCGATCACACTCGTACATTGTTTTGACTGCCGGCGATTGTCAGGAGCCGGACACTGATACTGTGGCACGAACGGGGAACGGGCAAGCAGGGGATTCATGAGCGACCAAGATGTGTACGAGCGGATTCTGGCCTTGCTGCACGAGGCGGTGCTTGAGGATGCCAAGTGGCCTGCCGTATCGGGGCTGATCGACACCGCCTGCAAGAGCAAGGGCAACATCCTGGTGTTCGGGGAGGGGACCGCGGAGAGCGGCGTGGAGATCTACTTCTCGATGCTCTGCTACCGGGGGTTGCGGTGCCGGGAGCTGGAGCATGAGTATTTCCAGGATTACTACCCGAGCGACGAGCGTATCCCGCGCCTGCGGCAACTGCCGGACAGCTACATCGTCCACATCAACGAGCTGATCACCGAAGAGGAGAAGAAGGTTTCACGCACCTATAACGAGGCGTTCTCGCGCACCAGCATGCAGGATTGTCTCAACGTGCGCCTCGACGGTCCGGACAGCGGTACACGCATCGTCATGTCCGTAGCCGACTCCGTTGACGGCAGCTGGTCGGGAGCCCAGGTCAGGATGCTCGGGCGTCTGTTGCCCCACATCCGCCACTACGTGGGTGCTCGCCAAGCGCTGGCGGATGCGCGCGCACTTGGCAGCTCGGTCGTTGGGCTACTCGATAACGTCCTGACCGGCGTCATACAGCTTGATGCGTGGGGGCAGATTGTGGCGCTGAACGACCGGGCGTTCGAGGTCCTCGACCGGGGTGACGGGCTGTCCGATGAGGGCGGGTTCGTCAAAGCCACCTCCAAGGACGACCAGGCTAGGCTCGAGCAGGTACTGGCCCGTGCACTGCCACGACTGGAAGGTGTGGGCGAGAGCGGCTCGATGGTGGTGGATCGGGCGGATGCGCTGTCCCGGCTGGTGCTGCATGTGACCCCGGTGAAAGACCCGCAGGGCGAGGGCCGGCCCCGGCGCGTTGCGGCCCTGATGCTGGTGGTCGACCCGTCAAGTCCTGCCCGGATCGACCCGGCCATGTTGCAATGGATGTGCGGTTTCACCCCTGCGGAGAGTCAGCTCGCGGCGATGCTGGCCGAAGGCAGGAGCGTGCATGATGTTGCCGCGTTGACCAAGCGCAGTGAAGGTACGGTGCGCTGGCACCTGAAGCAGATTTTCCGCAAGACGGGACTTTCCCGGCAAGTGGAGGTGGTGCAGCTTGTACTGTCGCTCACCGGCCTGCCGGTGAACCAGGACTGAGCGAACATGCACGAACTGGCGAATGTGCAAAAGGCTCCGCCCGGCCATTGCAAGCCGCGACGAGAACCAGCCTCTAAACCAACCCGAATGATGGAATTTCGACAGCGGCGGGGCGGGCTGCATTTCAACAGACCAAATCAACAATTGAGTTCGACCCCATATTCACTCCAGCGGAAATGATTTCTGTGGATTGCGGTCATAAAAAACAGGCAAAACAGGCAGTACTGCGCCTGTTCGGGGCTTGCTGGAGAGAGTTTTTTCCTCCCGATAGCATCGCGCATATTTGACATCCGGGTCCTCCCGGACCCAGGCACAGCGATCTCCTGGGCAGCTTTGGGTCCGCCCGCGACACCGCAGGCCCCGAACACAAGATCGGCCTGCAGCTGATGGTGCGGTTTTGAAGATGATGCCGGATCACGCCCAGAGGGATTGCCTGATGAGATCCTCCTGGAGTTCGGGCCGGGCTTCCCCAATGCGTATCCAGACGCCAACGCGGAAGGGATGCGCCCGGTCCGATCTTTTTTATCTGAATGCCGACTCCACCCTCGATCCACCATGAACCGGAAACGTGTGAAATGAGCATTAAGAGGGTGCGAAAATCACTGCAGGACATCCTCCTGATGGATTCGATTTTCTGATGCCCGGATAAGATGTCCAAATATGGTATCGTATAAGCTGCACGCAACGCGTGAACTGGTCTAGAAGCTGGAAGTGCTACTGACACTGGATTTGAAACGCTCGTAAGAAGCGGGGAGGAAGCCATGGCCAGATTCGCCATTATCATTTTGCTTTTGCTGTCCGGGTGCGGTGGCGGCGGTGGCCATCACGGCCAGGCATCGTACCCGGAAACACCCGTTATGATGCCGGAAGTGGGAGATGTGACTGGGCCAACAACCCCTACCAATCAACCGGATCTTCCACCCACTCCATCACCCAATCTTCCGGCACTGTCCCGCTCAGTGGATGCTCGCCCGCCGAGTCATGCTGACCACTTCACGCACGAGAGTCTCGGTCCATGGCTGGAGGGTATCTTCGAGTCGACTTACGGCCTGGACGTGATTTCCTCGCTGGACGGCTGGAAGTTCCGCGAGCACGAGGGTCCGGCGCATGACCTCGAGTACTACTACCACCGGGTGATGTCCGACGAGCTGGAGAACGCGACCTACTCCGGCGATGTGGCCGGGCTGCTGCTGCCGTCTCGTGTGCAGACAACGGGCACCGTGGGCGTATCGTTCAACAGGTTTGTGAGTGGTAACTCCACACACCTGCGCTGGACCTATGCATTTGAGGACGTGCCGGTGGAGGACATGACGAGCTACGGAACGTACTTCGGTGCGCAGCGTTATCACTTGCCAGCCCGAGGATGTGATGTGGCGCGAGGCTGTCACTCCAGCGTCTCGGGGATTTTCTTTAACGACCGGAATACGCTGGCTGGCTACGTGGCCAGCCCCGAGTTCATCGGCATATTTGCGACCAAGAGGGACTGAACGCGCCCGTGCCGGTGGTTCGGATGGGCTCCCGGGCCGACAACTTGGAAGATCATGCCCCGTCTTCGTGGAGATTCACAAGAAGCTCAATCGCTGCAAGCAAAACGGCAGCATCAAGGGATTCATTCACGGCCATTCCTGGGACCGGATACAGGTTGTCCTTCTTGCAGGAGGCACCCTCTTGTTTGGTAGGCGAGAAATCTTGCGCATCGCTGTACATTGATTTGACTCCCGGCTGTTGCCAGAGGCAACCCGAGCCTCCTCCATGCGTATCGAGATGCCAGCAGGGCAGGGGTGTGCCGGCCCGGCTTTTACCCAATTGAAAGCCGGAAATCATGCGAACGGCTAAAGAGTCCAGGAATTTTGAAAAAGAAGAATCTCTTTCACAACCCGGTATCTCGTGCCTACGGCTCCAAGGAGGTCAAACGGGCACTGCGTGCATACAAGGATTCTTTTGTGCAAGGAGACAAACTTGCGCTCGAGATGTCCAGGCTGTACTACAACCTGGTCAAGGAA
>JAPOYL010000006.1:0-45545 GCA_026706595.1 Gammaproteobacteria bacterium | reverse complement strand
CTTCGCACCTGCCATCAGGGGAAAGTCCTTCGCACATGCGATTGCCGTTCATGAGCGCAACATCGGCAGCATCCTCAATCTCAAGCCGGGCATGAAAGTACTTGATGTCGGCTGCGGCATCGGGGGCCCGCAGCGCACCATCGCCAAAGCCACCGGGGCAAATATCGTGGGCCTCAACATCAACGAGTACCAGCTGGAAAAATGCGAACGGTACAACAGCAAAACCGAACTGGAGGTGCAGTGCACCACGCTGCATGGAGACTTCATGAACATCCCTGTGCAGGACAACAGGTTCGATGCGGCTTACCAGATCGAGGGTACGGCCCACGCCACGGACAAGCGCGCATGCTACGCCGAGATTTTGAGGGTGCTCAAGCCCGGTGCCTGGTTCGCCGGCTATGAGTACGCCATGACACCGAAGTACAATCCTGCAGACCCTGGACACATGGCCCTCAAGAAGAAAGTGCTGGAGAACAATTCCCTGGCAGACGTGGTCTCGTTTGAGCGCATCGATAGGGGTCTGATCCAGGCAGGTTTCGATGACATCGAGACCCGGGACTTGAGCCTTGAGACAGAACCGGGTCTGGAGTGGTACCGGGCCCTGGATGGTGGCTCACTCAACCTCAGGAGCCTGCCAAGAACCGCTGTCGGGCGCGCCATTACCGCGCGTGTCGTGAAATTGCTGGAGGTGTTCAGAATCGTGCCGAGGGGTACTCTGGATGTGGCGCTTCTTTTGAATCAGGGTGCAGACAGCCTTGCAGATGCAGGGCGACTTGGAATATTCACGCCCATGTACCTCCACAAGGCCAGAAAACCAGAGTAAGACACTGCAAATTATTTGGCTGCGACCCTTCTACAACCCATCGGCATCAGCAGGGACTGGTGCAACGCTGAGGTTTTTTCACACTGAGAAATTGATACCATGCTTGGCAGGGGGTAGTCACCTGGAAGCACCAACCGGTTTTGGCAAGACCCGACGCTATGGACGAGAACAAGACGCTCATCGAGACTGTGCTGGACCCGCTCACCTGGGTCGAATCCCTCGGGCATGCCTACCAGTGGGCCAGCCAGCATGTATTCGCTGCTGACAACCTTACCCAGATCGCCATCATTGTCGCAGGACTGATCGTCACACTGGCGCTGGCCAAGACCATCAGACCCCGCCTGGCCGCCCTCAAGTCCACCGAGCAGGTCCGCATTACATCCTTCCTGACCGGCGTCATGCTCAAGTTCGCTGTGCCGATCCTGCTGCTCGTGTGGCTCGGGGTTTTCGCAGCCCTGTACACTCGCCTTGAGCAACCCTACGCGCTGATCGAGGCCGCGCTCATCCTGACTTTCGCCTGGGCCATCATTCGCCTTGGCTCATCGATCATTGCCGATCACCTGATCGGCAGGACGGTGGCGACCTTCATCTGGGGGATCGCCGCCCTGCATGTCTTCGGTCTGCTGATCCCCCTGATCGAATTTCTGGATGCCAGGACGTTTCACCTCGGGGCCACGACTCTCAGTGTCTACGATATCGTGGCCTCGGCCATTGCCGTGGCCGTGTTCCTGTGGCTGGGGCTGTTCATCGTGCGCATGCTCGAGACACGCATCCAGGCGAGCCAGGGGCTCTCGCGAACGACCAAGGTACTGACCGCCAAGATCCTCAAAATCCTGATCATCGTCGCGGCCTTCTTGTTCGCGCTCGGCTCCGTCGGCATCGACCTCACGGCACTGGTGGTCTTCGGCGGGGCCATCGGCGTGGGCCTCGGATTTGGCCTGCAGAAAATTTTCTCCAACCTTGTCGCAGGCTTCATCCTGCTGACCGACAAATCGATCAAGCCCGGTGACACCATCCTCGTGGCCGGGCAGTACGGCCGGGTGGAGACCCTGGGTGCACGCTACGTCTCCGTGATCACCCGCGACGGCATCGAGCACCTGGTGCCGAACGAGGAACTCATCGCCAACCGCGTGGAGAACTGGTCGCACAGCCATGAGAACGTGCGCCTGAGAATCCCGCTCGGGATTCACTACGAATCGGACGTGGCTTTGGCCATCGAGCTGTGCAAGCGCGCGGCCAACCGCGTGAAAAGGGTGCTGGGCTCTCCCGTGCCCACCTGTCTGGTCACGGGCTTTGGGGACAGTTCCGTGGATCTTGAGATTCGCATCTGGATCAAGGACCCGATGAACGGCTGTGCGAACGTGAAAAACGAGGTATTGCTGGGCGTGTGGGATCTATTCCATGAGCATGGCGTGCAGATCCCGTATCCGCAAAGAGACCTGCATGTGAAATCCATCGCAAAGGACGTTGGCCTTCCTTAAAGACCTGATGCCGGCGCCTGACATCCTGGCCTGTCCCTGCTGTGCAGCGAAGACAGTGGGAGACCTTCGTTTGAAGTCACTGTCGAAGCCTATCCTGTTTGTGAATCCGGTTTAAGACTGTATTTCCCGACCGAGGCTATAAACGCCCGTAACAGGGCTTTTCGGGGTTTTGACTACAGGATTGTTGGTGTGCTTGAATTCTCTTATGGATTATGTACTTGTATCCGGGATAGCCGCGATCTTCGTGTTCATATCGATATACGGAGCGTTTGCGATTTATGCTTTGGGCTCCGGAAAATTCGACAGTTACCGCATCCGGCCCGTGACCGAGCAAACTCCGCCCTTGAGGCGACATTACCTGCTCATCGGGCTGAACGGCGTACTTTGCATGGCGTACTATCTCGCGTTCATTTTCTTGTTCCAGGATCAACTCATCGACAGCGGGCCAGTCTCGGCCTGGGCAGTGGTGCTGCAGATCGCCGGTGTCCTGCTGGTGTTCGAGTTGCTGTATTACGGCATGCACCGCTGGCTTCATCGCCCGGTCATGTTTCGCTGGGTGCACGGCACCCACCATAAGGTCCGATACCCCGAAGCTCTCGACGGGATGTACATAAATCCGGTGGAGGCGTTGGCTGCGTTGACGCTGCTGTTTGTCAGCATGTACCTGTTCGCACCCCTGAGCGTGGTTTCATTTCTGGTGATCGCACTCATCCACGCCTGGGCCAATATCGCGAATCACACGAGTCTGGTGTTTCCGCATCCGGCGCTCGGATGGTTGAACAACTGGGTCATCCGACACGACCGTCATCACTGGAAGGACCAGAATAAGAATTTTTCTTCGATCCTACCTGTCTGGGACCTGTTTTTCGGTACCTACAAGTGACCCAAACAAATTGAATATTCTCGTGACCGGAAGTTGCGGGTTTTTTAGTGTGGCGATTGGCAACGCTCTGGCCGATGCGATGGTAGTCAGCAACATTGAGAACATGGGGCTGATCAATGACTGTACAAATGTGAAAAACTAAGTCTCGCTGGGTGTGTAGGATCTTTTCCATGAGCATGGCGTGCAGATCCCGTATCCGCAACGCGACCTGTATGTCAAATCTATTGCAAAGGATGCTAGCTTTCCCTCAATCCAGATGTAGGCACCTTTTAATCTCAATAGGGTTGGTATAGAGAGCATTCTATGTCCCTTCTGGTTCGAAGGTGGGATTCACATATTACTTTTTTGGCGTCCTCCGCAGAACCCAGCCTCCTATGGTCCATAACACCATCAACCCTAAACTTCCCGGCAATGCCCAAAGATGCTCGACACTTTTTCTGATTGCCATGCCTATCAGCCCCTCCGAAGTTGTTAAAATTACTTGTGATTCACCAGTCGGCTCCTTCTTTTTCATCAATCCTTGGGGCTTGACTAGTACGCCAAATTTGATTTTGGTAATCGTCATTTTCCAATTGTTGTTTTGAAAAATTTCCTGTTCGTCAGCATTTATTATTCTTACTTGTAGCCCTTTAAGTTTTCTAAAACAGGCTCGCTCTACATCCATCTTAGGAGTTGGCAATCTGATCTTTATGACTCCTAGTAGTGGTGATCCGCTTACAGAAAGACTCTCTATCTCATACGTTTTCTGTAAGCCCTTTACGCCGAGTCCATCAGCATTAGAATATTCTTTCCCTATCCATAGTTCTTTGTTGCTCCCTAAACTAAATACCCCGACTACTCTGGCTTCGTCTTCATCCCAGTCACCACAGTCGCTTGGCGGCAAGATTTGCCTTACTTCACTCAGAATAGAATGCAGTTCTGCGTCAGTTTTCACGTCCAAAATGTCTTCGGTGCCGCTATCGGACCTACCATGATCATATTCTTCTGACCCCATTACTACGTTATTCATCAAGAACAGGAATATCGCACTTGACAGCATTAGGCGTAGTAAGTTCACTCGTCTTATCTCTCCATAATGTGACTACCCTAGCTTGAAGCCGTATGGGTTCGGTCAGACAATTGTGCTAACGATTGAGCAGATCAAGGTGAGGGGGGAGAGTTGAGCAAATGTTTTTTAATGAAGAGATCGCTATCCGTTACATTACGTCATGAATCCCTGTTTGCTTCTATCGCTTTTTCAACACCGTCTCGGATATGTGGGCCCGGGTCACCTGTTATCGGACCTGTTTGACTGTTTTGAAACTGCCCGGTTTGGCCTAGTAGCCTTGCGTTAGCCATAAGCCCTAGTTGCTCTCTTGCTCTAATTGTATCGATTCCCTCCTTCATGCCGCTAAGCGTTCGCGCAATTACTGCCTTGTGCAAGTGATCGGTCTCATGGCCAAGCTTGATTGTGGCAATGCGTCCTGCCCAATACGCTATCCCTCCTAGGACGCTCGTACACAGCAATCTTGTGATAATTGAATCAATACGCTCTGCCCCCCATGTAGTGCCCCCAACAGCATAAAAACCTTCCATTAACTTAATATTTATTCCAATAATTGCAGCAACTGCAAGAAAGGCTAGTATGGTCCAGCTATATCGGCTTTTTTGATCCAACCGTGCCTGTTCTTCATATGCATGCCCAATTACATTTGAAGCCTCACCTGCTGCTTCTGCCTTTGCATGCCTGGCTCTTTGTTCTGTTTGCTCTGCCTCATCTCTCCGCTTTTCAACCTGAAGACTTGCCCATAATGGAAACCACCTCTGTAGCGACTGCCTCAGAAATAACTCAGCTCGCTTGAGGTCATCCATATACTCTAAGCGTTCATTCGCAGCATTCGCGGATGTTAAGTCCCAATTTTGCATTTTAGCTACTATAGACAGTACCTCTTCTAGTGAGCCTTTTGTATTTTCTGCTTCATGTCTTGATATCTCGTCTTTTTTAACATTAACTAGTTGATCCGCAGTCTTTCTTACCCTGAGCAATGTGTCATTGACCTCGAAAAAATCTATATTTCCCCAATCCTCTCTGGTTTGTAACCCCTTTTCACTATCTATCAGATCAAAAATCTCGTGACAGGCTTCCGAAAATGGCCTTGAACTTACATAAGCTTTTTCTGAAACTCGAAATTTGTCGTCTGTGACATCTATTAAAACTTCTGCATATGACCCCGACGTCTTTTCCAGTGTCTCGGCACTTGTTTTGATCCAAGCGATCAGGCTGGATGTATTTTCAACAGCGTGTGCTACGGCATGGTATTGGGTTTCAAGCTGTTCGATTAGCTCCTTTGGGGCCATCTTTTTATCTTGGCCAAATGCAAGCTTTAAGGATTTGGTGACATTCCCTCTCCCCATTTCGTGTAGAACAGCCTGCCAAAGCGGTTTGCCTTGGGTCATGTACCTTTTGTCTCGGTTTTGACCAAATACCTGTATAAGAAGAGCTCCTGGGAGGTTGACAACGTATTTTCCATCACTCTGCGGTTCTATGCCTTGGCCATGAAAATTGACTATGCACCTAGGGTCTTTCATACACATCTCAGCCGAGTTTGCCGCTACACGCATAAGTTCTGGCATGGTCATTCTTTTAGCTTCCATTACTGTTTTCCTTATAAACTATCTACAGCAATGGATTTTACATCGCTTTAGTGGGTCGCTGAGATGTGGCTACCTCGACAGTTTTTGCGATCCATCAGCCTTCGAGATTTTGAATTGCTCGAATTGGCATCAATCCCCCAAAGAAATGCACCCCAAGTGTTTCTTTGACCTTAGAAAATAGGTTGTTTTAGTCCCATATTGGGACTATACTTGGGTATGAGAGTAATCGCCTTGTCAGCGCTTAAGGCATTTTGGGAAAAGAATCCCCGACATTCAGATGCAACCGACCCTGTGCTGGCCTGGTATCGATATGCACTGAAAGCAGACTGGAGAACCCCTGCAGACGTAAAACGGGATTTTGGAAATGCTAGTATCCTGAAGGATGGCAGGGTTGTTTTTAACATTGCCGGTAACAAGTACCGGTTGGTCGTATGGATCAATTACGCCTATCAGGTGATTTATATCCGTTTCATAGGTACTCATGACGAGTATGACAAAATTGATGCGCAGACGATTTAATGCTGGAGGTAGAAACCGTGGACATCAAGCCCATTAAAACCGATGCCGATTACCAAAAGGTACTCAAGGAGATTGAGAAGCTGATGCTGGCTGCCCCGGATTCACCGGACGGGGAAAGACTCGATGTCTTGGCTACACTCGTCGAAGCCTATGAAAGTAAACACTATCCGCTGGAGATGCCGGACCCTGTGGAAGCCATCAAATTCGAAATGGAAAGAAAAGGCCTTACAGTCAAGGATCTTGAGCCGATGATCGGCAAAAGTAACCGGGTGTACGAAATCCTGAACCGCAAGCGTTCCCTGACGCTTAAGATGATTTGGAAGCTGCATCATGAACTGGGCATCCCAGCAGAATCACTGATCAAGCCTCCGCAAGTGCAGGTCTAGCTTGAGTGAGTTAGGGTTATTGGCTTCATGACCGTGGACTGCGTTAGTCGACGTGATGCGATAGCCCCATCTAGCGAATAGCCAATATCTGCATCGCTTTTCGTCGCTTTACGGAAATTTCCTTGATGATTCGTTCGGAAGTCCGAGTCACTTTCTTCGGCGAGACATCCCGACCTGTAGCGCTGCATCTCTTTGAGGCACGACTCTTCCCTTCAACAGATCGAGTAGACTGCTGGCCTACAGATGCGTGTATTTTTGAGCGCTTTGACATTAGACAATTTCTTGAGGAACTCGACCCACATAGATCGCTTTAATCGTATCAAGCCCAAAATAACTGTTCAAAATTGACTCCTTGCCAAAGGCTACTCCCTTGCGCAAAACACTGGCTCGATAAGGCCTGAATTGACTTGTGGGTAACTAGAAAATTTGCAAGTCTAGATACTTCACGATACGCCTTGGAATTTTTTCTACACGACATGGCTTGAGATTTTCTCAAGCGAGCTGGCAATTTTGTTCCTGGAATCTTCCAGATCGTAATCATCCTGCAGTCCCATCCAGAACTTGCCGCTGTTGCCAAAATAGCGGGACAGCCTCAGAGCAGTGTCTGCCGTGATGGAGCGCTTACCAAGAACAATTTCGTTGAGCCGGCAAGGCGGCACGAAGATGCGGTTCGCAAGCTTGTTCTGGCTGATGCCCAGCGGCTTGAGGAAGTCGTTGAGCAGCACCTCGCCTGGGTGAACATTCTTGAGCTTGGCCATGTCAGTTTTCCTTAGTGCTGGCCGATGATTTTAACCTGACAGGCTTCCTCCGTCGCCAGATAAAACAAATGCGGCACTGATCACTGATCCACATGCCATGCTGGTCCGACCCTGACCCGAAAAACCAAAACAACCCGGGATTCGCTTTATTCTTGATTCCGGCCCAGATCCCCGGCATGAATGGTCCTATGTCGGACAGCGCAAAACACTGGCCCCGCCTGATCGCCTTCGTCGACATGGATGCCTTTTTCGCCTCCATTGAGCAGCGCGATCACCCCGAATACCGGGGCCGCCCGATCGGTATCACCAACGGCCTGACCGGCACCTGCCTCATCACCTGCTCGTATGAAGCCAGGGCCTATGGCATCGGCATCGGCACACGCCTGAAAAAGGCCAAGGCCCTGTGCCCGGAAATCATCCGGGTCCCGGCGCACCCCGAGCGCTACGCTGAGGTCTCCACCCAGATTATGATGGCCTTGCAAAATCTCACTCCGGACGTCGAGGTTTTTTCCGTCGATGAAGCGTTCCTCGATCTCACCCGCTGCCAGGAGTACTGGAACAGGCCCCCCGAGGTCATGGGACAGATGATCAAGGCGCAGGTGCGTGCGGTCTCGGGGCTGGGCTGCACCGTGGGCATCAGCGGCGACAAGACCACCGCCAAGTATGCCGCCAAGCGCAAAAAACCGAACGGTTTGGCCATCATCCCGCCCTGGGAGGCCCGCGAGCGCCTCAAGGACGTACCGGTTACCGAGCTGTGCGGGATCAACCGGGGCATCGCCTCGTTTTTGGCGCAGCGCGGGGCACTGACCTGCGGGCAGGTGGCAAACCTGCCAATCAGCGTGCTGGGCAAGCGTTTCGGCAACCCGGGCCGGCGCATCTGGCAGATGTGCCGCGGCGAGGACTCCGCCCCGGTGGAGACCCGGATCGCCGCCCCCAAGAGCCTGGGGCACGGCAAGATCATGCCGCCCGATACCACCGAGCGTGATGTCATCCGCATGTACCTGATACACATGGCCGAGAAGCTGGGTGCGCGGATGCGCCAGCACGCCCTAGTGGCACAGCGGTACCTGGTCGGGCTTCGCACGCGGAACGGCTGGATCGGCAGCCATCATTTCAGGACGAGGCTGCCGACCAATGACAGCCGGGCGATCATTGAGCTATGCAAGCAGATGCTGCGCAACTATTGGCAGGGCGAAGGGGTGTTCCAGGTGCAGGTATCCGCCCTGGACCCGCGCCCGGCGAAGGGCCAGCAGGAACTATTTACGGAGGAGACGGACCCTCTGGATCGGCTGAACCAGGTCATGGATGCGATCAATGACCACTACGGGGAGTTCACCCTGATGCGCGCGAGCCTGTTGCACCGCTCGGACATGCCGAACGTGATCGCACCGGCCTGGAAGCCCTACGGGCATCGCCAGACGATCGTGCCGACCGTGGAACAGAAAAAGGCCAGGGGTGAGACTGCATTGATGCGTGCTCCGACGTGGCCGGACTGCACATCGCAGCATTGAATGCCAAGCCCCGGTTTCAGGCACCGGTCCGGCCGCGGGCGATTCACCGCATGCCGAACCGGACCAGAAGGTTTGGCTCTCTGTATGACTACCAGCTCAGGGTGCCCTGCAGCATGACGCTGTGGCTGACGGCACCGATCACCGGGCGATCGTGTACGCCTTCCAGGCTCATCCTCAGCGCGGTGCCGACGTCAAAGCTTCCGCCAAGACTCAGGCGCCTGCCCCCCTCGCCATCCACTGACAGGTCGGTGTAGGGGGTGAGCACGCCCTGCAGGCCGTTCCATCCGTTGGCTACCATGCCGTAGGCGATGCGGGTATTCAGGTGCTCCCTCGCCGCGCGGGTAGACTCCAGTGCCTCGGCTACGTTGGACTTCCACAGTTGCTGGGCGCCAGCGGTCGTTGGACCAATGACCGGGCGGATACTGAGGGCCAGTCCCAGCCCCGAGGTGCCGGGGTCAAGCCGCACCAGTGCGCTGAGGCCCCACTCGTCGTAATCGTCACTGTGGTTGAGCAGGGTATGGGCACGGCCTTCCACGGTCAGCCCGGACTCCGGATTGAAGTAACGCATGGAGGCACCGGTCTCGATGCTCGAGCCGGTATCGCCGTCGCCGCCGTCACGGCGCACGCCAAGCTCAAGTGCGGGCGTAAAGGTCGCTCCCGAGGCCAGCTGTTTGACATGGCTGCCCTCGATCAGCAGGCGCTGGCGGTTGGCATTGAGATCCATGCTCTCGAGAGTCCCGGAGCCGTCGACATCGGCCCAGGTGAACGCGGTCTCGGCCTTTAGACGCAGGCTCATGCTGCCGTCTGCGCTGGCCATCAGGGGTCCACTGACCCCGGCGGCCACCATCTGCTGGGTCAGGTCGCTGTCCTCCTCGTCCACGGCCGAGTCGTTGATCTCGATTTCTCCCCAGCCGTAGCCTGCCGTAGCCCACAGGGTCAGGTCTCCTGCTCCCTGCCAGCCGACGTAGGGGTTGATGCTCGTCAGGGTGGTCTTGGACTTGCCATCGACGTTGCTGGAATCCGTGTAATCCACCGAACCCTGAGCCCATTGCAGCGAGACCCCGGCGAGCAGGTCCGTACTGAGACGGGTATCCCAGCCGAGGTTGGCACTGATCACATCACCATCGTAGCGAAGCGAGTCGCTGTCACCGCCATCGAAGTCCCGGTACCCTCCGGTGCCCCACAACGTGGACTGGCTGGTGCCCCCGCCTGCTCCAGCAAGCGGCAGCACGAAGGACGAGTTTGCCAGCATGTGGGCCGGGTTGAAGCTGCCCGCACCCAGGGATCTTCCGTTGTTCATCAGGGCATCGTAGAGTGAGGAGGCCCCGGCGAGGCTGTAGCCTTGTGCAGGTGGGGTTCCGGAATGCGCCTGCTCGATACGACTGGACACTGCATCCACGGTGCTCGCCGTCATCGCCCGCATGACCTGCGGCAGCACGTCCTCGATGGCGAGGTTCTGGCGTGCCGCCACGACCCCGGGGTCGCTCAGGTAGAACCCCGAGCCGATCACGATCCGGCTTGGCGGACCCATGCCTGTCGGTTGGAACTCGAACTGGCGCGCGTAACCCACCTTGGGAATGTCCGCACTGTCGCTGGCATCCGAGGGGTCATCGAAGTAGTACTCCACGAAGCCGCCTTCCGGGCTGCTGGCTGCCGCCGCAAGCACCTGCGGCAGAACGAGCTCGCCGGTGACCGCATCGCGCACGGTCGGAACCAGCGGGCGCAGTTCATAACGGTCCGGAAATGCGCCGTGGATCAGGATGATGTTGGTTGTAAGATCCAGCACATAGAGGTACACGGAGCCGTGTCGCCATGGCCCGTTCGGGTCACGCATGGCGATCTTGGCCTTGGAGACGCCAACCCGGCCTTCGGCCCTGCGCGCTTCACCAAAGTACGTGGCTGCTTCAAAAACAAATTCCTTCAGGCTTTCGCGATCCACCACGTCAGCGGCCGTCACGGCCGGGTCGCCGTAATCGATCTGTTCCTGTTCCGTGTGCGCACGGCGAAGATCGAATCCTGCCAGCAGGATGATCGGGTCCGGACGGCGCGCAGTCTTGTAGACGCTGGCATAGCCCTTGGCCCCCGGGATGCCCGGTCGCTGACCGACCGGAGCGGTCGCATCAAACTCGGCATGCGGTTCGTCCAGCAGGGTGCGAAGGACGGCCTGCGGGTTGGTCAGATCGGCAGGGTCGACGTCAAGTGATGTCAGGATTTCTGCAAGGATCGCCCGGTTGAGACGCCTGCCCGACAGTGTCATGTCCCGGGTGTGCACGAATATCCGGCCGTCGAGCGTGAGTTGCACCAGGTAGGTCGAACCGGATTGCCAGGGGCCCCCGTCCTGTCGAATCAGGCATGCGAAATAGTAGGCTTGCGAGACGCTTTGCTGGGACACTTGCTTGAACTGCCCGCTTGCCTCCCGTGCGAAGTCCATCAGGCTGGCAGTGCCGGCCTGTACCTGCTGTGCGGTCACCTGCGGGTCCGCGATCGGGGTCACCCCCGGTGTCTGGGGACAGGCTTCGTGCATTTGGGCCGAGGCGGTTTGTGTGACAGGCAAAATGATGGTCAACACCATCAGGCTGAGTCCCAGCATTATCGATGCCGGGGTGGGCAATGCGTTGGATTTCATCACGCGCGGGCTCCCTGCTTGTATCGTTATTCTTCTGTGTCGTGTGCCGACTCGGGGGTTGTAATTAATATAGTAGTAGTCAGCCCCGGCATTATGGCCTTTGGGGGGCATTGCGTCAAAACCCGGGGACCTGCAGGCGGTACGGACACGAGTCCCAGCGCTGCTTTCCGGGATCATTCATTTTGAAGGTTTGACGCGAATCGAGGTCCGCTTCGTACACAAGAAAAAAATAGCCGATAGGCCATCACCGTCCTCTCGATCGGAAGATAGGGTGGGTGGCCTATCCGTGGCATAGTAGTGTCACTGGTTTGCCGATCGAGTTGTGCTGAATCAAAGTGACGCTTCATGAGTTTTGATACCATCGCCATCGCCCTGGGGGATGTCACCTGGATCGGCCTTGCGTTCGCGCTCGGTCTTTTGTCGAGGACCGTCGGTCTGCCGCCGCTGGTTGGCTTCCTCGTCGCCGGATTCGTGCTCAACCCGTTCGGGGTCACCAGCGGTGCCATGCTCGAGGCGCTCTCGGAGCTCGGCATCACCTTGCTGCTGTTCGTCGTCGGCCTCAAGCTCAACCTGCAAACCTTCGCACGCCCGCAGGTGTGGGCGGTCACAGGACTGCACATGGCCATCACCATGGTGGTGTTCGGGGCACTCATCTATGCGCTGGCCCTGGCAGGTGCGGCTCTGTTCGAAGGCCTCGATTTTTCCACCGCGCTGCTGATCGCCTTTGCCCTGAGCTTCTCGAGCACCGTGTTCGTGGTGAAGGCACTCGAGGACAAGGAGGAGACCTCGTCCCTGCATGGTCGCATCGCTATCGGCATCCTTCTCGTGCAGGATCTGGCCGCCGTCATCTTCCTCGCCGGCTCAGCGGGCCAGTACCCGGCGGGCTGGGCCATTCTCCTGTTGCTGCTGTTTGGCTTGCGCCCGGTGCTGAACGCCATCCTGAACCGTGTGGGGCACGGCGAGCTGCTGGTCCTGTACGGCTTTTTGCTGGCCGTGGGCGGCTCGCAGCTGTTTGAGCTGGTCGGGCTCAAGGGCTACGTGGGTGCGCTCGTCATGGGCGTGCTGATCGCAAGCCACAGCAAGGGCGTCGAGATGTCGAAGGTCATGTTCAGCTTCAAGAATCTTTTCCTGGTCGGGTTCTTCCTGTCCATCGGGCTGTCCGGGCCGCTGACACTGCAGACGATGCTCATCGGTGCCGCGATCACACCGTTCGTGTTCCTCAAGACGGCGCTGTTCTTCGCGCTGCTGACCCGGTACAAGCTGCGTGCACGAACCTCTCTGCTGGCCTCGCTGAACCTGACCAACTTCAGTGAATTTGGACTGATCGTTGCAGCCATAGGGGCCGCCAACGGCTGGATCGACAATGCCTGGCTGATCGTCATTGCGATCGCCATGGCCCTGTCCTGCGTGATCGCTGCAGGATTGAATGTCATCGCCCATCCGCTCTACACCCGCTACGGTGAGGTCCTGAAACGCCTGCAGCGCCCGGAGCGCCTAGCCGATGACCATGCACTCGATATCGGTGGTGCGAAGATCGCCATCATCGGCATGGGACGTGTCGGCACCGGGGCCTACGATGACATGCACGAGCGCCACGGCGGTGCCGTCGTCGGCGTGGACACCAATCCCATCAAGGTCGAGCGCCTGCAATCGAGCGGGCGCAAGGTACTGCTGGGAGACCCCAGTGACACGGATTTCTGGGATCGTGTACAGGCCACCCACACACTTGAACTGGTAATGCTGGCATTGCCGAACCTGGCATCCAACCTCGCCGTGCTGGATGAGCTCAAGACCGCCTCCTTCAATGGACGGGTCGCGGCTACGGCACGCTTTGCGGATGAGATCGAACCGCTAATGGAGGCCGGGGCCTCCACCGTGTTCAATGTCTATGCGGAGGCAGGTTCAGGATTTGCCACGCATGTGGCTGCACAAACATTCCCCCGTGCCTGAACCAAAAAGACCGGGATTCAGGACAGGATCTTTTATCTGAATTCCAGAAAAACCGAACTGGAGTAGCCAAACGCATCCGAGTAGTCAATGCGTGCCGGCGAATGGGAATCTCCGGGACCAAGACTCTCCCCCCGCCTTGCATAACGCATGGTCGGTACGTCCGACAGGTACTCGATGCCTGCACCGAAACGAAGCGTCACGTTCTCGGAATACGAGAAAGCCAATAAGGCCTGCAGGCCGACAGTGGCGGCCCATTGCGTATCACTGGTGCGGTGGTTCGTGACTTCGTCTATCGCAAACATGCCCGAGGATATGAATGTGCGCTGTTTGCCATGGTAGTCCGCATCCAGGTAGTAGAGCCCTAGCGTGCCATCCACGGTGAAGTTCCAGTCCGGCCGGAGCGGGAAATCCCGGCGGGTGCCGATTACTCCACCCATGTAGGAAGCATCCAGATCTTCACTGAGGGTGAGATTGTTGACCGTGGCAGGGCGGTTGGACTCATAGGCGAACGTCCTGATGTCCTGGCTTAATCTCTTGTAGCTGGGTCCGAAGTACATCGAGGCACCGGATTGGTCAGCCGGTTCAGCCCGCTTGCCGGTGACCCAGTCCAGACCGTAAAAATCCACTTCCTGTTTGGTGCGGATGCGGATGGGGTCGCCCCAGGCAAAGATAGCCGAGCCGAACGGCAGGGCCGCACCATCGATCCTTCCGACCCAGCCGACCGTCCGAACATGAGGATCATCCCCGATCAGATCGAGCAGGTATCGCTGGGTCTGCGAAGTGAGGCACTCCCCGAGTACTGCACCGGGTGGACAGTGCTGGTCCTGGAACCGGGCGCGAACCTCCGCCCATGGGGCAGGGTCAGAGTCGTATTCACGGGTGTGCCTGGATGTATGGGAGGTGAGAAAGCCGCGCAGCTCGGTGAACTGGAGATTCTGTGCCTTGCCCAGGGCAAGGGTAATCAACGCGCCATCGTCTTTGCCGTCATAGTGGTCCAGATATCCGAGGACCTCTTCGCGCCCGTTGGTGCGGATGAACGGGCCGGACTCCTGCAGGTCAAGCCAATGAATGCCCGCGCCTGTCCTGATGTAAAAATCCTCGGTTGAGGTGTCGGGGGAAGCAGCGCTCCCTTGGAAGCAAAGCAGGATAAAGGCCGGAAGCAATACTGAAGCGCTTTTCAACGGACTCCCTTTCTGTTTAATGGTTTCCATGCCTTGTTCAATCTCTATCGCCGCCGTATGCCCCCAGCAGCCCCTGGGGGTGCTCGAATATCCCCCCTACTTCCTCGTGGTTGGGGCCGTAGAACGCGCCTGAAAGCCGATGATCGTCAGCATGGTAGCGACCGAACTGACCGTCAATCACCGACATGTCCTCATAGACCAGATCGCCGTGTTGCTGGCCTGTGGTGACATTGACCATGTCGGTCAGGTGTACATCCGCCATTACCTGCTCGCCGATCCTGACGGAGATACGGGCATCTCCTGTCACATACGAGTCAAGCGCAGTGACTGCAGAGTCATCCCTTGCCGATACAAAGCCGGTCCAGGTCGCTTCCACCTCAGGATTGGTCAGCGGCGCATTCCCGTTTACCGTGGCAAACATACGGATCGATCCCCTGTCAGGGTGCGACTCGCCTGTGAACGTGCGCGATGTCGAGGCAAAGAGACTGTGCTCCATCCAGCCGACAAAGTTATGCGCTTCAATACCGAATCCCACAAAATTCTCGATGCCCGTGCTGATTCCGTTGGTATCCGGAAGTATCGTGAGCTGATCAGGATCCACCTCGACGACCCTGTTTGCAGTCAGGGTTTGTGAATCGCCCACCTCGCAGTACTCACCCCTGCAATCCACGGAAACGCGTTCAGGTTCTGTGCTACCGGGCCTCCTGTTGATCCAGTCCGTAAAAAGGATGTGGGTGGAATTCGAGGCGACCCGTGTGTATTCCATGATTGCCCGACTTTCTGCAGAAGGAGCTGGACTCCCGCCACAGGCGACAAGCCCGGCGCACAGCGTAAATACAAGGCAGATTCTGGGAATCATATACATACTCCAATTAGTAGTTGGGAAATCGGGTGTGGGACATGGCTAAAATTTCCGCACTGCGCGTATCCCGCGGTGGCGGGTCAATACTCCTAAAGCAAATGGAAGCACAGTGCAAGGGAATTGCAAGCGGTGGTTGCCAAACTCTAGGAAGATGGTGACGGCAACAGTCGAAGAACTTCTTCAAAAACGGCTTTAAAAGAAGTCGGATAGGTTTTTATAGATGTACTCTTTACTAAAGCGGTAATATTTGCCTTTTCTGTACGCTCGTCTCTGTCGCGATCCACTTCTCTCTCCTTATCATCAACGCTTAGCAAGAACCCACTATAGAGGGAAGGGACAGAGTTTTTCAATCACACGCATATAGAAAAAAAGACAATTTTCTATATCTGTTTTCACAGACACCTCTCGATCCTGAAAGCTATGCAATGGCCTCCATTTTCGCTACCGACCGGCGTTTAGTTCCCGGACGCGTCATCCCGGGCCTGGCACTCCGCCTTATTGACGTACAGGTAATGGCCGAGAAATTCATCAGTCAGGGCCGCGACGGCTTGCAAAATGGCCTGGTCGGAGCCTCCATGCCTGCCCAGAGTGCGGGTCGTCCACAGGGTGACGATCCCGCCGATGCCGTATCCCATGTTGCCAACAAACCGGTTCAGGCTCAGCTCCACACTGAAAAAATCTCCGGCATCGGCAAGGCTAACACGCGCGCTTAAGAACTCGTTGGAGTCAGCATCAAACAGATGCACTGCGTCAAGCTTCGACTCCAGCACGCGTTCGATCGCAGGCCCCGCAAGGCCGATCTTTCGTGCGAGATCATCGCGCATGGGCTCGGCAACGATGTTCAACGGCGCGCAAAGGGAAAACAGATTTCGCTTCTCAACATCCAGGGCTGCGGCATTTTGAATGGCACAGGCCAGCAGCGCTGCCATCACCACGATGCATTTGTGATACGTAAGGTTCATCGGCACCTGGAGTTGTCGGACCCATCGCCCTGTTTTCGCGTACCCATGCCGTGCATCCTACGCCATCGTCAAACCATGTTGGAGTGAAACATCGTATGCTTTTGGAATGACAGGGGTCACGGGAACGCTGCCTGAGAAATTTATCACGGCTTCCGGGCGTGTATTGTACGGTTGTTTTCTTCTTGAGTGCGCGACCTACGGATGCCGAACACTTTGTGATCCACAGTTTCCTCGCCACCATGCCCTGGGCTGATCAAGCTCATGCTCGTGATCACAAGCCAGCACAGGCAGTCGAACCTGCGTTGTGCAATCATGTAGAATGCGCTGGCAGTGCAGGGCTGCACCTGGAGTAACGATTGAATCCGGGCCTCCTGGTACAGCACCGCTTGATCTTCGAAAGCCAGCCCTTCGCACAACGAATTCAGCAGCGATGGCCTATACAGAGCACCGATACACTGCCCGCGATGGCCTCAGCCTCTACTTTCGAGAATATGGTGATCCGCAGTCTGCCGCCACCCCCGTGCTTTGCCTGGCCGGACAGTTTCGCAGCGCGCGTGACTTCGACCTGATCGCAGAGAAACTTGCCGGCGAGCGTCGGGTCATCTGTCCCGACCTGCGCGGGCGCGGGCGTTCTGACTTTGACCCCAACTGGCAGAATTACCGGGTGAGCACCTATTTTCACGACATCACCCAGCTGCTTGCCGACAACGATATCCGAAGGATCATCATGATCGGAACTTCCTACGGCGGCTTACTGGCACTGATTTTCGGGGCATTCATGCCGTTGTCCATGGCGGGCCTGGTGCTCAATGACATCGGACCTGAAATGCGACCGGACCAGCTATGGGGCGCACTTGAGTATGCCAGCGCAGATCGGCCGCAGCCCGATTGGAACAGCGCGGCCAAGGCCATCATGGCGAACATGCCAGGCACAGCCTATCAGAGCGAGGCACTGTTCAAGACCATGGTGCGAAATACCTATCGCAAGGGCACGGACGGACAGCTCCACTTCGACTGGGATGTGAACATCACCAAGCCGTACTTGGGAGACCGGGCAGGGCTCATCGACCTTTGGTCAACTTATCGCGGACTGCACCCGGTACCTCTGCTCGCCTTTCGCGGTGAACGCTCGGAAGTGCTCACCAGGGACAGTTTCTTGCGCATGGGTCAGGAATATCCCTGCGCACGTTTGGTGACGGTAGCCGACACGGGGCATGCCCCGACCCTGATGGAGCCCGAGTGTATCGCTGCACTGGATGAATTCCTGAGGAACTTATGACGGAGATGGCGCTTCCGGACCCACGGGTCTGGTGGCTACGGGCTGTCACACGGCATTTTATCCGCCCGCAAATACTGGCTGCGCAATAAATCCGCGAGCAGGCCTCCAGACTTCAGGGTTGTCTGACTGCCGCCGAATCCCTACGCCAAGCCCTAGAGTCCGAAGCGATAGGTGATCCCTAAGCGCACCATCCCGAGTTCATTATCGATCTTGTAGGGGCAGGGCCTTTGCGGCCCATCCGGCCCGCAGCGGTTGTTGCCGGAATGGTTCACTTGATGAGTGCTGGTGCCAAAATCCATGTACAGGCCCTCAAGGCGAATATCCCAGGGCCTTGACCAGCGGGTTTCGATACCGGCTCCCACCACCCAGCCCACCTCGGTGGTGTGATCGCTGAAGGAGTCGTCCGCATCCATGTAGGGTTCGATGCCGCGTCCCGAGTCGATGTCGGTGACCGAGCGGTCGATCCCGGACAGGGCCATCCCGGTGGAGGCGAACATCCTCACCGGCCCCATCGCGCGTTCGATGCCGACCCGGGCGGTCGCAAGCCAGCGAAACTCTACTTCCACCGTCTCATCCAGACCCTCGGGATCGAGCCGGTTTGAGCGTGCCGTCATGTCTCCAATGATGCCGTCGATCTCAAGGCGCAACGGCAAGCCGGCGATTACGAGCCTGTGCCCGGCCAGCACGCCGAACACCAGCCCCGAGTCATGGTAGTCCAGCGTGTAGCCCGGCATTCCCCAATGGGCAAAGCCTTCCAGATCCTTGATCTCGTTGTTCGACCAGGCGGAGCCTGCAAGAAGACCGACGTACATCGGTGCGCCCTCATGGGCCGATTCGGCCAAAGCAAGACCCGGTGCGCCCCCCAGCAGGATGGCACCTACCAGTACCAGTGCGACAGGATGCCAGGGGCGTGTGTCGGAGGAGATTTGCATGGGTGCCGTCCTTTGAATCATCCTTACTTATGGTGGCATTGCAGGCCGGTGATAGGCTTCCTGCTTATACGCGAAGCCTGTCATCGTGTCCACGGGCTACTCGACCTTGCTCAGGCTCATGGACGACCGGTGGTCATCTTTCTGAGAGTGCGGTCTTTTCTTACAAAGTGGTGGTATAAGGCGGCGAGGGTATGACCCAGGATCAGCAACCAGACCACCCAGGCTCCCATGATGTCCTTGTGAAAAAAATCAATGGGCTTTTCGAATTCCTCGAAGGTCAACCACAATCGGTCAGTTACCAGCCACTGAAAAAATGCCGTATCTTCAAATTTCGGGATGTCGAACAAGAAGAAATACTCGGTGTGTACGCCGGTACCGATATAGCCCGAGACTGGCATGGCGATCATCACAAGGTACAACGTGTAGTGCCCGGTCCGTGCAGCCAAGTGTTCAAACCGTGTTCCCGGGGCCGGGTCGGGATTCCGGTTCATGACACGCCAGACAATTCTGAGCACCACTACCACCCCGATCGTCACACCTACTGACAGATGCAGCTGGAGTGCCGTCCAGTTTTCAGGCGTATCCTTCTCGGTAAACCATTGTCGATAGTAGACGGCGCAATAGGCCGCAAGAAACAGCAAGGCCGTTGCCCAGTGGAACCACTTCGCGACTGATCCGTAGTTTTCGGTGGTGTTCTTAATGGCCATGCCGGGTGTCCTGATACTCTACGCGAACGGTACTGTCATCGTGTCCACGGGCTACTCGACCTTGCTCGGGCCCTGGCGCTGCAGGCTGACTCCAAAGCCGCGCCCGCGAATCACGGCCCTGGTGCCGAATTTGTCCTGGATGTTGTCCATCACCTGATCGACCGGGTCGTCACCCGAGGCCTCCTCGAACAACTCGCCCTGGTGCAGCGGGTCGGCGGCAAGCAGGGGCGAGGCACCGACGCCGATCAGGCGAAACGCACGCCCGTCAGCCTCACCTTCAAGCAACACCTCTGCGGTGCGAAACATGGCCTCGGCCGAGCGGCTCGGGGTGTCCAGGCGCCTGGAGCGCGTCAGCAGGCGAAAGTCGGCGGTCTTGAGTTTCAGGGTTACACCGCGACCCAGCACCTCTGCCTTTTTCATGCGGTTCGACAAGGTCTCGCAAAGCTTCCACAAGGTGGTGCGAAGCTGCTCCAGATCGCTGGTGTCGCGCTCCAGGGTGATCTCCGAGGAGAGGCTCTTGGCTTCCCGCTCGGGATTGACCGTTCGCTCGTCCTCGCCCCGTGCAAAGCCGCACAGCGAATGGCCGATCTTGCCGTAGCGTGCGACCAGTGTCTGTTCATCGAAGGGGATCAAATCACCGATTCGCGTGATCCGGTCACGGGCAAGGCGTTGTTGCAGGGCTCGGCCCACGCCCCACAGCATCTCGACCGGCTTGTCGGCCAGAAACGCGCGTGCCTCGGCGCGCCCGATCACGGAAAAGCCGCGCGGCTTGTCCAGGTTGGAGGCGATCTTGGCCAGGAACTTGTTGTAACTCAACCCGACTGACACGGTGATACCAAGCGTGTCCTCGACCTCGCGCGCAAGCTGCACCAGCAAAACGGCCGGGCTCGTCTCGTGCAGCGCTTCGGTGCCGCCCAGGTTCATGTACGCCTCATCGATGGACAGCGGCTCGACCAGGGGCGTGAGTTTCAGCATCATGGTTCGAAATGCCTCGCTCACCTGCCGGTATCTTTTCATGTCGGGGCGCACCACGATGGCATCGGGGCAGGCCTTGAGGGCCTGGAACATGGGCATGGCCGAGTGCACCCCGTGGGCGCGGGCGAGATAACAGCAGGCGGCCACCACACCGCGATGTCGCCCGCCAACGATCAGGGGGAGTTTGCGCCACTCCGGTCGATCACGTTTCTCAACAGCGGCGTAGAAGGCGTCACAATCGAGATGGGCGAGCGCGAGATCATGCAACTCGCCGTGGCGTACCAGGCGCTTTGAACCACAGGAGGGGCACCCGGCGGCGATCTTCGCAACGGAGGTCATGCCGCAGTCTCGGCACAGGACGTTCATGACCCGATCATAAGATGTGGCTGGCCACCGGTAAAGCCAGGGGCAGGTGGCTGCTGTGTTGAAATTTTCTACCTGCAGCGCAGGCTGGTGCTATCTTCCAAATCGCCAGGATTCAGGCTGCCTCGAACCGGTCGATGCGAATGTTGTCCGCATGTTCACGGGCCTGCCAGAGATCATAGGCAGTTTGCATGCCCAGCCAGGTCTCAGGGCTCGAGCCGAATGCCTTGGACAGACGGATGGCCATCTCCGTGGAAATGCCGGTTTTTCCATTGATCAGTTCAGACAGGGTCTGACGGGCAACGCCCAGGCCTTCAGCGGCCCGAGTCACGGACAAGCCGAGTGGCTCAAGGCATTGCCGCCTTACGATTCCGCCTGGATGAGGAGGATTCTGCATCGCCATCACTTTGCCTCCTGGTGGTAATCAAGGTAATCAACGTCAACCGCTTCACCTTGTTCAAACCGAAAAGTCACGCGCCAGTTTCCTGAAACCGTCACGGCATAGTGGCCTTTCGTTTACCTTTCAGCCAGTGGTGCTGGAAACTTGGAAGATTTACAACTTGCCTCGGAGAGTATGGGGTGCATATCTCGAAATGCCCTATTCAAACTCCCTTCAGGACTTACAAAAAACCTGCTGTCCTGAAACAGTTTGTCACGATAGTATAGCCATGTATAGAGTGATTTCTATAGCAATAGCACTGGGTGCGTACCCCTGAGCCTGTTTAGATGGAAATGGCGGTGTCAGTAGTCTTCATGGCACTGGCTTCTTCCTTGCGGGTCTTACAATACTTGAATTATGATAGAAAAGTAGCTGAAAAACAGGTGCTTTTGCATGTGCTTTAATTTTATGTCTTTGAAAGAACACTGACATTTTATCGTAGGCAGATAACGGCCATAACATGTGCATTAACAACTGGCGCTGAACAAAGCCTACTTTGCGGATGAATGGACAAATTTCGTATCTAAAAGCGGCGCCCGTGACTATGGAAAAGCACCCAGAAGCTTGGACTGTCATTGGATATGTGGGTTGCTCAGGTTTTAGAAGCTTCGCAGGAACTTTAGCGTGGCGGTTGAGATGAACAGGTGACGACCGTCATGATCGAGACAAGCCCGTTTCATACAAGGGCACGCACTGTTGACCATCTTGGGCGTGAACAAATCGCTGATTGTCCCACCGCCATCTCGGAGCTTTGGAAAAATTCTTTCGACGCATATGCGCGTAATGTGCAGCTGAATATATATGATGGTGAAGAACCAGCGGCAGTGATCGTCGATGACGGTCACGGGATGAATCGTGACCAGTTTCTGGATCGTTGGTTGGTTATAGGAACTGAGACTAAAGCAACTCCGACCGGTCCGACTTCTTCGGATCGAAGCGGTTTAAGGATTCGCCAAAGACAAGGTCAAAAAGGAATTGGGCGTCTTTCTAGTGCCAACTTGGGCCCGATTCTTCTCCTGGTTTCGAAGCGGAAGAGATCTCCCTTTGTTGCATCACTGGTTGATTGGCGGCTGTTTGAAAATCCATTCATCAACCTGTCTGACATATTTATCCCGGTGGTTGAGTTCTCCGAGGCAGACCAACTTTTTGTTCATCTCCCAGGCCTCGTTACTGCTCTTTTGGAAAACATAGAGGGGGGTAGTGATAAGCAGCGCAAAAAGCGAATCTGCAAAGCTTGGGAGTCATTTGATCAATTACAACAGGAGAGCAAAAGCGGTGAATTTTCACAGCTGGTATCTTCCACAGAAGTTTTGACTACTATTTCACGGATACCTTTTAATTCTCGGCATCTTGAGCAATGGCCGGTATGGACCGGAGCTAGTAGCCATGGGACAGCACTACTTATATCCGGCATAAATTATGATTTACGTGTTCACCTTGACGAAAAAATTGCTGATGCATCGGCTCAGGCAGCTAAATCCCGCTTTTTTGAGACACTCTCAAGCTTTGTTGATCCGTTTGTGGACCCCGCTGATCCCTTGAGCAAAAAGGTCGACCCCCAATTTTCTTATGTTGTGCAAGTATGGGAAAAGAATGCATGCAGAATGGTACTTGGAGCGGAGAAGCAATTCGATAAGCGGCAGGTCGATGGTATGGAGCACCGAATTGAAGGAGAAATAGACTCTAAGGGTATTTTTACTGGACGCGTGAAAGCCTTCGGCGAGTGGTTGCCTGAGGACTGTAAGATCGAACCACCTCAGGATCTATCGATTCCGCATCGCCGTGATACCCATCTTGGGCCATTCGAACTATACATAGCCTCGATGGAGTTCACTCCTAGTAATACGACCCATTCGGAGTCTGATTTCCAACGCTACAAAGAACTTGCAGAGAAATATTCCGGTTTCATGGTGTTTCGTGATGGTTTGCGTGTACTCCCATACGGCAGGACAGACAACGATTTCTTTGAGATCGAATCGCGTCGTAGCAAGAGTGTCGGACGTGAATTCTGGAACCATCGTCAGATGTTTGGCCGACTCGCAATCACTCGCAAACTTAATCCGAATCTGAAGGACAAAGCCGGGAGGGAGGGCCTACTAGATAACCGCGCTGCTAAGACACTTAAGGAGCTGGTAGCGAATATTTTGATGCGGTCTGCACGTCTGTATTTTGGTTCGGCATCTGATATTCGCAAGGAACTTCTACCGCAGATATCAGCTGAAAACAAGCGCAAACGTGCTGCTGAGGCTAGAGATAAACTGCAAAAGCGACACCGGAAGGAATTTCGTTTAAAACTCAAGTCCTATTCTCAAGTTCTACCGGAATTTGTGCGAGACGTGAAAAACTACGTGGAGGACTTGAATATTAAGACCGAATTGGAGGTTTCCAAAGCGCAACGAAAATTGGAGGAGTTTCAGGAGCGTTTAACTGGTTGCAAGCTTTCAAGCGTTCCAAAAAAATTAGGTTCTCTTGAAAAGACTTACGTCGATTACCGAGTGATGATTCGGGATGTTGAGGAAGCTGTTTCGAATTTGAGTGAAATGATCGATAACAAGTTAGAAGAAATTGAACTAAAAAAGCCCCGGTATCTTCTGGAGAAACAAATGGCAAGCCTGGCTGCCCAAATTCACCAGCGTGTACGTGAATGGAGTAAATCTATCGATGTCCTACAGAAAGACGAACATCAGAGGATTCGCAAAATCGTACAGGGGCGCAAGGAGTTGTTTGGTTCAGAAGCTCAGCCTTTGTTGTATCGATTCGATAGAGAGGAATTGTCATATATGGAGGCATCAAAGCAGATGAGTCTGCTCAAGCAGCGTGTGGACGAAGAAAACAATGATTTGTTTGTGCCTTATATAGGTGCTCTTGAGAGCCTCAGAGACAGTATCGATTTGGAACATCTCGCAACGTATGACGCGGAGGAAATAGGCGATCTACGAGAAGAACTCGATAGATTGAACGGTCTTGCTCAACTCGGAATCGCTGTGGAAATCGTTGGTCATGAACTTCAATCCTACGATGACATTATTGGGTCCGGCTTGGATCGTCTCCCTAAAAAAGTTCGCACCAGTCAGGCAGCCAAGGACATCGAATTCGGATACGAGGGATTAACTGACCAGTTGCGCTTTCTTTCTCCTCTACGGCTGGCAGGGCGGAAGGTCCAGCAGTGGATTTCAGGAGGTGAGATAGTCGATTATCTCTCGGAATTTTTCAGATATGCGCTTGTAAAGAACCACATTTCTCTTCGTGCAACAGATAAGTTCCGAAAGCTTCGCGTTTTTGATCAGCGATCGCGTCTTTATCCGGTATTTATCAACCTCTTAAACAACAGTATCTATTGGTTGGGAATAAGTAAACGTGAAGACCGCCAGATTCTTCTTGAGGTCATTGGGATGGAGGTGGTTGTTTCTGACAATGGGCCAGGTATAGATCCCGAAGATGTAAGCAGCCTTTTTAGCCTATTCTTCACCAGAAAAATTCGAGGTGGGCGAGGAGTTGGCTTGTATCTTTGTCGTTCCAATCTTGCTGCAGGAGGGCATAGGATTCGGTATGAAAAGGACGAGAATGATATGCCATTAGGCGGAGCAAATTTCGTGATTTCATTCAGAGGGGCGGAGTTCGATGGTGAGTGAGTACTACTGTGAATTTATTAAGGAAGCTTTCATTCACCCTATACGTTCCGTTTTGATCGTAGACGACAGCTACCCCACATACGATGAAGTTCTTTGTGCTCAGCATCTTTTGAATACTGGGAAAAAACCTGATTATCAAAAAGGTTGGTACAAAAATCCAAAACAGGTCAGGGGAACAATTCGGAAGTTTCGGGAAAATGACCCCCCGCTTCTTGTGGATGTCCATGATGGAATGAATATTGATGCCGAAGCGGAAAAGAAGATTGCTCGGCATTTACACCAGTCTGATCTTCTAGTCCTTGACTATGAATTGGATCAAGAAAAACCGGAAGATGGAACTCAAGCTATAGGGATTCTCCGCAACCTGATGGCCAATGATCACTTTAATCTAGTGGTCATTTACACCTCCAAGAACTTGGATCATGTATTCAGCGAAGTCCGGTGGGGCTTGGCAAGCCCATGTTTGAATTTTCTTTGTGAAAACGAAGAGACAAAGGCCACAGAGTTGATACAGGAAGCAGAGGATGAGATACAAAATTTGTCGGATTTGATAGAGAAAAGCATTGCCGAAGAGCAGTACTTCCACTCTCGTCTCTACTCTTCCTCTTATCTTCGAACAATGGGGAAAGGAAATCAGCCCTACTCGGAATTTTTTGATTTAGCCGGAGGGACCGGATGGAATCCAGAGGAACGAAAGCTGGTCTTACGATATGCCCTTAATCAATTCGAAAAATCCCATTTAAAAGTTATGAATACCGAGGCTTGCAATGGTGATCTTGTTTGGTCAACTAAGTCGTCCAGCAGGTCAGCAAAATGGATCAAAAGTAAATCTGTATTCATCTGCTTTTCAAGGAAATCTAATGATGATGACCTTCTTAATCAGCTTCAAGTTGCCCTGAATGATTGGGGTCCAAATCCTTCGAGGCTATTTCTTGCCAAACTGCGGGCGGCTATGGATGAGTACGGCGTCGTGGCCCAGACTCAAGCACTAAGTAGCAAGTATGCCTTGGCATACTGGTATAACCAACTCCTGTATGCGGATCCATTGGAACGGCGCTGGCATGTGGCCGAGAGCATCTCTCGGCATTCGGACCAGTTGATGGAGACAGTACTTCCGAAAGTTAGAGATTTCGCCAAACGCCTGATTGATGCGGAAGTCAAAGAAGGCACCATCCAGCACAGATGTAAGGATCATTTTAAGGTTAATCTTGGCATCGATCAAACAAGAACAAGGGCTGCTCTGGAACATAATGCGCTCGTCTGCAGTAGGAATCCCGAAGGTTGGCATCTTACTACGGGGCACATCTTCTCGATGTGCAACGAGTACTGGCTTTGTCTTTCGCCTGCATGCGACATGGTGCCGTCACAGATTTCCAAATGGCAAAGAGAGACATTTGGTGAGGGCCTTCCATTTATGGCGATCAAACTGCAGCAATGCAAAAAAAATAAAGTGCCATCTGATGTCCAATCGAATCGGTATTTATTTCTTCGATTCAAAGATGACGTCCAGATTCATTGCTTTAACGATCCTTCCGGGGATGCGTCCTCACCTCATTGGGACACTCTGTATGCGAAGGATGCGGGCAAGTTCAATGGAGAGGACTTTCGGTTTATGGTTTGGCGTACAGAAAAGGATGAATCCGAGTTAGTTTTGAGATGTCATGAAGCCGAGGTCGTTAGTCAGCTTCGATACGAATACGCACTTAATCTCATACACAAGCTCGGTGTCTCTTTGACTCGAATTGGCTTGGGCTTTTCAGACGGGAAGCCTAAAACATGAAAGCATCGAGAAAAGTACGTTTTTCGGCCATTGATATGTTCTGTGGTATCGGTGGCCTGTCACTTGGACTTCGGCGGGCGGGATTCAAAGTCATAGCTGCCATTGATAATGATGACCTTTCTGCGGAGACCTATCAAATGAATCATCGTGGTACACATTTGATCAAAGATGATATTCAGGTAGTAGATCCTGCCAAATTAATGGAATATCTAAAGATGGAGGAAGGGGATTTGGATCTGTTGGCAGGTTGCCCCCCCTGTCAGGGCTTTTCGACATTGCGCACCTACAATGGAGGGAGAGAAGTAGATGAGCCGATGAATGACCTTGTTTTCGAATTTACTCGATTTGTGAAAGTGTTTATGCCAAAAACGCTGATGATGGAAAATGTACCTGCACTTATAGTAGATGCTCGTTTGGATAGATTTAGAAAAGAGCTGAGGGCTTTAGGATATGAATGTGAAGCCAAGATTTTTGATGCAACTCAATTTGGGGTTCCCCAACGCCGATCACGCATGATTTTTTTGGCCTTTCGAAATGGTAACCCTTCATTTGCAGCACCTTTACGTCGCTGCTGGACTGTGGAGGGAGCCATTCGAAGATTGCCCCCACCCAAACAATCGAAAGACCCTGCACATAACTACTCGGTTCGTAGAACTGAACGCGTGGAGTCGTTGATTCGTCGCATCCCAAAGGATGGTGGAAGTCGCACTGCTCTTCCGGCTAAGGATCAGCTTGAATGTCACCAAAAATTTAATGGATTTAAAGATGTATACGGGCGAATGGCTTGGCGAAAACCCGCTCCGACAATTACTGGTGGATGTATTAATCCTTCCAAAGGACGGTATATTCATCCAGCAGAAAATCGTGCTATTACTCTGCGTGAGGCCGCACTTCTTCAAAGATTCCCAGTATCGTATTTATTTAAAATGTCCAAAGGTCGCTACTCGGTGGCCCAGTTGATCGGGAATGCCTTCCCTCCGAAGTTTGCCGAACATCATGCTCGCTCCATTTACCGACATCTCAAAAAGTCCCTACATACTACATGCTGAGCTGGATTTGGAATGGAATTTCGAGGTCAGTTTACGAAAAGTGCTATTCCACAGATATGAGAAAGTTCCTAATTCGGCATTTCAACTGTTTCAGGTTTTTCGTTTCGCACTCCCAGATTACTAGAACTAACCATCCTTGGTTGTTCAGTGCAGATATATTTTCCCTATCTCTTTGAATGTTTCTGCTGAGTTTGATATTCCAGAACTCCTTGTTAGAAGCTGGGCGTGTCCCTTTAGGACAATTGTGTTGATGCCAAAAGCAACCATGGACTAATATGACCTTCTTCCGGCTCGGGAATACTAAGTCTGGTGTTCCCGGTAAGTCACGCCGATAAAGGCTGTATCGGAACCCCATTCCGTGGGTTGCACGGCGAACATGCATCTCAGGGCTCGTATCACGGCCCCGCACACGCCCCATGATGCGGCTGCGATGTTCACGCGTAACATGGTCTACCATTATTTCAGGCCTACTACGATTTAAGTCTGTCCAAAAATATAAATGGCATGAGTAAGTCGTCTAAGTAATTCTAGTTCATGGGACATGCGATTGTAGAGTGTTGTATTAGAGAAGCGATATCACCGAAGTTCGTAAGGAAGAACTTACATTGCTGAACATCATTACCCTCACTTAACTCGCTGAGCCTTAAATGACAGGAAACCTCTGCACTGTCTGTGCAGATTTCCACTTCCACGCCGCCCTTCTCTACGTCACGATGGCCCCAACGTGTTGCAAGAATTCTTACAGCCATGAGAAACCGCCTATTCGAAACGGTGTCCGTTCGGGTCATGCTGCTATCCTGCACACTGACAGTGTTCCTCTGTTCGCCTTGCCTTCATGCCGAGGCAAAAAAGCTACAACTGATTGAGGTATTCACGGACTCAGAACTTCATATTATAGGCCAACAGCACCTATCATCCGATGTAAGGCGCAACGGACTCGAAGTTCGTATTTACCAGCTTGACGAAATCCATCACTTCGAGGTGCGAATTTCCAAAAATTTACCCTCTGACTCTGGGCAGGCGCGCCGCCAGGCGCTTGAGCGGATCTACCAACTCAGCAGGACAGACCGTGCACGGCTGCAGCGTACGACCGTCGGCCTGGCAAGGGCGGTACACTACGGAATCGACCGCTACCCGGCCATGGTGTTCGACGGCCAGCTGGTCGTGTACGGCCTTACCGACCTCGAAGCCGCCCTGGCGCACTACCGGCGCAGGCATAGGCCATGAACAGAACCTGGTCCTGTATTCTGGTACTGGTTCTTTTCACAGGTCTTTCGGGCCCGGCCCCGGGCGGCTCCATCAACACCGCGCAGATCCTTGCCCGCACCACGGCCGCCGCTCCCTCCTGCATGCAGTGGATGCCGATCGGCACCTGTTTCTGGCTTCGCTGTTCGTGGCGGGGCTGTCGGGTGCGCAGCTCGCTCAAGATCGGTCACTACAACCCGGACCTGGTGGTCGCAAGCTACAACGAGCTCGGCGGAAATCCCTGGCGCGAGATCCGCGCGACCCTCGGCATTGCACAAAAGGCCGCCGTTCGCGGGCTGCTGGGTTCGCTGCTTTCGGTCGCACCCGGAAGTGCTGGCAACCGCACCGAAGGCTCTCCACGTTCGCACACGAACCTGATGTTTCGCGAGGCCGATGCGATTGGCCACCCGCTCACGCAACTGCCGGTACCGGGATTGATGTGCGGCTCGCAGGCCCGTCCCTTCGTGCCGTACTTCCAGTCCGGCATCGATGCGCTGGCCTGGCGCTCTGCACTGCCGGAGACGCTGTATCCGGCAAGCCTGGTCCCGGGGCTTCGCGAGATCGGTACGGGCGCCTTGCAGACCTGGGGGTCCGTGTACCCACGAATCGGCTGGATCACGCAATCCGATGAGCCCAAGGCCGCGGCCGTGATCGCACAACGTGCCAGCGATATCGTCACCCGGTCCCTGCAGCCGCATGTCTACGTCGCACTTGCAGGATCGTCCGCTTCCGGTCAACGCATGTGGCCGCCGGGTGCGCTCATCGAGGGCGACGGGCGCAGCGGTCAATGGCAGCGGCTGTTGCCCGAGCCCGAATCCGGCTGTGATGTGTTCGGCGACGATGACCGGGGAGACGCCACAAGCTGGGGCGGTGGGCTCGTGGATGCGGGCGGGGACTATGCCTGGACCCTGTGGCGCCCCTACCAGTGCTGCAGGCGCCGCGGGCAGTGGTTCCTGTTCAACGTTGACTGGATGGCCTACCCGCCATGAGTCTTCGGGGGTCTCGCTTGGGAATTGCACTTGCCGTCCTGTGCATGCCGGTGGGCCTGCACGCCGTCATGGCCCCGACCGAAGACGGTTTCTGGTACTACGAGATCGGCGGCGCACGCCCGATCTCCCGGCCGGCCAACCCGTCGGTGGTCTCGGTTACCCTCGGTGGCTCGGCGCAACTGGGGCTTGGCTACAGCTGCGCCCAGTTCGACCCGGTGGTCGCCGTCACCAATACGCTCAATGAAATCGGCGCTGGGGTGGATCGCATGATGGGGGCCATGACCAATGCTGCGACCGCAGCGCTGGCCGCATTGCCGGCCCTGATTCTGCAGCGCGCTAACCCGGGATTGTACGACCTGTTCCAGAACGCGCTGATCAAGGCCGAGGAAACCCTGTCGCTCGCCACCAAGTCCTGCCAGCAGATGGAAACCGAGATCGCCCAGGGCAAGAACCCCTATGCCGATCTCATCGTCTTGTCCAAGGGTAATGACTGGAAGCGCGAGATGGGCATCGGCGGCAACGATGCGGTGAGTGCACAGGCTTCCGTGGAGGCGGCCAACGGCGACAACGGCGTGCCCTGGATCGGCGGGCTGGCCGGAGGTTCGGCCCAGCCAGTACTGGAGTTCACCGGTGACATCGTAAAGGCCGGCTACAATATCAACCTGAACCGCCCGGTCACCGCGAGCACTGCGGCCCCGCCCTTGCCGGGTTCGCGCCTGCCCGAGGTCTGGACGACCCCGGCCGAGGCACAGCGCTGGGTGGTGGATGTGGTCGGCGAGAACATCGTGACCACCTGCGACACCTGCCGCAAGGACAGCATCCCGGGCACCGGGCTGTTGCCCAAGTTGCACCAGGAATCGGGCACGGTGACGCTCGAGCTGCAGCGCCTGGTCAGCGGGGCAAGTCCGCCGACCCTGGCCAACCTGGAGCAGGTTGCAGCCCCCGGGGTGGCCGTCACGAGGCAGCTGATCGAGGCGGTCCGGGAGATGCCGGTCGCCGAGCAATCGCTGGTCATGGGCCGCCTGGTGTCCGAGATCAGCACCGCGCGCACGGTGGAGAAGGCCCTGCTTGCACGACGCCTTTTGCTGACCGGCCGCCAGGTCCCCGAGGTCTACGCGACCGAGGTCGCCCGCGAGCATGCCGATGCCTCGATCGCGGAACTCGACCGCGAGATCGAGAGCCTGCTGTTTGAGACCCGCGTGCGCCGCGAAATCGTCTCCGAGACCGCCGGCGTGTTGCTTGAGCGCGCACAAGCGCGAAGGCGCGCATCCCTTCGGGTCCCCGAAGGATCCACCGTTGATCCAAGGCCCCTGGTGCGTGGCCGGGTGCCCTGATCTGCGCATGCGCATGGCACGCGTTTGGCTGAGCCTGCTGGCACTGGCGCTGGCAGCGATCACAGGATTTGTGCTCTGGCACTCGGTGCAGGTCTCATCCGTGCTCAGCGTTCAGGCGCGCCTAGAATCTTGGCAGCCGCTCCTGACTGCAGCTAGGATCGGTGCGCTGGCCCTGGTCGCTGTCGGCGGATTCCTGTTCCTGCATCTGTGGCATCGCGCAGGGCGCATCAGTGTGCATGTTTTGAAACACCGCCTGGCCCGGCACTGGCGCTTGGTTGCCTGGCTGGTCGTGATCGAGGCGCTGCTTGGCCAACAGTTGTTGCGCCATTTCATTGCGGCTGGGGTGGGCACATGAGCGTCGACAGCTACCTCGAGCTGTTCACCACCTTGTTCGGCTGGACCTTCTACAACATCTTCTGGGAAGTGCTGGTCGGGACCGGCATCGTGTTCCTGCCTTTCCTCGGCATCCTCATCGACCACTGGCGAGAGCCGGCCGAAGGCGGTGAGTTCGGCAGCGCTCCCGCATTGTCCCTGCGGCGCATGGAAATCCAGCTGTTCATGGCCCTGCTGGTGGTGGTGCTGGCGGGTCAGCCCGCGGCCCTGGCACCGCTTGAGGCCACCACGCTGGCCTATACGCCGCCGCCGAGCCTGCTCGACCCGAGCCCGGTCACTGCTACCGTGGCGAGCCCGCAAAGCAGCTTCGGCACCTCCGGCTTTGCCGGGGCCCCGAGCCAGGTGCATGTGCCGGTCTGGTGGTACGCGGTGCTCGCAATCACCTCGGGACTCAACCATGCCGTGGTCGAGGGCCTGCCTTCGGCCAGCGACCTTCGCACCTACGAGCAGCAGGCCCGCCTGGCTACCATCGCCGATCCCGCGCTGCGCCGCGAGACAGGCGATTTCTTCAGCCAGTGTTATGTGGTGGCCCGCTCAAAATATCTTGCCGAGCGCCCGACCAGTCCCGCCGTCCAGTCATTGCTGGGCACCTACGGCCCCGGCGACCCGGACTGGATGGGTTCGCACGTCTACCGCGAGACCCCCGGCTACTACGATGCGCTTCGGCCTTCCATGCCGGTGCCGGGCTGGACCTTCGATGCGGTGCGCGACAGCGAATACCCGCCGGGCAGTGCGCCTCGCTGGGGCAAGCCCTGGTGCAAGCAATGGTGGGAAGAGGCCGGCATCGGGCTGCGCCGGAAACTGGTGGCGCAGGCGGATCTCACCTCGGCGGGATTCTCCGGGCTGGTGGTGTCGGTCGCCCCGGCACTGGCCCACGAGCAGCACCTGGATACCGCGGCGCGCGCCGTGCTGGCGAATGCGCCCCCGGTGTGGTCGAACAACGATCTGGTGGCGCGAAATTCCGGGCACGCAGGCTGGCTCGGCACCACCGAGCAGTGGCTCAAGGGGGGTCTTGCCGCCGGCGGGATCGTGACCGCCTCAGCACTGTTTTCCGTCACCGTCACCACGGTGCTGCAGGCCCTGCCCATGGTGCAGGCGGTGTTGCTGCTCGGCATCTACGCACTGTTGCCGATGGTGGTCGTGCTGTCGCGGTATTCGCTGTCGATGATGGTCACCTGTGCGCTTGCGATCTTCACCGTCAAGTTCTGGAGCGTGCTGTGGTACCTGGCCCTGTGGGTGGACCAGAACCTGATCCTGTCCATGTATCCGGACGTCAATGTCTTCCTGCAGGTGTTCGCCAATCCGGGCGAGCACGACCTCAAGCGCATGCTGCTCAACATGATCACCACCAGCCTGTACCTCGGCCTGCCATTGTTGTGGAGTGCCATGATGACCTGGGCGGGCTTGCAGGTCGGACGCTCGATCTCCGCCGCCACCTCGCCACTGTCCCGCGCGGGCGACGATGCCGGTCGTTTTGGCGGTGGCATGGGCAAGGCGGTATTGAAACGATAGCCGCTCCTTGCATGGGGTTCCCGCCTGCTGGCATGGAAGAGCCAAGCAAGAACGCGGTGGCAGTCCCGGGTGCCACCGATAAGTTCACGCCATGATCACGTTATCTCCATTTATTTCACACAACGTTCACAAAGATTTTGCTACAGTCGATGAATACACTGCCCGTTCACCGTGGCGTGTCTACAGGTATGCCGTGCTATGAAGGTTAGACAGTTTCAGCAACGGAGTGCGTATACCGTGAACTATTTACTGCCTTGAAGACCGGGCAAGGAAAGACTCCAGTGCACAGCATCTGGTCTTGCTCTTATTCACTAATCCATTGAAGCAATTGAGCTGGTGGGGGCAGATGGGCAGTTTCAAGGCGTGGCTGCGAGCCGTCCTGCCTTTGCTGGTGACTGTACTGGCTGGGCTTCCAGCCACTGCAGCACCACCCTTGAACGCCTTGCCCGAACGCCAGCTCACGCTCAACGAAGCCATTTTGCTGGCCGTTCAGAACAACCGGGATCTTGCCACCGGCCGCCTCGACCGTCTCGCACAGAAACTTTCTCTGCAAGATTCCGAAGACGAGTTTCGTCTTACTCCCGGTATAGATTTCTCCGCAGAACACGATTCGACGACCACTGCACTCGGTCGGGAGTCCGTTTCCGTGCTCGGCGTCTCGCCCAAGGTAACCCTGCGCATCCCCACCGGGGGCACGTTGAGCCTGAGCGCCAACAACCGGGTTACGGATCGGGACGAGGCGTCGCAGTTCATCACGCTCGAGTTCGCCCAGCCGCTGCTGAAGGGCGGCGGCACCGCGGTCGGCAGCGCCGATCTCGTGACTGCCCGGCGCATGGAGCAGATCGGCTTCCTCAGCTTCAAATCGGCGATCATAGAAATCGTCACCCAGACCATTTATGCGTACCGCAACCTCATCCGGTCCATGCGCGCAGTGGAGATCAGTGAGCGCTCGCTGCAGCGGGCCCGCGACCTGCTGGCGGTAAACCGGGTCCTGATCGACACCGGCAGAATGGCCGAGCACGAGATCATCCAGAGCGAGGCAAACATTGCGGAGCGGGAGCTGAACCTGATTGAAACCCGCGATGCGCTGAATGACTCCCGCCTGGCCCTGATCGACATCCTGGAGATCGACAGCCGCACACGGATTCGCCCGACCGAGACCTTGCAGGTTGACGCACAAACACACGATGCGGACATGGGTGTGGCGCTGGCGTTGCAAAACCGCCCGGATTACCTCCAGTCGCAGCTGAGCAAGGAAAACGCGGAGACCGCCCTGCTGGTTGCCGATAATGCGCGATGGTGGGAGCTGAACCTCACCTCTTCCGCGAACTTCATGCACAGCGGCCGTTCGCTTTCGGAAGCGTACAGCCGGTTTGACGACGACTACCGGGTGAGGCTCAGCCTGAACATTCCCCTGGGCGTGAATGCAGACGGCCTGCGGCGCGACCAGCAACGGGCATGGTTCTCCTTGCAGCAGTCCAAGCTGCGTATCGCCGAACTGTACCAGTCGATAGACATCGAGGTACGCGCTGGCGTACGCGACGTCGAGGTGCAGTTCCGGCACGTGGCCCTTGCCCGTCAGGCGCGGGAGCTGGCCGAGCGGAAACTGGAGATTGAACGGATCAAGCTGAATTCCGGTTTGTCTACAAATTTCCGTCTGGTCGAATTCGAAGATGATCTGGTTCGAAGCCAGAACGCTGAAAACGACGCGATCGTTGCCTATCTCAATGCGTTGACGGTGCTGGACCGCATACAGGGGACGACACTGGACACCTGGAAGATCGGGATCGAGACGACGGCCGTCGGGATGGCGGGTGAATGACCACGGAACCCTCACCCGAGCCGGACGCTAACCGGGCTTCCCTGCTTCACCACAACGTGCTGGAAAGCATGAGCGAAGGGGTGATCACGGTCGATTCCGATGCCCGTATCGTTCTTTTCAACCCTGCCGCGGCGCGCTTGCTGGGGCTGCCCCGCGCTGAAGTCCAGGGCAAGCTGTTTGCCGAGGTTTTCCTGCAGCGCAAGGGTCTGGAAGATTTCAACGACACCGTGCTTGCAGCGGTGTACGACGATGCGGTGGGTTCACGGTCGACCGTGGAAGTGGATCTTGGCGCTGGCGCAACGCAGTCGCTCGAGATGATGACGTCATACCTGACCGGAACCAAGGACGGTGAAACCCGCAAAATCGGCATCGTCGTCGTATTCGACGACATCACCGAAATTGAGGCGTTGCGAAAGGCCGAACAGCAACTGGTGGAGTCAACCAGTGAGCAGAATGTCAAGTTGCGGGATGCCTATCGCGATATCGAGGAGAAAAACAAGGCACTGGATTCAGCCCTGAAGAAGGTGCAGGCAGTGCGCACCGCCGTCATGCTGCTCGTAGTGGTCTTTTTTCTCGGCGCGGCCTGGTATGTCCGGGACGGGACGGGACCGGCGCTCCAGGAGGGCACAGCGGAGATATCCGGCGACTGGTCGGGCATGCAGGGGGAAGACACAATCACGGCAACCGTCGGGCCCCGCCGGCTGGTTGTGACGCTGTCCTTTGTCGGCAGGCTCGCGCCACGCGAGGAAGTGCGGTTGACCAGCCCGAGCGACGGCAAGGTTGCGCGGTTGTTTTTTGAGTACGGCAGCCAGGTACTGGCCGGGCAGTCCCTGGTTGAGCTGGATACGGCCGAGATTGATCGCGAGTACCGGGACAGGCAGGCCGAGTATCTCGAGGCGCGCGAGCGGGTCAGGGAACTCGAGGACTGGGAGAACAACCCCGAGGTGGGCCGCGTCCGGCGCGCGGTGGCCAGCGCCCGCCTGGAGCTCGAGGCGCGCAGGAACAAGCTGTCCGAGACTGCCCTGCTGCTTGAGCGCGGGATTATTCCGGCGTCGGAACACGAGGCCGCCAAGCGCCAGTACCATGCCTGGCAGATCAACTACGAAGCGGCAGAGAAGGATCTGGCTCTGGTGCTCGCGAAGGCCGACGCGGACGCGATGCAGATAGCCCGGCTCAGGCTCGAGAACGCGATATCACGTACCCAGGAGCTGGAGAGGATTTTGACGGACGCGGTGGTTCGTGCACCGGTCTCCGGCATCGTCTTGCAACCTGAACACGGGGGCGGGCAGGACGAGCAGGAAAGAAACGGTGTGGAATTGCTGGCGGTCGGGCGTTCGGTGAGCGAAGGGGATTACCTGCTGAGCGTCGGGGATATCGACGGTTTGTCGGTGGCCGGTCTGGTTGACGAAGTGGATATCGTGAAGCTGCGACCGGGTCAGCCGGTCAGTGTGACAGGTGCTGCCTTTCCCGACCTTGAGATGAAGGGAAAGATCATGCGGGTCTCATCGCAGTCGCAACGCTCAAGTGACGATCGCGTGCCCATGTTCCGCGTGACTGTAGAACTTGATCGACTCACGGATACGCAGCGTCAGCGGTTGCGGTTGGGCATGTCGGTCGAGGTTGAGGTTGTGGTGCGGGACGAGCCGGGAGCGCTGCTCGTGCCGCTGGGCGCGATACAGGGTGAACCGGGGCGGTACTGGTTGCACGTTCGGAGCAAGGAAGATGGTGCGGCACGGCAGGTGCCGGTGGAGATCGGTGCGACGACGCTGAACGAGGCGGAGATCGTGCGCGGCATCGAGGCCGGCGATGAAGTCATCGTCTCCGGAATCTGACCGCGGAGGTCGGTGATGGGCATGCACGAGATGCTGTACCTCACGGACATTCACAAAACCTATGTCGTCGGCCCGGCGCCTGTGCAGATCCTGTGCGGCATCGACCTGAAAGTGAACCCCGGCGACCTGGTTTCGATCATGGGCTCATCCGGGTCAGGTAAATCAACCCTGATGAACATCATCGGCCTGCTCGACTCGCCCAGCAGCGGCTCGTATATGTTGGATGGGCGCGAGGTTCTGGCCATGTCGGACGACCAAAGGTCAGCCATCCGCAATGCCAGCATCGGCTTCGTATTCCAGTCGTTTTACTTGCTGCCCCGCCTGACCGCCCTGGAGAACGTCGGGATTCCCCTGGTGTATCGCGGCATGAAGAACACGGAAATCCGCCTGCGCGCCGCCGAAGCCCTGGACCGGGTCGGCATGGGAGATTGTATCGAGCACAGGCCGAACCAGTTGTCCGGAGGGCAGCAGCAGCGGGTCGCGATCGCCCGCGCACTGGCCGGCAAACCCGCCATCGTGCTGGCGGACGAGCCGACCGGAGCCCTCGACCAGTCGACCGGCAACGACATCATGGACTTGTTTGTTCGCCTGAACCGGGAAGAGGGGACGACCATTATCGTCATTACCCACGATGCAGAAATTGCCCGCAGGTGCGTGCGACGCACCCGCATCGAGGAGGGTCTGCTGCACGAGGAGGGAATACCGTGCTCCTGAAAGCCAACCTGAAGGAGGCGCTCGCCAGCCTGTACATGGCGAAGCGACGCAGCCTGCTGGCATTGATCGGTATCATCATCGGTATCGCCTCCGTCATCGCCATGGTCTCCGTTGGGACGATCGCCAAGCGCGAGGCCCTGGAGCAGTTCAAGGAACTCGGCGTCAATTATCTTGCCATCGATGCAATCGGCCTGGAGCAGCAAATGCGCCTGGCCGATGCGCTGGCATTGCCTAAGGAGACCTCGTCCATCGCAGCAGTGGCCCCCTGGGTCGAGGGTGACAATGAGATTATTTTTGCCGGGAAGAAGGTTGGCCGCACCAGTACCCTCGGAGTCACCGGGTCGTTCGCCAGAATCAACAAGCTGCAGCTTGAGCAGGGACGCTCCATCTCGGACCTCGATTTTCGCCGCCACTTCTGCGTGATTGGTGCGGAAATTGCCTCGGCCCTGCGAGACGCCGGCACGCAGCGTCTGGTGGGCGAATCGATCAGGCTGGACAGGCACGTATTCACTATCGTGGGCGTGTTGCGCGATGTTCCGAGAGGGGGCGGACATGATTTCGATGCCGCAAGGTCGATTCTGGTTCCTCTCTCCACGGCGCAGCGAATGTTTTCCCGACGAGGTGTCCGGCGGGTGGCTGCCCGCATGGCATCGGACGCGCATCACACGGTGGCGACGGCGGAAGTGAAGAACTACTTTCGCCGCAAGATGCCAAACCTGGAGATCAAGGTAGGCAGCGCCCAGAAGCTGATTGAACAAATGGAGCGCCAGATGCAAACATTCGCCCTGCTGCTGGCCGCGGTCGGCAGCATATCGCTGATAGTAGGCGGGGTCGGCATCATGAACGTCATGCTGGCCTCTGTGAACGAGCGGCGCAAAGAGATCGGGATACGGAGGGCGCTGGGCGCCCGCCGCGTCGATATCCAAAGCCAGTTCCTGACCGAATCTGTTGTCCTTTCGTTGCTCGGCGGGGTTTTCGGCATCCTGGTCGGCGTGGTCAGCACCTGGCTCTTCTGCTGGTTCACAGGCTGGACGTTCCTGGTCAGCCCGGCAGCTGCGTTAATGGGCTTTGCAGCAGCCTGTAGCGTTGGCGTGTTCTTCGGGCTTCACCCCGCGATCCATGCAGCACGGCTGGACCCGATCACTGCGCTGAGATCGGACTAGCTGCTTAACGGACGCGGCACTGACTGGTAACAGAGAAACGTCCAGAACAATTTCTCAGCGAGGAGATATTGTCCAGAGATACGCTGACGCTGGTATTGGGAGAACTGGAACTCCCGCCGGAGCAGGTTGCACGAAAGAAGCAGTTTCCCGAAGATGTAACCGAGGTGTCATAGAGAGGGCAAGTGTGTCTCGCAGGCGCATTACTGTTATAGCTATTTGAACACTCTGTAGCGGTCGGTGTCGCAAGCCCCGTACTAACCAACAGAATAGACAGGATGCACGCTGCTGCAAGATACGCCCCGAGTCGAAACCGGGAACCTGCCGGAACGGTATAGTTGATCATCGTATGTCCTCCTACAAGGTCATCCTTTTGAAGGTGTAACCCGCGCCTTCTGCACGTTGTCCGCAGGACCTCGGGGGAAATTGCGCCCTGGGGGAGACGCTAGCAAAGACCCCAGGGCGAATGCACAACTTGTGCAGGATCTAATTCCCCCTTCGTCACGCCGTGTGGCATGTCTGGAGATGCCGGACAAACCGTGACTGAAACCAATCTAGCAAAATATTTGTGAACGTGGCGTGATATATATAGGTGATACCATGATTATTGCATGAACATATGCGATACTACGCGCTTCATGTTCCTGATCGAAGGAGAGGACAGTGGACAATCCGGACGAGCTGAAGCAGGAAATCGAGGAACTGCGCAAAGGGATATCGAGCCTGAGTTCAGCCATACTGCGCATCAGCTCGAGCCTCGATGAACCCACGGTCCTGCAGGAGGTGGTCGACAGTGCCCGCACGCTGACCGATTCCCGTTACGGCATCATCACGACCATCGACGACGACGGACAGATCCTGGACTTTATCACCTCCGGTTTCACTCCCGAGGAGCGCCAGCAGTTTGTCGACTGGCCGGACGGCCCGCAACTGTTCGAACACTTCCGTGACCTTGGAGCCCCACTGAGCCTGTCGGACTTGCCCACCTTCGTCGAGTCACTCGGCTATTCCCCGGACCTGATGCGCTCAAAGACATTTCAGGCCATGCCGATACGCCACCGGGACGTGCATGTCGGCAACTTCTTTCTTGCCGAGAAGGCCGGTGGGCTGGAGTTCACCACCGAGGACGAGAAGGTTCTCATGCTGTTTACCTCACAGGCCGCCACGGCGATCGAGAATGCGCGGGTCCACCGGGCCGAACAGCAGGCGCGTGCCAATCTTGAGGCCCTGATCGAAACCTCTCCGGTCGGGGTTGTGGTCTTCGATGCCAGGACCGGAAAGCCCGTATCATTCAATCAAGAGGCAGGGCGAATTATCGAGGCCCTGCGCATCCCCGGACGGTCACCGGAACAACTGCTGGAGATGATCACGTACACGCGTGCCGACGGGCGCGAGATCACCCTGGATGAGTTCGTGTTAGTACGGGAACTGAGCACGGGTGAGACTGTACGTGCCGAGGAGATTGTGCTCTCTCTCCCCGATGGGCGAAGCGTCAAAACGCTGGTCAATGGCACACCCATCCATGCCGAGGATGGCACGATTACATCCGCGGTCGTCACCATGCAGGACCTGGCGCCCCTGGAGGAACTGGAACGCCAGCGGGCCGAGTTCCTGTACATGGTGAGCCATGAGCTGCGGGCCCCGCTCACTTCCATCAAGGGTTCAACGGCCTCCGTGCTGGGCGCAGGATCGCCGCTTCCGCAGGCCGAGATGCGGCAGTTCTTCCACATCATCGACCGGCAGGCCGACCATATGCGCGGCCTGATCAGCGACTTGCTGGATGCAGGAAGCATCAAGGCGGGCTCGCTGACCATCGAACCCGAGCCCTCGGAAATCACGGACCTGGTTGACCGAGCCAGAAACACGTTCCTGAGTGGCGGTGGCAAGCACACGATCCGTATCGATCTGCCGCCGGATCTGCCGCGTGTCATGGCCGACCGGCAGCGCATCGTTCAAGTGCTCAACAATCTTTTTTTCAATGCCGCCAAGCATTCTCCCGAGTCGTTATCCATCGAGGTTTCAGCGGTACTCGATGGAGTGCATGTCGCGATTTCCGTGTCGGATGAAGGCCGGGGGATTTCGCCCGATCAGTTACCCCACCTGTTCCACAAGCATGCACATGCGACCAGTGGCGATGGTGAGCAGGTTGCAGCCAGCACCGGTCTGGGTCTGGTGATTTGCAGGGGATTGGTCGAGACACACGGGGGCCGCATCCAGGCCAAGAGCGCAGGCCTGGGCCAGGGCGCAGTTTTCACGTTCACGCTTCCGGTTGCAGAGGGAGCCCGTGGCGATGTCGTGCCCGATCAGCGCAGGACGGATTCGGGCACGCTGCAAAAGGCCGAGGAGCCGGTGCGAGTCCTCGTGGTGGACGACGATCCGGAAACGCTGCGCTACGTTCGCGACGCGCTCTCTGAGGCGGGCTACGCACCGCTTGTGACCGGCGGTTCAGAAGAGCTGCCACGCATCATCAAAATCGAAAAGCCCCAGCTGGTCCTGCTGGACCTGATACTGCCTGGGCGAGATGGTATCGAGTTGATGAAATCCGTCCCCGAGCTTGACGGTATTCCGGTGATCTTCATCTCCGCATACGGTCGCGATGAGACCATCGCTAGAGCCCTGGAAGCCGGGGCTGTCGACTACATCGTCAAACCCTTCTCGCCGACAGAACTCACGGCGAGGGTCTCTGCAGCATTGCGAAGGCGGCAAAAACCTGCGCCTTTCCGGCTGGGTGACTTGGAGATTCACTATGAGCAACGCCGGGTGCTCGTGGCTGGTCGTTCACTGACGTTGACGGCGACTGAATTCGATCTGCTCAGCGTACTCTCCCAGAATGCAGGGCGTGTCATGACCTACGAGTCCTTGCTGCGCCAGGTTTGGCGCTGGCGTGAGACAAGTGACCCCGAGATCGTGCGTGCCTTCGTGAGGAAACTGCGTCGCAAGCTTGGGGATGATGCAGCCCGTCCAACCTACATCTTCACCGAACGCGGGGTCGGTTATCGCATGGCCCAGCCGGGCGAGGAGTGAGAACCAGTCCAGTTGCCCAGGGGAGGGGTTGATCGGGCTGAGCAAACCACCGCGCAATCTTGACCACAGTCTGTCAGGGTTCGGCAGCCAGTCGCCAAGCGAGCAGATGATAATGCAGCCCGCATAACCCCCTAGATTCGCTATTGATGCAGGTACCAAAACTGGGTATTGCCCGGGACGGGGTCGGGCAGCAAACCGACTGGAAGTACTGTAATAGCTTCAATATCAGCCCAGTTTCCTTACACGTTCACAGCCCAACATGCTGGCTTGGAAGTCCAGCCAACCTAGATCAACAGCGGGGCATCCTCGATGCCCCATTGCACTCTACTACTGCGAAATTCATGAAATTATCATAATAAAGTCCATATGTTCACACCATGTTCATGGCTAATTGCTTATTCTTAGGCGGACCTGCGTAAAGGCCTCGTAGTCCCGGTTCTGGTGTCCGGCGGGGTCGCGAGATTCAAGAAGAAGTTGAGCCACCTTGTCAGTTAATCTACCCCCCCCCTCCCCCCCCAAAAAATGACCTCGGTCTTTTAGGGGGCCGGTCTCCGGAAGAGCGGTCGCTCTTCTCGCTTCTGTTGGGATGTCGGCACTGGAGGTTCGGCCTGCTGATCTCCGCATTGGGCATGAGTGCCCCGGCACTGGCCCACGACTCCAATTGCGACAACTCGGCTACAGACGGCTCCTCCATCCACTGCGAGCAAGACAGTACCTCGACCGACGGTATCACCATTGATGTGGATGGTGTGAGTATCAGTACGAGTGGCAATCAAGAGGCCGGCATCAAGGCGGAGCATGAAGGCGGAACCACGGCTACGCCCGCAAACATCACGATCGATGTCACCGGCACCTCGACAAAGAACACCATATCGACTTCGAATGCCAGTTCGGACGGTATCCGCGGTCAGCACAGCGGCACCGGTAATGTGGATATCGATGCGGAGGACATCACGATCACGACGACAGGCACTGCTGGTTCGACAGGCATCCGCGGTCAGCACAGTGGCACCGGCAATGTGGATATCGATGTAGAGGACGTCACAGTCACGACGACTAGCATTGGTTCTGATGCGGGGGGCATCCATGCTCAACACAGCGGCACCGGCAATATAGACATTGATGCCACGGCGGTCAGCATATCGACTGCGGGGACGGATGCTTCAGGAACGGATGTAAGTGCTGAAGGTGTGGAAGCTATTCATACCGGCACCGGCAACATCACGATCAACGTCCAGGGTAAGACGACTGGAGCGACCACCACGCCCTCGACCATCACAACGACCACCACTCGCTCCCGCGGCATATTTGCCGAGCAGAACCCTGCCACGGGCAAGACGGGCGGCGACATCGACATCACTCTGAGGGATACCCAGATCAACACCGGTGGTGATCAGGCCACTGGGCTTGATATCGTGCAGCGCACAGCCCAAAGCAGTGGCGCTATCACCGCAACCCTGAATTCAGGCGTCACCATCACTACAGGGGGAGAGGACTCATATGGCGTCTTGCTTGATCATAAGGGCAATGTGGACAACACAAGCAGAGACGTCACCCTCACTGCAGGCGAGATTGCCGTCAGGACCACGGGTGAAAATGCTTTTGGATTTTGGGTCAGGCGCCAAGATGGGGATGGCGATGTCACGATAAACGCTGACGGCAGCGAGATCACCACTGAAAACAATCATGCAATCGGCATTCACGCGTATCATCTCGGCGACGACAATGATGGCGATATCGCCATTGATGTCAGGAACGGCAGCATCACGACGGGCAGCGTCGTTGAGGAGGGCGGCACAAGCACGCCGAAGGGTTATGGCGCCCATGGTATCTATGCGCGGCATCAGAATAAAGCGCCTGCGAACACGGTTGGTACCGGCAATATCCGGATCGAAACCCGAAACTTCGATATCACGACGACTGGCACGGCTGCAGATCCAAGGTTTGGAGCCCTAGGAGCCACCGTCTCCTTTGGAATCGCTGCTGTACAGGAAAAAACCGGCAACATTGAGATTGTCGCGGATGGCGGTTCGGTCAGTACGGCGGGCGCATACTCCTACGGTTTGCAAGGCGATCATAAGGGTGATGGCGACGTCGATATCGAAACCCGCAACGGCCACTCCATAACTACGACAGGTAGGAACGGTAACGGCATCGTAGCCTTTCACTTTGGTACGGCAAGCACAAGGTCCATGGAAGTCACGGTTGGCGGCCCAATCACCGTGAGCGGTGCGGGCGCCCGCGGGGTGCTAGTCGGCACTGTCAGCAGTGTTGGTGTCCCATCGCGCATGGCAGCCCTGGACGACGAGGGCTTTCGCCTTCAGACGGTGACGGTGAACGGGCCAATCACGAGTGCGGCAGAAGGGGTATATCTGGCGAACGGCGGCCGGGTGACCATCGGACCGCGAGGCAGCATAAGTTCCACCAAGGGCATCGCGATCCTGGCCACGGGCACGGTACCTGATCCCGATTCCACCGACCCTAATACGGCTGCCATCCCGCCGAAACTGTACGTGGATCTGGATCTGGACGGGCGCATGGTATCCCAGGTGATCGGCGATGACTGGATCATCAACGACGGGGGCGAGACCACCATCGAAATCAACGACGTGGTACTGCATCGCGGGGACACGGGGGTTGCCCTGGATGAAAACGGTGCTCCGCGGTTCGTGGCGAATGGGGCCTGGGACATCTACATGCTGGCGGACGGGGTCAAGGTCACCGACCGCAGCAATGCGGACCCTGCGATGTGGACGGTGAGCACCCGGGCCGCAGGCGTGATTGCTGACCGCGACTTCTCGGCCTCCGACTTTACCGAGGCCCGGGTCCGCTGTCCGGTCGGACAAAGCGGGTTTCCCAACTGTCGGGGGCCATCGCCCCCACCCGAGCCGGAGCCCGAGGCGATGCAGGTGAACGAGGAGATCATGGCGGACGAGGATGAGATGGCCGCGGTGCACATCGAGGGTGACGGTGCGGTGCACATCGGCCCGCAGGGCAGCCTGCGGGCCGCCTCCGGCATCGCCATCCTGGCGAGCGGCGATGCCCCGGAGCTGACGGTGGACCTGGATCTCGATGGACGCACGGTCATGCAGGTGATCGGCGATGACTGGATCATCAACGACGGGGGCGGTACCACCATCATCGTCAACGGCGTGACGCTGCACGATGCCATCACAGGAGTCGTGCCGGATGCGGTAGCGCCGAACGGTGCCTATAACCTTCGTACCGAGGCACCCGGGATGCGGATACGCGCTGAGGGCGTACGGGTGCTGGATCGCAGTGACCCGGATCCTGCGAACTGGACGATCAGTGCACCGGCTGAAGGCGTCATTGCCGACCGCGACTTCTCGGCGGCCGACTTCATTACCACCCAAACCGGCACTGGGCCTGAACCCCAGCCCCCCATGTTCGTCGAGGAGTACGCGCCAAGGGCGGCCGTCTACGAGGCGCTGCCCAGCGTGCTGCTGGGGCTGCAGGAACGAAGCCCTGCAGTTCAACGTCCGCGGCAACCCACATGGATCACGGTCACCGGGCACACCGGATCACAGGACTTCGCACGCTCCACCGTGGGCAGCGAGTACGACATCGATGCGGTACAGGTTGAGGCCGGCAAGCACTTTACCCTGAAGGGTGGAACGGAAGCCTGGGCCACCCTGCAGTATCTGGACGGTACCGCCGAGGTGGACTCGCCCTACCAAGGCGGGGACATCGACGTGCAGGGCCTGCGACTTTCCCTGGAGTTGTGCCGAGGATGCAAGGATGGTGAGAAGTATGTCTCAGGGGAAGTC
>JAPOYL010000021.1 GCA_026706595.1 Gammaproteobacteria bacterium | reverse complement strand
TCTTTAGAAAACAGATAGCTAGCATTTTCTACGGATTTTGCTACATAATTCCCAAAAAAATCCACGACGAGCCGCCAAAAGTTCCCGCGCGGATTGGCGTGCAGGGCAACAAGCGGCCTTTCGGCAATATCTTCACCCCTAAAGCTGATCTTGACGGTTCCTAGCTGATCCCCCTTAGCAATCGGTGCGACTATGTCTTGCGGAATCTGTGAGACAGCTTTCAGATCCCCGAATTGACCACGGGGTATGACCACAAAAAGATCTTGATCCAGCCCCAGCGGACTCAGCTTTGACTCCCCTTTCCATATACGCTGCTCGGAAAGGACCTGGCCTGCCTGATACAGCTTGTGAGACTCGTAGTGCCTGAATCCGTAATTCAGCAACGCCTGGCTGTTCACCATGCGAGAACGAGGACTGTCTGCACCCATGATTACTGAAATCAAACGCATGTCCTTGCGTGCGGCTGAGGCGGCCAGACAATAACGCGCTGCTTGGGTAAATCCGGTTTTGATGCCATCTACAGCATCGTCACGCCAAAGCAAACGGTTTCGGTTGTATTGCTTGATGTCGTTGTAAGTGAATTCCTTCTGTGCGTAGCGCTGATATTCCTGTGGGAATTCCCTGATCATCGCGCGGGACAACAAGGCAATGTCATAAGCGGTCGTGTAATGGTCGGGAGCCGGCAGGCCCGTCGCATTGATGAAGCTGGTGTCCTCAAGGCCCAACCGTTCTGCATAAGCATTCATCATGCTCGTAAAACTGTCTTCAGTGCCCGCAATGTGTTCAGCCAGCGCTATGCTGGCGTCGTTGCCCGATTGTACGACCATGCCCAGCAGCAAGTCTTCAAGGGACACCCTGCTTCCTACTTCAACAAAGGTCCGGGAACCAATACTGCGCCAGGCTTTCTCACTGACCAAGACCTGATCATCGAGACGTACATCACCACTTTTCAGGGCATGGTAGACGACATATGCGGTCATTATTTTTGTGATACTTGCAGGCTCTACACGCTCTCTCGAGTTGTGGTCCACCAGAACGCTCCCGCTCGCGAAATCCATCAGTACGTAGCTGGATGCCCCAAATTTTGGAGCTGCGGGTATCGGGACCGGTTCTGCATGTACAGATGTACAAACAAATAGCAGGCCCAGAATTGAGATCGCTGTCTTAAGCTTCATCGAACCTTCTGTTCTCCAAATAACTGCTCGTATGCAGTAGTCACTCAATTACAATCCGGTGTTCTCTCATACCCATATCAGTAAGCCTGGCAAAGGTAATGTCGGCAGACTGCACAGTAGGCAGTGGGCCGACTCGTACCCGATGAAGCACCCCTGTGCCCCTCGCGATTGAGGACACGGATACCGCCCCGAGATTGAGATTGCGAAGTTGATTTAACAGCTGATCCGCACTTGTGCGTTTGCTGAAGGCGCCCACTTGTACAAATACTTCAGGCCTTCCATGGATGACCCGCTGACCCGCTTCCTCAGTCCAGATCGCTGTATTTTCGGTCTTTTCAGTATCGGTATTTTGTGTGGCTTTTGTTCCAGATTTTTTTGCCAGCCGGTAGTGTAATGGATCGAGTGCACGAATTTCCACTAGGCCGGTCCCCTTGGTGACAATATCGAGCTTCTTGGCCGCCGAATACGACAAATCGATCACTCTGTTTTGATGAAAGGGGCCTCGGTCGTTTACACGCACGATCACCTGTTTGCCATTTTCAAGGTTGGTAACCTGGACATAGGTCGGCAATGGCAAACGGGTGTGTGCTGCCGTCATGGCGTACATGTCATAGGTCTCACCGCTGGAGGTGCGTCGACCGTGGAATTTTTTGCCATACCAAGAGGCAATGCCACGTTCGGTAAAGCCGCTGCTCGTGGACAGCGTATGGTAACGCTTGCCAAGCACTGTATAGGATGGCGGATTGCCGTAGCGGCTGCGCGGCTCAGCCTTGGGAATCGGGTCAGGTGGTAACCCGCGTGAAGGGGCCTTTGACACAGGTGGAATCACAGAAACCACCGCCGTATGTTTTTTTGATGTACAGGCTACCTGTCCCGAGACCAGCAGAACAAAAATACATGCATTGACGAAACAGACTGCAAGTCTAAGAGATTCAGTTCTGAGCAACGTAGTGGGAATTATATATGACAGTGCCACACGCTAATGCGGCACTTCCGTATCCGTTTGACGTTTCACAGGCCGGGTACCCCCGCCACCTCCACGTCCAGAAGCCCCATTCCCGAAGGCCAGTATGTTCAATGCGGCATTTACGTCCGCATGGTCCCGATGCCCGCAGGCTACACATTCATGGTAGGCCCGGGTCTTTCTGTTCTTTCTGTCTATGTGTCTGCACGCATGGCACATCCAGCTGGTGTACGCAGGATTCACCTTCATCACGCGGGACTTGTATCCAAGGCATTGCTCCAGCCTAGACCAGCTTGATCCCCGTATCTCGCGGTTCAAACTCGTTTTCTGCTTTACGTTCTTGCCCGGGTTGTCCGCAGTCCCTTTGGCGGATTTCGTCATGGCTTTCGTATCCAGGTCTTCCATGTATACAAGGGTATAGTCGTCTGCAATTTCCCTAGATACCTGATGACACCAGTCGGTGCGCGCCTGCACGATCTTGCGGTGGGTCCGGGCATGGAGTTGCTTAGCCTTCAGGTAGCGGTTGGAAGGCTGGATGCCCTGTTTGCGGTTTCCCTTCTGTCTGCGGGCCATCATGCGCTGATAGCGGCGCTTGCGGGCTTCGAGCCGGGCCATGTCCGGCGTGTAATACAACACGCCATCCGACCGGGCCACCTGGCCAACGTTGCGATCGATACCCACAGCCTTGATAGATGATGGTAAGGCTATGATCTCGACCTCGTAAGTGATGTAGGCATACCACTTGCCGCACTCGTGCCTGAGAGTGCCGGAGACGGGCTTGCCTTCAGGATAGGGATTGTTTCCCGAAAGTTTCAGCTGGCCGATACACTGCACGTGCAGCCAGTCACCCTGAATTTTGAACAGCCCCGCAGCTAACGGGATGGACGGGGCATGCGTGTGCCGGCCATGGAACTTCGGAAGACCGCCTTCCCCCTTCCAGAACTGCCTGTACCCAGTTTCAATGGGCTTCAGGGACAATCGGACGATATTGGCCGAGTACCTTTGAAGCCAAGATATCTGCCTTCTGAGACGGGTAAACCTTGGCCCCAGTGAATACCAGTGCGGATCACATTTCCCGTAAGCCACATATTCGTCTTTAAGGACACCTACAAAGTGATTCCACACGAATCGACATGCGCCCGCCAGTTCATGCAGCTTCCTAGCCTTGGCCTGCGTGTTCGGGTGCAGGCGATAGCGGATGGTACGGTGCGTTCTCATGCGGTAACGATATAAATGTCAGTGAGTGAATTCACTTTTAGAGGAATTCGCTACGGCACTGTCGTATATAACCCTTTAAAATCCTGTTTGACCTTTTGGCTCAGTTGGTACACAGCCATTGCGTACATGGAACTGTGGTTGTAGCGGGTGATAACATAAAAGTTGTTCAGCCCGACCCAGTATTCAGTGGAGTTGTCCTTTTTGAACTCCAGCAGTGCAACCTCACCTTCCTTTACAGGCAAATCGTCGTGCGGCTTGATGCCATATTGCGAGAGCTCGAAAATCGGGGCGGCAGGCTTGAGTCCCTTCTTCAAAAGTGCCTTGTACCGATCCCCCTTTACGGTGACCGGAAAGGTGACAGGTTGACCCATCTTCCATCCATGTTCCTTCAGGTAGTTGGCCACACTGCCGATGGCATCCGCATTGCTTTCCCACAAATCCCGCTTGCCGTTTTCGTCAAAATCAACCGCGTATCTCCGGTAACTGCTGGAAATAAACTGACTCTTGCCCATGGCCCCTGCATATGAGCCCTTGATCACGGAAGGGTCCAGCGCCTCTTCTTTTGTCAGCAGGAGAAAATGTTCCAGTTCGCTGCGGAAAAACTTCTTCCGCGGTTCATATTCAAATCCCAGCGTGACGAGCGAATCAAGAACCGGATATCTGCCCTTGTATCGTCCATAGAATGACTCGACCCCGATGATGGCAACTACAATTTCGGGTGGAATGCCAAACTGCCTCTCCGCAGCCTCTAGAATGACCGCATTCTGGGCCCAGAATTGCAAACCCTCATTGATCCGCTTTGGGGTAATGAATATCTCCCTGTATTCGCGCCAGTTCTTTTTCTTCTCTGCCGGGCGCTGGATGGCATCCAGCACCTGAACCTGTTTTTTCACATTCCCGATAAGGGCAGTCAGGGAGGATTTCGGGTACTGATATCGCTCTGAAAAGTCGTCTATGAAGCTCCTGACTTCTGCAAGGTCCAGATAGTTTTCGCCCGCAACCCCCTGGTTGACTGCAAAAAAGCACAGGACGAACACGGCTGCCGACAATTTCTTCATGGCTCAGGACGTAAACATGTTTTGACTTGAATGAATGGACATCAGTATTCCAAAGGCTGCCAAAATGGTAACCATCGAGGTCCCTCCGTAGCTGATCAATGGCAAGGGAACACCCACGATCGGCAACAACCCGCTCACCATACCGATATTCACCACGAAATAAACAAAAAAGGATAGGCTCAGGCTGCCAGCAAGCAGCCTAGAGTAAGTATCCTCTGCATAAGATGCAATACTCAGACCACGCATCACAACAAACCCGTAGACAAATAACAGCAGTACAGTCCCCAAAAAGCCAAATTCCTCACCAAACACGGCAAAGACAAAATCAGTGGAGCGTTCCGGTAGGAAATCAAGCTGGGACTGTGTTCCATTCAGCCAGCCCTTGCCATACAGGCCACCGGAACCCAGTGCTATCTTGGATTGAATAATATGGTATCCGGCACCCAGCGGATCACTTTCAGGATTCAGCAGGGTAATGATTCGCTGCTGCTGATAGTCGCGCAGATAGAACCAGAAAACCGGCACGCTGGCCAGAATCAAGCCCCCCGAGACTGCCAGCAGCCGCCACGTAATCCCGGCCAGAAAAATGACGAAAAAACCGAGACTTAATACCAGAACTGCCGTACCCAGATCGGGCTGCAGGAAGATAAGCCAGACCGGCGCTGCAATCATGAGCAGTGCCACGACGATATACCGCAAGGAAGGCGGCACATGCTTGTCGCTGAGATACCAGGCGATCATCATGGGAAGAAGTATCTTCATGAGTTCAGATGGCTGGAAACGGATAACGCCCAGGTCCAGCCAGCGCTGCGCTCCCTTGCCGCTGTAACCCACGAACAACACCATGACCAGCAATGTCAAGCCCCCCAGATACAGCCATGGTGACCATTTGAACAGTTGCTTGCTCGGGATCTGTGCCAAGAAAAGTAGCACCAGAAAACCGATCACGAAATGGACAGACTGGTGCAGGACAACGCCTACATCATGGTCTGCAGCACTGTAGAGTACGGCCAGGCCTGCCCCGCAAAGTATGATCAAGCCACCCATTAAAATGGGGTCGAGATTGAGCAATGGTCGTGCTGGGTGTTTCGTTATCGGGCTGAGTGTGGCCATGCTGTGTGTCTGCCAATAGAAATCATGAGGCATCCTGCTGCGCGTACTCATTCCCTAGCAGGTAATGATCCAAGACCGCTTTTGCTACCGGAGCGGCGGCAGTGCCGCCACCACCACCATTTTCCACAACCACTGCAATTGCAATTTTTGGCTTGTCTGCTGGGGCAAATGCAATAAACAGGGCATGATCGCGGAGTTTCTCGTCGATTTCCTCCTCAACGTACTCCCGATACTCTCCGTCCTTTTTCAGGCTGAACACCTGCGCGGTTCCAGTCTTGCCGGCAATCCTGTACCCGGCATCCTTTCCCATTGCATACGCAGTCCCGTTCGGCTCGTGCACGGAATCTTCCATCGCTTCAACAATCTGGTCCCAATAAATTGAATCGGCGATGTCGACGGAATGCGGAACAGGCACTTGGTTTTTGTCATTTCCATCCTCAGATGGACGGCTCGCCGGTAAAAATTTCCGCAAAAATTTTGGCTGCGCCCCTTGCCCGCGCGTTGCCAAAACACTGGTTGCAAGTGCAAGCTGGAGTGGAGTGGTTAACAAGTATCCCTGGCCGATGCCTGTGATGACCGTTTCACCGGGATACCAGGGCTGCCCGTGTGCTTTGCGTTTCCATTCCTGTGAAGGCAGGATGCCTTTGGCCTCCCCCCAGGTATCAAGCCCTGTTCTGCTACCAAAATTGAACTGTGCAAGGAACTCGGCTATGCGGTCAATCCCGAGCTTGTACGCCAGTGTATAGAAATAGACATCGCTGGACTGGACGATGGCCTTTGGCATGTCCACCCTGCCATGCCCTTCCTTTTTCCAGTCTCGGTACTTGTGCTGACTGCCGGGCAACTGATAGAACGGGCCGGCCCACATGGTTTCGTCTGCCCGGGTTACCCCATAGTGCAGCCCGGCCAGAGCGACCATCGGCTTGATGGTCGAACCCGGCGGGTACAGACCGGACAAGGCTCGATTGAACAGCGGCTGATCCGGATCATCACGCAACTGTGCATACTGCTTGCTGCTGATACCGCTCACAAACTGGTTGGGGTCATACGTGGGCGTGCTGACAAAAGCCAGTATTTCGCCGGTTTCCGGTTCCATGGCCACGACGGAACCCTTCCGTTCTCCGAGGGCCTGCAGCGCAACTTCCTGTAACTGCGCGTCCAGGGTCAACATGACGTCTTGACCCGGCTCGGGTGGAATGCTCCCCAGTACACGGAGCCTGCGCCCCTGCGCATTGATTTCAATATGCTGGTAGCCCACCGTGCCATGCAGGGCCTGTTCATAGAATTTCTCCACACCCACCTTCCCGATATAGGTGGTCCCGCTGTAGTCCTTTCTGTCCAGCTTCTGCATTTCATCGGCGTTGATACGCCCCACGTATCCCAACGCATGGGCATTCACCCCTGCCATCGGGTAGTAGCGGCTGGCATGCGCAGTTATTTCGATACCTGGAAACCGATGACGGTTGACCGAAAAACGTGCCACTTCTTCTTCGCTCAGATTTACCTTGAGCGTGATGGACTCAAATGACTGTTTTCGCTTCAGGTCGCCATAAAATTTCTTGAGGTGATGCTCCTCAAGATCAATAAGCTGGCCAAGCTGCGAGATCACCTGTTCCATGTCATCTACTTCTACCGGTGTAACCCTGATCTGGTAGCTGGGCTTGTTGGCGGCCAGCAAGTTCATATTCCGGTCATAGACAAGCCCTCGGGTGGGAGGCACCGGCACGATTTTCATGCGGTTTTCCTGGGACAAGGTCGCATAGTGGTCATGGCTGCTGACCTGCAGATAAAACAAGCGCAGGGCCAGGATCAATATGCACAGCAGGACAAGCAGGGCCACGAGATAGATTCGTGTCCTGAAATAGCGTTTTTCCAGCCGAATATCTTTAAAAAAATCGCGTGCAGCCAATTTCGACTATACAATCCAGTGTGCGACTCGGTGATGGTATCAAATATACACCCCATATCTGTACGGATACACTTTTTCCGTGCGGTTTTCCCGTGGGCTGTTTCGGCATTTATCAGGAACCACGGGTGTTCGAATCAAGGAATTGTGCGTGACTACATGTTGGCGAAGACCGGTATTCAAGTACAATACCCCGTTTCCGGTCTGCGAGGACTGACATTCATTCATCTGGATACCGTCTACTTCTTCGGCCACAGGGAACAATTTTGGCATCTCGATAGGGAGAAATTTTCATGACCATTCACCATCTGCCCGTCACGCTGGGTATCTTGGGCCTTGTCGTCTCGTTATGGATTTACCGGTCGGTACTGCGCTACCCACAGGGCAGCAGTACTGTTGTCGAAATTTCAGATGCCATTCATACCGGTGCAATGGCCTTTATGCGGCGCGAGTATTCGATCCTGTTTGTGTTTGCCGCACTGGTCGCGGTCCTCATCTGGTTCTCTGATCTGGGCTCGAATACTGCGATCTCGTTTATTGTGGGTGCCCTGTGTTCATCGGCAGCCGGCTATATCGGTATGTACACTGCGACCCGTGCCAATGTTCGCACGACCGTGGCGGCACACGAAAAAGGACGGGACGCTGCACTGAATGTCGCCTTTATGGGAGGTTCCATCATGGGGCTCACCGTGGCGGCCATGGGCCTGCTGGGACTTGGCGCCCTGTATCTGGCTTTTGGAAGGGATCCCGCTACGGCAAATGTCATCCATGGCTTTGGTATGGGCGCATCGGTTGTCGCCCTTTTCTCCCGTGTCGGCGGAGGAATCTACACCAAGAGCGCAGACGTGGGTGCAGACCTGGTCGGCAAGATCGAAGCAGGTATCCCCGAAGATGACCCGCGCAATCCCGGGGTCATTGCAGACAACGTGGGGGACAATGTCGGAGATGTTGCCGGCATGGGGTCGGATATCTTTGAGTCCTACTGCGGCTCGATCATTGCCACTGTGGCAATCTCTGCAACCCTGGCGCCAGCCGTGATCGAACGTTTGGGCGAAAGACAGGACCTGATGTTCTTGCCTTTGGGTCTGGCTTCGACCGGCATCATCTGTTCAATTCTGGGGATTTTGCTGGTCAAGGTGGCTGCCCGCAAATCTCCTGCAACGGCTCTTCGGATCGGGACCTTTTCCGCCGCAGTGATCTTTATTGTCGCGGCCTATTGGGTTGTACATGCGCTTGGAGTCGACACCGGCGTGTGGGCTTCCGTACTCGCCGGGGCCGTCGGCGGGATCATCATTGGCCTGGTCACCGAATATTATACCGGGGCCGCACCTGTGCGAAAGATTGCCACCGGCGGTGAAACTGGCCCTGCAACGGTCATCATTGCGGGTTTGGCAACCGGTACACAATCCGTAGTTGTACCCGTGCTGAGCCTTGCCGCAATCATATTCTTTGCCAACCAGTTTGCTGACTTGTACGGGGTCGGCATTGCTGCTGTAGGCATGCTGGCAACCGTCGGCATCACGATGGCCATAGATGCCTATGGCCCCGTCGCTGACAATGCAGGCGGCATCGCAGAGATGGCCGAGCTTGGAGATGATGTACGAAAAATCACCGACGAACTGGACGAGGTGGGCAATACCACAGCAGCCATAGGCAAAGGATTCGCGATCGGCGCAGCCACGCTGGCAGCACTGGCAATCATCACTGCCTTTTTGGCTGAGGTCAGCCATGGAAAAGAACCCATAACCCTGGATCTGAGCGATCCCCAGGTCTTGATTGGATTATTCATTGGCGGGGTGTTTCCCTTCATCGTGGCATCCCTGACCATCACGGCTGTCGGAGATGCTGCTTTCGACATGATCAAGGAAATCCGTCGACAGTTTCATGAGATCCCCGGACTGCTGGATGGCAAAGCCAAGCCTGACACGGTTCGTTGCGTGGATATTGCAACCACGGCAGCGCTGAAACGCATGGTAACCCCGGGCTTGCTGGCCGTGATCGCGCCGGTGGTCGTCGGCTTCGGTTTTGGTGCAAAGACGCTAGGCGGGATGCTTGGGGGTTCTCTGCTGGGCTGTGTCCTGCTTGCGCTGACCATGACCAATGCCGGCGGCGCCTGGGACAATGCGAAAAAGTATGTCGAAAAAGGAAATCTTGGCGGCAAGGGATCCGATGTCCACAAGGCGCTGGTCGTCGGCGACACGGTGGGGGATCCGCTGAAGGATACTTCCGGCCCATCGATGAACATCCTGATCAATGTGATGGCCATCGTGAGCCTCGTCATTGCACCACTCTTGCGATAATTCCGGCGCCACGCCGTCCCCACTGCCAGGGCGCGCTCGTGCCCGGGGATAAACTGCGGTACAGACATGGCCGTTTCCTGCCGGCTTGAGCCGTAGTCTCCAAAACCGTATCCGCCCCGGGACCTGCCCGGGGTGGCGCATCCTGCGGTCACCTGAAAATCCGGTTCCGCCCGTGCTACCATCACATGCCTATTTTCGCATCCACACCCATGTCAAAAACAATCAGTAACAAGCTAGGTGTGTCCATCCTGGGCAGTCTATGCCTTGTGGTGCAGGCCACCGGACAAGCATCTGCCGAGCGTGTAGACCGAAACGCCGACCAGGAAAACCAGAACCCCACACATCTGGTTTGCCAGACGGCCCCGGATCCGGAAACCGTTCCCGCACCAGATCCTGATGCGCCCGTTCAGATAAGTGCCGATAGCATAGAACGCGATGGAAGCGGCACAGTCACCTTGCAGGGAGCAGTGCAGATCAGGCGGGGAGCCCAGGTGCTGGATGCAGACCTGCTGCACTACCAAGAACACGACCAAACAGTACAGGCGCATGGCGATGTGCGCATTGAAGATGGGGAGTGGGTCATGGAAGGTGCGAAAGCACAGCTCAACCTCGATACCGGCTACTTCAAATCGGATTCCATCGCTTACCGATACAAACCGTTGCTTGCACGCGGCCAAGCAGACCACATCGAACGGACTTCAAGGGATTTTGCCTACCTGGAGAATACAACCTACACAACCTGCGCCGAGGGAGACGACTCATGGGAGCTTGCAGCCGGTACACTTGAACTGGACAGGAATTCCGGTGACGGGATCGGGAAAAAGGTCACAGCACGATTCATGGGCATACCTGTTTTTTACACGCCCTGGATACGATTTCCTATCGACGATGCCCGAAAATCAGGATTTCTAGCTCCCACCTTCGGCAATTCCAGTGACTCTGGCCCAACGCTCGAAATCCCCTGGTACTGGAACATTGCTTCCAACCAAGACGCAATCCTTACGCCCCGTCTGCTTGCAGATCGTGGATTGCAGCTGAAATCCAGCTACCGCCACCTCAATCGCGCAGGGCTGGCCCAGTTCGGCGTGGAGTACCTGGATGATCGTGACTTCGATGACGATCGTTATCTGGCATCAATCGAATACCAAGGGGCGCTGACTCCGGGAATTGAACTGCAGCTTTCGTACAACAGGGCTTCCGACAAGATGTACTTCGAGGACCTCGGTGATGGCCTTGGCCTTAGCAGTACCCAGTACATCGAGCAGTTTGGACGCATGAGCTATCAAGGGCAGCACTGGGAACTCACGGCCTTCATGCAGGGTTTCCAGGCGGTAGATTCCAGTTTGAGCAACGAAGAAGAGCCGTTCAAACGTCTTCCACAGCTTGAGGTGAATGGGAACTACCTGTCTGCACTGGGCGGCTTTGACTTTTTCATCGAGAACGAATGGGTACGTTTCCAGCATGATGACAAAATCGATGGTGAGCGGCTTCATTCGCAGCTTGCCGTTGAACGGCCTTTTGGGAATGCAGCCTATTTTGTCCGCCCCGGCATCCGCCTGGCTCACACCCGGTATGACCTGCATCGCAAAGACGGACTCGATGACAAGCCCACGCGCAGCGTACCCAGTATTTACCTGGATACCGGACTCAAATTTGAAAGGGACCTGAAAGATTCTGCCAATATTCAAAGCCTCGAGCCCAGGATCTATTACCTTCATACTCCGTTTCGCGACCAGGCCGAAATCCCGCTTTTCGACACCAAGGAGTACGAATTCGGGTTTGAGCAGCTTTTCCGCAACAGACGTTTCAGTGGCCACGACCGTATCGGGGAAGCAGACCATCTGAGCGTAGGCGTGACTTCGCGAATCCTGAACACGACCACTGGCAGGGAGAAGCTGCGGGCCAGTGTCGGGCGTATTTTCTATTTCCGGGATCGAAAAACGTGGCAGCCGGGTGTGCCAGAGGAGCGCAGCCCGTCCTCGGAGGTCGCTGCGGAACTGAAGTTGGGACTCAGTGAACGCTGGGAGGCAATCGGCTCGATCTTGATGGATACCCGTAATGATCGTACGCAGAGAAACTCCATCCGCTTTCACTACCGCGACGAAAATAACCGGTTACTGAACCTGGCCTACCTTTACCGGCACAAAAGCACAGAGCCGCTCGATCCGGTTACAAACCGGCAACAAAGCCTGGAGCAATCCGATGTTTCCACGGTGTTGCCCTTGAATAATCACTGGCGTGCCGTCACGCGCTGGAATTACGATCTGCAGAACAAGCGCAACCTGGAATTGCTTGCCGGGCTTGAGTACGAAACCTGTTGCTGGAAACTTCGTTTGGCAGGAAGACGCTATAGTCAAAATGTGAACGAGGACTATAATACCAGCATAGAATTCCAGCTCGTCCTGAAAGGCCTGGGACAGATCGGTTCACCCTTGGGTGAATTGCTGAAACGCGGAGTACGCGGGTACGATGACAAAGACGATCTAGGTTTTTACTGAAAATTATTCATCCCACCACTGCCGAAACCTTCGATACCAGAATGAAACTCATCACGTACATGCTTGGTGCCGTGCTGCTGATTGCCGGTGCCAGCGCAAATGCACTTGACCGAATTGTGGCCATCGTGGAAAACGATGTCGTCATGGAAAGTGAACTGCGCCAACGCATACAAGCCCTAGTACGCCAATTCAACCAAAACCGCAGCGCACTCCCGCCCAGGGATGTCCTCATTGAGCAAGTACTCCAACGGTTAATCACAGAGCGCTTGCAACTGCAGCTTGCCGAGCGCCGCGGGATACAGATTGATGTGCTCACGCTGGACCAGGCAATGCGCAGCCTGGCTAAACGCAACAACATGAACCTTGAGCAGTTTCGCGATACGCTGCTGCAGCAGGGATTGGATTATGCGGTGTTCAGGAATCAGATCAGGGATGAGATGATCATAGAGCAGTTGCGCAAACGCATCATTGATCAAAATATCCAGGTATCAGAAACCGAAATCGAAGAGTTGCTCAATCGGTCAGAAGGCGAGTTGTTGCAAAAAGAGCATGAATATCATGTTGCACACATACTGATTGCAGTCCCGGAGGGCCCAAAACCGGATCAAATCGAAAATGCCGCAAGCCGTGCTACTTCAGTGTACGAGCGTGCCGTATCCGGAAGCAATTTCACCCAACTCGCCATTGCTGCTTCCGATGCCCAGGATGCACTCCAGGGTGGTGATCTGGGTTGGCGTGACAGGGCTCAACTGCCGCAGATTTTCTTGCAGCAGATTAACCAGATGAGCCCGGGTGAAATAAGCAAAATCATCCAGAGCCCTTCAGGTTTCCATATTTTCAAGCTTTTAGACCTGCGAGAAATACAAAAGGAAACCATGGTTGACCAGGTTCTGGCACGCCATATCCTGATCCGCACCAATGCCTTGTTGTCCGAGGAAGCTGCCGAGACAAAACTGGAAGGTATCAAGTCCAGGGTAGAGGCGGGCGAGGATTTTGGTGAGCTCGCCAAAGAATACTCCGAGGACCTGGGCAGCGCTTTCAACGGTGGACAATTGGGATGGACCGTTTCAGGCACTTTTGTACCTGAGTTCAAGGGAGTTGTTGACAATCTGGAACCCAAGCAGATCAGTGAGCCGTTTCGCACCCAGTTTGGCTGGCACATCGTGCAATTACTGGACGTGCGCAAACATGACAATACCCAGGAAGCAATCCGTGCCAAAGCCCTGGCACAAATCAGGCAAAGAAAAATCGAGGAAGAAACCGAATTGTGGCTAAGACGGCTTCGCGATGAGAGTTATATAGAGAATCGGTTGCGCTCCTCTAACTGACCCCGGCTTTCTAGCCACCTGCATCTGTCGACTGCACCATGCAACCCGTCCCCCGCATTGCTGTAACGCCTGGTGAGCCTGCCGGCATCGGGCCGGAAATCGTGCTCAAGCTCGCCCAGCAGACACTTGCATTCGAGATCGTAGCTGTTGCCAGCAAAGTGCTGTTGGAAAGTCTTGCCAGGCAACTGCGTATCGACGTGTCTGTAAGCATCTTCAACCCGGAGGATATACCAACACCCCATAATCCCGGACGGCTCAAGGTTGTCGACATCCCGGTCCCGAATCAGGTTATTCCAGGAGAGCTGGATGTCGAAAATTCGAATTACGTCATCGAGACCCTGAATACTGCGATTGGTCTTGCCCGGGCGGATGTCTGCCAGGCAGTGGCAACAGGCCCTGTACAAAAAAGCATCATCAACGAAGCGGGCATTTTTTTTTCAGGGCATACAGAATTTTTTGCTGAGAGAACAGGAGGCTGTCCGGTCATGCTGCTCAGCAATGAGATGGGCAGCACAGGAACAGCACAAGTTCTCCGTGTGGCACTCATGACCACTCATCTGGCGGTTGCTGATGTGCCTGCCCGGATCACGGCGCAGCGCATTGAAGAGGTGCTGGGGGTCTTGCATCACGATTTGATTAACCGGTTCGGCATCGAAAACCCGCACATCAGCGTATGCGGATTGAACCCTCATGCAGGCGAGGATGGGCATCTGGGATCCGAGGAAAAGGAAATCATTGGCCCGGCGCTTGACAGGCTTCGCAAACAAGACATGCAGCTAGAGGGGCCAATACCTGCCGACACAGCCTTTGCCCGGAGGAAACACTGCATGAGAGACGTGATCGTCGTAATGTACCATGACCAAGGTTTACCCGTGATAAAGTACGGCGACTTTGGAAACATCGTTAACGTAACACTGGGCCTGCCCCTGATTCGCACTTCTGTGGATCATGGCACTGCACTGGATATTGCAGGACAAGGGATTGCAGATGCTGGTAGCATCCGCGTAGCAGCAGAGATGGCCGCTAAACTGGCGGACACTGCCCCAGGCAAATCAACATAAAAATGCAGATCAACCACTTTCATCCCAGCAAGGGCAGATGAGCCACTCAAGAAAATCCACACTGCTTGCAGTGCTGCTGGTCTGTTGCTGCATCCCCGCTGCGTATCCCGTGGACCTGGGCCGCTTCATTACAATTTCCAGCACTGAAGAATTTGAGTTGCTTCATGGTGGCGAGGTTGCATTCAAGTTCAAACCCCTTTCTGGCAAAGCGCAAGCACTGGAAATCACAAAAGATGCCTCGGCCCTGGGCGTTATCCATCTGGGCCAGCTTCTGCTCAGGGAAAACTCTACTGCACTGGCAGCCTTGCGCAGTATTGCGAACCAGATCGGGAAAAGTCTGGGGTTGCGGTTTGGTGTAATCACGGATTCAACAACATCGGATGTCTTGAAGGAGAGCAAGCAGCTCCTGCTTTACCATCCGGATATCACCATTACCCTCACCCTGGTAAAACCGGTCGAGCAGGAACACTATGAAATTGTCTGTACATATGCTGTCCGAGAAACGAAAACCCGGACCCCCGACCTCATCGGGGACACGCAGCCTGTACAAGCAGCAGCAAGCACAGAACCTGCCCCTCCCGCAGTACCTGCTGAAAAACCAACGCGTCAGAATTGACTTGCCGCTCCAGGGTATACCGTGCCCAGTAGGCTACAGCCTTTCCCGCAGGCGGCCATCATGAATGCTTTTGAGCCGGGCAAGGTAAGACAGAGCCTTGGGTAAGTTGCCAAGGAACCAACAGTGGCCATGAAACTCAACAAACGTCTGGGACAACATCTGCTCACAGACAAAACCACGATCTCAGCGATAACACAGGCTATAGCGCCTGCCCCAAAACAGAACATTTGTGAAATTGGCCCTGGACTCGGTGCCATCACCCTGCCTGTACTGAAAGCAGCAGGTGCCATGCATGCTGTCGAAATTGATCAAGTCCTGTCTGAAGAACTGCTCAAGCAATGTCAGGGGGTCGGGACATTAACCTTGCATCAGGGTGATGTTTTGAAGTTCGACTTTCATCGCCTGGCCAAGGCAGACCAGGCGATCCGTCTGATTGGCAATTTGCCTTACAATATTTCTACCCCCCTGTTGTTTCACCTGTTGCAATTTTCCGAGGTGATTTCCGACATGCATTTCATGCTTCAGAAAGAAGTTGCCGAAAGAATCACGGCAACACCAAAAACCTCAGAGTACAGTCGGCTTAGTGTGATCATGCAGAGCCACCATAAAGTGGAAAACCTGTTCGATATAGCATCTCATATGTTCTCACCGCCGCCCAAAGTAACCTCATGCTTCATACGCATGCGGCCGGACCCGGTCACTTTGGGAAAGATCCGTAGCCGGACGCTGTTCGATCAACTGGTGAAGACCGCTTTCCAGCAAAGAAGGAAAACAATCAAAAACAGCCTGGCAAAAGATGTTACGGAAAAAGAGCTGCAACGGGCAGGCATTGATCCCCGCAATCGTCCGCAGGAAATATCCGTGCAACAGTACATAAATCTTGCCAACCTGCTCTTGGGGTGATATGTTTTTTTGAAGCACACTAAGTGTAAATGCATAAAAAAAACACTGTGGAAAAATCAGAAATTCATAATATTGATGTAAGTGTGGACAGTGCATTTATTGAGGCTGACGAAAAGCAAAACAGGTTCGTTTTTGCCTACACAGTAACCATACATAACACAGGACTTGTACCGGCCAGGCTCATGACACGCCATTGGATCATCACAGATTCCAATGGCAAGACCCAAGAAGTAAAAGGTGAAGGGGTGGTTGGAGAACAGCCCTATTTGCGTCCTGGCGAGGCCTTTCAATACACCAGCGGAACGATGCTTGAGACACCTGTGGGCACCATGCAAGGGAGCTACCAGATGGTGACTGACGACGGCACAGAATTCGATGCAGAAATCAATCCGTTCACCCTGGCCGCACCCCGTGTTTTGCACTAGCGCATTGCCCCTTGCCTTCTGACTCCCGACACTCGGGAAACACATCTAAACTCTGTGTTGTGATCTGCTGGTGGAGTGCATCGCCTTCGGGCTGCCTTGACCCAAATTGCAAACTTCACGGTTTTTCAATACTGAAAGCTGAGGTTCAGTCATGGCGATCTACGCTATAGGGGATGTGCAGGGCTGCTTTGATGAACTGACTGCACTTGTCGAGAAAATTGGATTTGATCCGAAGTCTGATGAGCTGTGGTTTGTCGGTGACCTGGTAAATCGGGGCCCTAAATCACTTGAAACACTCCGCTGGGTCCAGTCGTTAGGCGGGTTGGCCACCACCGTGCTGGGCAACCACGATCTTCACCTGCTGGCGGCCCACGCAAAGATAAAGCCAACTACGGAAGCCAGCAGCCTCAATGCAATCCTCGATGCCAGCGATGCAGACGAACTTGTTGACTGGCTGAGACACCGCCCCCTGATACATTTTGACAGCAAGCTCAATATCGCCATGGTGCATGCAGGAGTTATTCCTCAGTGGAGCATTGAGAATGCGATCGCGCATGCGCACGAAGTAGAAAGAGTTCTCCGTTCCGAAAATTACATGGACTTTTTAAATAACATGTATGGAGACCGGCCCAAGCAATGGGACGAAACTCTCAGCGGATGGGAACGATTGCGCGTGATCACCAACTCGTTCACACGGCTGCGCTACTGTGATCCCCAGGGTGTAATGCGCCTGGCAGAAAAAGGGCCGCCGGGCACACAAGGGCCGGGAGTACAGCCTTGGTACGAGGTGAATTCACGAAAAAGCAAAGATACCACCATTGTGTTTGGACACTGGTCTACACTCGGTTATCAGGATAAAAATAACGTCATTGCCACCGACACAGGATGCCTTTGGGGCGGGGCCCTGACGGCTGTAAATATCAGTGGGACCGAATACAGGAAATACCAGATTACGTGTGAGGCCAAGCGGGCCATTCCGGCCATGCCATCCTTGCACCCCGGCTCTTCAACAACCCTAGGCTGACCTGGGCTTTGGCCAATGAGCCTGCCAATGTCGCTCAGTTCCTTATGCTGTCACTGGTTCGCAGGTACTCGACATATTCCAGGTCATAGCGGTTCTTCTCGTCCTTGGGGCGAAATTCACGGTGAACCTCCTGCCAGTGACCTTCATCCTCCCATTGCGGGAAATAGGTATCCCCTTCCAGATCTGCGTGGACGAACGTAAGGTACAGTTGCTGCGCGAAGGGCAGCACGAGCGCATGAACTTCGGCCCCGCCGATCACGAATATTTTTCCCGACCCCGCCAGCAGGGCCTCCGCCTCTTCCCAGCAGGTCACAACATCACAGCCCTTTGCAAGGTAATCCCGGTTTCGGGTAAGCACCACATGCCGTCGACCCGGCAATACACCAGGCAGGGATTCAAAGGTTTTTCGCCCCATTACCATGGGGTAGCCCATGGTGATCTTTTTGAAGCGCTGCAGGTCTGCAGGCAAATGCCAGGGCATCGCATTGTTTTTCCCTATGACACCCTGATGAGTCATGGCGGCAATTACAATAATCTCCGCATCCGGCACTAGACTGCCACCGGGGCTGATATATGGTCATGACACTGGTAATTCTGGAGCTCAAAATCTTCATACACATAATCAAAAATTGAACTTACTTCCGGATTTATGTGCATCTTGGGCAAATCGTAGGGAGTTCGTTTTAGTTGTTCACGTGCCTGTTCAAAATGGTTGTTGTAGAGGTGCACGTCACCAAAGGTGTGTACGAATTCACCGGCCCGATAGCCCGTCACCTGGGCAACCATCAGCAACAGCAGTGCATAGGAAGCAATATTGAACGGCACACCCAGAAAAACATCTGCGCTGCGTTGGTAGAGCTGACACGAAAGCCGGTTCTGAGCGACATAGAATTGAAAAAAAGCATGGCAGGGCGGTAGCGCCATGGCATCCAGTGCACCGACATTCCAGGCACTGACGATATGTCTCCTTGATAACGGGTTTTCCCTCAGGTTCTCGATCAGGGTACTGATCTGATCAACCGTGCTGCCGTCTGCACAGGACCAGCTGCGCCACTGCGCACCATAAACCGGCCCCAAATCTCCATTTTCATCAGCCCACTGGTCCCAGATTGAAACGCCATTTCTTTGCAGGTAGGCAATATTGGTCTCGCCCCTCAAAAACCATAGCAATTCATGGATGATTGACTTCAGGTGAAGCTTTTTGGTTGTCAAAAGAGGAAAGCCATCGGCTAAATCGAACCTCATCTGGTAGCCAAATACAGAAACCGTACCGGTACCGGTGCGATCCCCTTTTTCCACGCCTTGCTCCATGACATGTTTCAATAATTCGAGGTATTGCTGCATGGCTCAGTGTGCCCGGTGCGGCGCTCCAGATTTTCTGTATGCCTGATACATCAGTGCCAAGCCTACCAAGATCATGGGCAGCGTTAAAAGCTGTCCCATCGTCAGCCAGTCAAAGGCGATAAACCCCAGGTTTATGTCCGGCTCCCGTACGAACTCCACTAAAAATCTAAACACCCCGTACAGCAGCAGGAACAAACCGGCTACAGAACCAACCGGACGGGGTTTTTGCGCAAAGAGCCAAAGCACCACGAACAGTACAAGACCCTCCAGAAAAGCCTGATAAAGCTGCGAGGGATGTCTGGCCAGTGCGTCCGCACCCGGGAATACCATTCCCCAGGGCACATCGGTGGCACGCCCCCATAGCTCTCCATTGATGAAATTTCCGATCCGGCCTGCCCCCAGGCCTACAGGGACGGCGGGCGCTACGAAATCACATAAATGCAGAAAACTGCATCCTTTTTTCCGGTGAAAAACCCATAGCACGACGATGACACCCAGCAACCCCCCATGAAAGCTCATCCCCCCTTCCCAGATCCTGAACAGGTAAAGCGGGTCTCCAAGAAAATAGGAAAAATTGTAGAACAGTACCGAGCCCAGACGGCCGCCGATTACAACACCCAGCATGCCGTAAAAAAAAAGATCGCCAACATCATCAGGCTGTACTACTGTATGCTCTTTTTTTGCAAGAGTATGGGCCAAGCCCCAGAATGCCAGAAACCCGATGGCATACATCAGGCCATACCAGTGAAGCTTCAGCGGACCAAGGGAAAAGATGACGGGGTCGATATCCGGGAAATTCAACATGTCACATCAATATACACTTAAGTTTCCGGACTCATGCCCGGCATGCTGCAAAATCCGCGTACGGGACATGCTAAAACAGTGAGCGCATCATAAACATGATTCAAGCCAAAAACCATCTGGCTGGGCAAACCAGTCCCTACTTGCTTCAGCATGCCGACAACCCCGTGGAGTGGTACCCGTGGGGTAATGAAGCCCTTGAGCGGGCCAGGCAGGAAAACAAGCCGATTCTATTGTCGATCGGGTATTCCGCCTGCCACTGGTGCCACGTCATGGCACACGAATCTTTTGAGGATGAGGCCACGGCAAAAATAATGAATGAATTATTCATTAACATCAAAATCGATCGCGAAGAACGCCCGGACATCGATAAAATTTACCAGACTGCCCAGTATGTACTTACACAGCGTACGGGGGGCTGGCCACTCACCATGTTCCTGACCCCAGATGACCAGGTACCCTTTTTCGGAGGCACATACTTCCCCAACGAGGCACGCCATGGGCTGCCGGCATTCAGGGACCTATTGCAGCATATCTCAGGTGTTTATCAACAGCGACTTGAAGAAATCAAGGCGCAAAACCAATCCATACAAAATGTACTTCAACAAATTCATGAGCCAAGCTATACGAAGACGGATCTCTCTCCTGACCTCTTCAAGACGTGCAACCAACAGATAGAACAGGCCTTTGATGCGAGGGATGGCGGCTTTGGGGATGCGCCCAAGTTTCCTCACCCTACTCATATCGACCGGCTGTTGCGCTACTACTCACAATCAGGACAGGACAGCCCCCGCTCATTGCACGCGGCACTCTACACCTTGGAGAAAATGGCAGCAGGCGGTCTTTTTGACCAGGTTGGGGGCGGCTTTTGCCGGTACTCGGTGGATTCCCACTGGATGATTCCCCACTTTGAAAAAATGCTGTACGACAATGGTCCTTTGCTGGCTTTATACGCTCAGGGATTTGCCTTGACCGGCACAGAACAGTTCAAGAACGTGTGCGAGGCTACTGCACAATGGGTAATGCGCGAGATGCAATCACCCGAGGGAGGATACTATTCCTCCCTAGACGCAGATTCTGAGGGCAGCGAAGGCAAGTACTATGTCTGGGACCGTGAACAGGTTGAGCAGTTGCTCAGCCGTGAAGAGTACGCTGTATTTGCACCGCACTATGGTTTGGACCGGGATACCAATTTTGAAGGCAGATATCATCTGCATACCTTCGTAAACAAGGATGAGGTATGCCAACGCACTTCCGTCAGTGAAGAGAAGTTCGATGCCCTGATCAGCCAGGCCAAGCAGAAACTTTTATCCCAGCGCGAGCAGCGCGTACGCCCCGGCCGTGATGAAAAGATCCTGAGCAGCTGGAATGCCCTGATGATACGCGGCATGGTCATTGCCGGTCGGGTACTGGGAAAATCCGAATATATACAATCGGCACAGCGTGCTTTGGATTGTTTACGAAACACAATGTGGACCAGCCAACACTTGGCAGCAACGTATAAAGACGGTACGGCCCACCTCGATGCGTACCTGGATGACTACTCGTTCCTGCTGGACGCCATTTTGGAAATCCTGCAGGTGCGCTGGTGTACCCGTGACTTGAACTGGGCCTGTGATATTGCCAATGTTCTACTGGACAAATTTGAAGACAATGCCGTTGGTGGCTTCTACTTCACTTCCATAGATCATGAACGGCTCATACAGCGGTCCAAAACACTGAGCGACGAGGCCATGCCTTCTGGCAACGGAATTGCCGCTACAGCCTTGGCCCGCCTAGGGTACTTGTTGGGGAAAACAGAGTACCTGGATGCGACAGAACGTGTGTTGCAGTTTGCAGGTCAGGCTGTCACACATGCACCTATGGGACATGCCAGCCTGATCACTGCTTACGAAGAGCAATGCCATCCTCTGCAAATCATTATTTTACGTGGGGAAAAGAGCCACCTCGAAAAATGGCAACAGCAGTGCTCGCTGGGTTATCAGCCCCGGCGGCTGGTATTTGCCATTGATGCAGACGAAAAAGATTTGCCGGCTGCACTGGAAGAAAAGAAATTCCTCAAGCCGGCCCCGGAAGGTGTCGTTGCATACATTTGTGAAGGCATGCAGTGCAAATCTCCGGTTACGAGCCTGGCTGAATTGCAAAGCGCCATACCGGATACCGGAACTCCGCAATAAAACCGCAGGACGTCATCGCGTTTGATTCGATGAATATATTCAGAGGGACATTTCGGTTACTCCGCCTGCTTATCCATCTCCTCAAAGGCATTCACATATGCTACACCGCACTGGGTGATGTAGAGAGATTTGACCTGACTGAAAAACAGCACAGGATCATCCAGGACTGGCTGTCCAAGGTGGCAAAAATCATTGGCCTTGATCTTACCGTGCATGGCACACCACAAAAATCACCGGCATTTGTGGTGGCAAATCACGTGTCCTGGCTAGACATCGTGATCGTTGCTTCCGTATTGCCAGTTTCGTTTTTGTCCAAGGTGGAGGTTCGCAAGTGGCCTGTGGTAGGGACCCTTGCCGCCAAATCCGGCACCCTTTTCATCCACCGAGGATCCAAAACCGGCGCACTGGAAGCGATACACCTGATGCAGGAAAGACTCCGCGCAGGGCATAGTGTTGCTTCCTTCCCCGAAGCCAAGACTACTGACGGGACTCGTGTGCATGCGTTTCATCCCCGCCTATTCGCTGCTGCCATTGAAACGAAGTCTACGATTCAACCAGTGGCAATTCGCTACCCGCATGCCAGTGGCGTCAACCCAGTTGTACCGTTCGTTGACAACCGTAATCTGGTGAGACACGCTTTCCGGATCATGTCTGCCAAGCGCACAGCAGTTGAACTGACTCTGTGTGAGCCCATATCGAGTGAAGGCCAGCCGAGAAAACAGCTTGCTCAACTAGCAAGAAATTCGGTTGCTGATGTGTTTGAAAACTCGAGTTAAGATACGCTGCCGAGTGCCTGTATGGCAGCTTTATAATCCGGTTCGTGCGCAATCTCACCAACAAGCTCTGTGTGGACAACCTGATTTTTCTGGTCTAGTACCACGATTGCACGCGCTGTAATTCCCGCGAGCGGCCCATCTTCTATAAGTACGCCGTAATCCCTGGAGAACTCCTGGGAGCGCATGATAGAAAGTGAGGTCACGTGCTCCAGATTCTCGGAAACACAAAACCGGGACATTGCAAATGGCAGGTCTGCAGAAATAATCAGGATCGCTGTGTCATCATGCTCTTTTGCAAAATCATCGAATTTCTTTGTTGATATGGCACAAACCGGCGTATCAAGGCTGGGAACAATGCTCAGTATTTTCCTTTTGCCCGGGAACGCAGAAAGAGACACATTTTCCAGATCCTTGTTCACCAGCGCAAAGTCCGGCGCACTTGAGCCAACGTTCGGCAGGCTTCCATTGGTGCGCATCTCATTTCCTTGAAGGGTGATCTTTGCCATTTTTATCTCTCCTGTAACAGGCGCATTCGTATTGGCTTGGCAACATTCTGAGTGAGGTTGTCAGCTTCTATCAGGTTCACAAAATGTGACCTCGCTCTTTAGAATAAGTTTTGTGCTCCGGCTATAAAGATATGTGATCTTCATATTGGCTTGCATCAAGCAGGCTGTCAATCGATGTGTCGCCCAGCAACTCTATCTTGCAAAGCCATCCCTTCTCGTAGGGTAATTCATTCATCATTTCCGGAGAATCCAGCAAATCTTCATTGATTTCAATTACTTTCCCATCCACAGGCATGTACACCTCGCTGGCAGTTTTAACCGATTCCACTACCGCACAGGCCTCGTCCGCTCGATATTCATGATTTAGATCAGGAGGTTCAACAAAGACGATGTCTCCCAGTTCTGACTGGGCAAATTCTGTGATGCCCATCATTGCTGTGCCGGCATCCTGCATCTTCAACCACACATGCTGAGACGAATAGACACGGTCATCGGGCACACCATCCATCAGTGACCTCCCAGACCAGAGGCTTTTTTTGTTGCTGAATTATCGTTTGACATGGTTTTAGAACCGGGTATTGTACACTTCGTACAACTGCCCACAAAGCAATCACACTCATGTACAGATTTGCGGCCATTCTGGCTTTTTTGCCGGTCAATTCCTGTACACAGGAGCAGCGGGAGCCAACCACAATACGGGACACCTGAATTCGCGAGGCTCCGCCGTATGTGTATGCCATGGCCGGGCACCGGAAGCTTTACAACAACACGCAAGAGGAACATGCGCTTTCCTGTGCAAGACAGGTTACACCACAATTGTTAAGGGATCATGATCATTCCCTGCACAGCAGGTACAGACCGACATTTGCAGTGGCGACACCAGGGACCCTGAACAGATCAGCCGGAATCACTCTGTAACCAGTACGGCAATACAGCACTCATTTTGAACGATTTCTCACAAGCTTTTCTAAAAGCCATCCAGCTGATCATACAACTCGACCCGGACCTGATAGAGATCGTTGGGCTATCTTTACAGGTTAGCCTGACAGCAGTATTTATTGCCGGACTGATCGGCTTGCCACTGGGCGCAGCTCTTGCCTTGTACAGGTTTTTTGGACGTGGCCTGCTTGTCGCCTTGCTGAATACATTCATGGGTCTGCCGCCTGTCGTTGTGGGCTTGGTGGTTTACCTGATTCTCTCTCGCTCAGGCCCGCTAGGAGCACTGGGCTTGCTGTTCACGCCGACGGCCATGGTCATCGCGCAGGTGTTTCTGGTCACGCCAATTATCGCTGCACTGACACGCCAAACCGTCATGGATGCCAATGATGAATTCCATGCACAACTGCGTGCACTTGGTGCCAAGTCCCCAAACATGATGAACACCCTTTTATGGGAAACTCGATATAGTTTGGTGACCAACGTGTTTGCAGGATTCGGCCGGGCAATTGCCGAAGTGGGTGCGGTGTTGATTGTTGGTGGCAATATCAATCACAACACCCGTGTGATGACCACCTCCATAGCGCTTGAGACCAGCAAGGGGAACATCGAACTGGCGCTGGCACTAGGTGTAATACTGATCACGCTTTCTTTGATTGTCACTTCGGCTGTCATGAGTGCACGGCATGCTGCCCACAAGATGTATACCTAGCCCCATGTTGTCTGCATCACCCTTGCCACTGAAAATTCAACAGCTGAGCGTTTCCAGACAGGGCAAGCAGTTGCTGGACAATGTGAATGCCACGATCGATTCAGCGGGGATCACCATCATCCTTGGTCCAAACGGGGCGGGGAAAAGTTTACTGCTCCACATTGCACATGGCCTGGAAGAGCCAGATCGTGGCTCATTACTGTGGAATCAGCACACCCCGAAGCCCCAGGAGCCCTGGCGCGCGTTTGTATTCCAGAAACCGGTTTTTTTACAGCGTAGCGTGCAGTCAAATCTTGAATATGTGCTCTCCCTGCACAAGGTACCCAAGACCAGGCAAAGCCTGCTCATCCAGCAGGCCTTGCAACATACAGGGCTTATGCAACTTTCTGGACAAAGCGCACGCACCTTGTCCGGTGGTGAGCAACAACGCTTAAATGTTGCTCGGGCCTGGGTACTTGAACCGAAAGTGATGCTGCTGGACGAGCCTACCGCGGAACTGGACCCTTCAGGTGTTGCAACTATAGAAATGCTGATCAGAAAAATTGCGCAACAGAACACCAAAATAATTATGACCACCCACAGTCTCGATCAAGCAAGAAGATTGGCGCACGACATTTTGTTCTTGCACCGGGGCAAATTGATTGAACACACTCCGGCAAAAGTGTATTTTTCTCAACCCAAAACCAGCCTCGCTGCAGATTTCCTTGCTGGCAAGTTACTCGACACGCACTGAAAGAAAAATCATGAGATATTTTCTGGCCAAAGCCATCGCATTAATGGCACTTGGCATGGCACTGACCTCTGGGCTGGCGGAAAAATCGCCTTTTATCACCTTGTCCTCAACCACATCGATAGAAAATTCCGGTTTGCTGGACTACCTGATCCCGAGATTCAAAGACCGTACCGGCATTGACGTGCGGGTGGTATCGGTGGGTACCGGACGGGCGTTGAAACTCGGTGAGACGGGCGACACCGACCTGATACTCGTACACCACAGGCCATCGGAGGAAGAATTTGTGTCCAAAGGCTTCGGGGTCAAACGTCGGGAAGTCATGTACAACGACTTTATCATCGCCGGGCCACCCGAAGATCCCCTGGATATAGGAGAAGCAGACAGTGTAGAGCGTGTGCTCACTCTTATCTACAAGAATCGAATGCCCTTTGTTTCGCGCGGCGACGAAAGTGGCACGCACAAAAAGGAAATGGAGTTATGGGGCTTGGCCGGTGTTGATGTTCAGCAGTACAGCGGCAGCTGGTACCATGAAACCGGTGCAGGCATGGGCACTACACTGAACATTGCAAATGGAATGGGCGCGTATGTGCTCGCAGACAGGGGGACTTGGCTCTCGTTTAAGAATCGCAACGGGCTGGCTTTACTTTTTGAGAATGACCCTCTTCTACATAATCAGTACAGCATAATTGAGATTAATCCCGAGCGTCATCCACATACAAAATTCAAGGAAGCCGAGCTGTTCACAAACTGGCTGGCTTCCAGTGAAGGCCAGCAGATGATCGCCAGCTTTACGTTAGACGGCCAGCAACTGTTTTTCCCTAACGCGCTACCGCAGTAACCCCGGCTTTGCAGCAATTTTGAATCTGTGCAGCTGGCACAAGGTCCTGTTATCTGGCAAAGACCGGCCGATCCCTGCTTAACCCCATTGCATGTTCCATGAAAAACCTTTTCATCGAAGGTGTTTGTGCTGCCATGTCCAGTGCAATACTGCGTGCTGTGACAACAGGCTTTGAAGAAGAGCCAAATACAGCTACAAATGCATCCATCGCAAACTGCATGACCTGGATCTCCCCTGCCCTGGCCCGTTCGTATTTCCGCAATACCCGAAGACTGCCCATGTCCCGCTCTGTGTTTTCCAAGACATCGGCTAACACGGCTACATCCGTCAGTCCCAGATTGGCTCCCTGACCCGCTAATGGATGCAGTGTGTGGGCGGCGTCACCGACCAATGCAATTCGAGGCTTGACCAGATCCTTGGCCTGACCTGAAACCAAAGGGAAACAGACGCGTTCCGATATCAATCTGATATTGCCAAGCCGTGAGTCGCTGGCCTTGGTAATTTCTTGGGAAAACTCTTCCTCACCCATTTGCATCAGTTGCTTCGCATACCCGTGGTCAGCTGACCACACGATCGAGCATTCGCGATTTTCCTTGTCTGCTCCGATGGGTAACAGGGCCAACGGACCTGTCTTGAGGAAGCGCTGCCATGCCGTACGTTGATGGGAAAATTCTGTCTGTACATTTGCCACGATACCCTGCTGCAGATACAGCTTTTCAGCATGTGAAATCTCTGCAAGGCCCCGTATGCCCGATCGACTCCCATCTGCTCCCACAAGCAGTTTTGCTCTGAGTACTTGCTTGTTTTCTAAAATTACCTCGACCACATCGTCACAATGGACAATGTCGGTCACGCTTTCTGGTACACACCAGTGAATATCGGAAACACCGAGGAGAGATTCATGCAGGCTTGACTGAATTACCCTGTTTTCCACAATGTACCCTAGGACAGGTTGGCGAACCTCCCTGGCAACGAAGCGAATTTTTGCGCTGCTGGCCTCGTCCCAAACGACCATTGCATCAAATTCACTTACTCGTTTCGCCTGCACGTCGGGCCAGACCCCAATGTGCTCAAATATTGCCCTAGAGCCTGGGCTAACGGCGGTTACCCGAATATCGTAGGGGGTTTCACGGTCGAATTCCGATGGAAGTACACGGTCAATGATGGCCAATGACTTGCCTTGTTTTGCCAACAGGCTGGCCAATGTGAGGCCAGCCAGGCCAGCCCCGACAATAATGACATCAACCTGTGTTGCTTTTGCAGTCATGTAGACTGCAGGGGTTTGCCTTGGAGGAGGTTTGCCACGGAACTGGGAACTCCTGAGCTTTGGCGCAGAATAATATTTTCCAACACGGGGATGGCCCCCAGAAGTGCAAGACCAATCCCTCGTGTACGAGACAGCACGAGATCATTCGTCGTGAACAAAAAATTGAAGATATCTGTAAGGCGTATGGTGCGCTTGATATCGGATTGGCGTCCTGACGCGTACGCAGTAAGCTTCTCGTCAATTCCATCAAGTCCGTCTTGGCTCGCATGAAGCATCTCACTAAGTTCTGCAACATCACGCAGGGCAAGATTCAAGCTTTGTGCACCTATAGGATGCAATGTTTGAGCTGCATTACCTATCAACACCACACGTCCCTGTGTACGTCGGTGACTCACTAATAATGACAAGGGATAGGCAAAACGCTTACCAATTCCGGAAAAATAGCCCAGGCGGTAGCCAAAGGCTTGCTGTAGCTGAAGCAGGAAGTCCTCATCGGATCGAGCCATGAGTTCTCGCGCAGTATTGTCCGGAAGCACCCATACAAACCCGCAATTATTACCGGCATGCGGCAGTAGTGTTAGCGGGCCCTCCCGGGTGAATCGCTCATATGCCGTAAACTGATGATCATCATCCACGCTCACATTGCCGACAATTGCCGTTTGATGATATTTCTTCTCGTTGGTGGGTATGCCCAGCTTGTTGCGAATGAAAGAATTCGTACCATCAGCTGCAATTAACAAATCAGTCTGTATGGGTTCACCTTCACCATGCAAAATGACCCGATCCGCATGACTTTCAATATCAGACACCTTGTAGGGCCGGATGCAGTGGATATTTTCATAGTGCCGAAGATGTTCTTGCAAAGACAAGACAAGCTTTTCGGCAGGGACCATATAGCCAAAACCCTCTGATTCATGGTTTCGGCAGTCCATGCGCATAGCCCCAAACCGCCCCCGATCTGAAATATGAATTTTCCTGATCGCGATGGAATGCAAGCCAATCTGCTCCCAGACCCCCAGGGCATCAAACATTTTTTTGGAAGCCAGGGCCAATGCAATACTGCGCTCATCCCTGTTGCGACCTGTGCCGTTCACTGAAGAAACGGGTTTACTTTCTATCAGGGCAATACGGCGAGATGTAGCAGCCAAAGCGCAAGCCAAGGTGCCACCAACGAAACCCCCGCCTACGATCGCAATATCATAATGACGCGACATGATGTACAGGAAAACTCAATGTACAGACCCTGCCATCAGGGCTTCAATTTCATCCGGGTCACGGGTGAGTTTTTCAGTGAGCACTTGATTGCCATCTTTGGTGACCAGCACATCGTCCTCAATGCGGATGCCAATATTCCAGAAATATTTTGGCACGCCTTTTGTCCGGGTAATGTACAAACCTGGTTCTACAGTCAATGTCATGCCCGGCTCAAGCAGTCTCCATTCTTCATCAAAACGGTAGTCGCCTACATCATGCACATCTAAACCCAGCCAATGGCCGGTTCGGTGCATATAGAACTGCCGGTATTTCTCGTCTTTGATCAGTTTGGCAGGCTTACCTTTCAACAAACCCAGCCCCACCAAACCTTTGGTAAGCACTTTTACGGCTTCATGATGCGGGTCATTCCAGTGGTTACCGGGCTTTACCTTCCGGATTGCAGCAGTTTGGGCCTCCAGCACCAACTCATACACTTCTCGCTGGATATTTGAAAAAGTCCCGTTTACAGGGAAGGTGCGGGTGATGTCACTGGCATAGCCCTGGCACTCAGCACCTGCGTCGATAAGCAACAAATCGCCATCGTTGAGTACTTGGCTATTTTCGGTGTAATGCAGAATACAAGTGTTGCCCCCACCGCCAACAATAGAGGGATAGGCCGGGACGCAGCCTGCTTTCTTGAATTCATAGAGCAACTCGGCTTCGATCTCATACTCATGCTTTCCCGGTTCACACGCCTGCATGGCACGCACATGGGCTGCAATGGAAACTTTTGCTGCCTTTCTCATCAGACTGACCTCACTGCGTGACTTGTACAAACGCATGTCGTGCAAAAGGTAGTCCAGCGAGAGCAGTTCATGGAGAATGTGTTTTGCATCCCGATAAGAACCTCGGGACTGGTTCACCCAACTGATGACCTTGTGGTCAAAACTTGCATCACGGCCCATCGGATAAAAAATCCTTTCACGGTCTGAAAGGAGCCGTGGCAATATTTCATCAAGCTGGTTGATTGCATAGGCCTTGTCTGCAAGATAGTTCTTCTCTGCGCCTTCCAGCCCGGCCCTGCACCCGTTCCATATTTCCTGGTCAGCATTGCGCTCTCGACAAAACAATATGTATCGATCCCCCTCCTTGTCCGGTATCAGCAATGCTAGGGCGTTGGGCTCCTCAAAACCTGTCAGGTACAAAAAGTCACTGTCCTGGCGAAACACATGGTCCACATCCCGATTCCTCGGGACCGGATTCGCAGAGGGCACAATGGCGATCCCCTTGTGGCCCACCATGCGCATCAGCGTTTTGCGTCGCTTGGTCAACTCTTTCGTGTTCATGTCATGCTCAGGTCAGAATGCCTTGATTATCTGCAAGTTAAGTAATTCAGTATATACAGCGGTTGCCAAATAAGTCTCTCAAAATTTGCTCGGTGTGCCCGCCGCCGGGACCCATCGCGGCAGACCCCTCCCAAGACGCGCCTCACGATGAAATATCTTTAGATTTTTCAGCATATCAAGGCATATTTCTTAAATTTGAGTTGACGATAAAGATACATCATCCTACCATTTTGCAATGGGGAAGACAGACTCAGGCCTGCTCAATGAACAGGAACTAAAGCGACTTGAGAGTCGTGTAAATAGCCTTATCCGAGCATACGAAGACCTCCAGAAAGAGAACAGCCTTCTGAAGGCGCAGCAGGATTCGTACACCGCTGAAAGGGCCAGCCTGATCGATAAAAACGAGCAGGCGCGCAAACGAGTCGAGGCCATGATCACACGACTCAAGTCAATGGAAGTCAGCATATGAGCAACCAAGATTCTCCTATAGTACTCAGTATCCTGGACAAGGAATATCGTGTTGTTTGCGGGGAAGGTGAAGAAGAGTCGCTGCAAACATCCGCAGAACTACTGAATGCGCACATAGAGGAAGTGCGCAGTGGAGGCAAGGTCATAGGTGCAGATCGCATAACAGTGATGGCAGCATTGAACCTGGCCCATACCCTGCTTTCGCAAACCGACGAGCAGAATCAAGCAAGCAAAAGTTTCTACACCCGAATTCGTGATCTTCAGGATCAGATTGACACTGTCTTAGAAAATACCCGACAGCTTGAGCTTTAAGAATCTGCTAAACTCACATTGAAACCGGATACCTCTGCGGTACCGGTGAGTTGCTAGATACATACCTTGAGCCTATTTTTTTACTCAGGGACAACGCTGTAAAAAATGTTGTTGTGCAGCCCCAGAAAATGGGAAGCCTGATGCATTTTTCAGTTCTCCCACTTGAACCTCTGGTTCAAGGGCAATAGCAACCACAGTATTCGTGGAGTGTATCCGCGTACTACGCTTCCGGTTCTTCACTAAAATCTGTATACAAATAAATCGTAGGGTGGCCTGCCATGCAGTATTGGTTAATGAAAAGCGAACCAGGTGAATACAGTATCGATGATCTGAAACGAGACAAAGTGGAGCCTTGGGACGGCGTACGCAACTACCAGGCACGAAACATGATGCGCGACGATATGAAAAAAGGCGATTTAGCCTTTATGTATCACTCGAATTGCGATGAAATTGGAATCGTGGGCATCATGACAATTGCTCGCGAATCTTATCCGGATCACACCGCCTTCGACCGGGAAGACAAGCATTACGACCCCAAAAGTGATCCTGAGAATCCACGCTGGTTCATGGTAGATGTGCGTTATAAACGAAAGCTGAAACGCACGATTACGCTGTCAGAACTCAAGCAACAAAAAAAACTAGATGGTTTGCAACTCTTGAAACGCGGCAACCGACTTTCAGTTATGCCAGTAAGCAAAAAACACTGGGAATATATTTTGTCATTGGAATGAATTGATGCGTAGTGACTTTAGTTTTTGCACATAACCTTAAATTAAAAACATCGCAAAAAAACTAGTATTTATATATCAAACGTATATACTTTAGCGCGACTACAACTCAACGTTTATTGTTTGGAGGGGAGTATTGATGGCCATCAAGAAACGTAAGACCGCTGCAACTGCCAAACGCAGGACTGCCAAAAAAGTCGTCAAGCGCAAGACTGCTGCAACTGCCAAGCGTAAGACTGCTAAAAAGGCTGTCAAGCGCAAGACCACCAAGCGTAAGACTACTGCTAAACGCAAGACCGCTAAAAAAGCCGTTAAGCGTAAAACCGCCAAACGCAAGACCGCTAAAAAAGCCGTCAAGCGTAAGACTGCTAAACGTAAAACTGCCAAAAAGGCTGTCAAGCGTAAAACCGCCAAACGCAAGACCGCTAAAAAAGCCGTCAAGCGTAAAACCGCTAAACGTAAGACCGCTAAAAAAGCCGTTAAGCGTAAAACCGCCAAACGCAAGACCGCTAAAAAAGCCGTCAAGCGTAAGACTGCTAAACGTAAAACTGCCAAAAAGGCTGTTCGGCGCAAATCCCGCTAACGCAAAGTCGTCTGTACCACAAAAAAAGGCTCTTTTTAGAGCCTTTTTTTGTGACAAACCCCTCTTCAGGATTCGTTGCGTTGCTAGCTTTAAATACTAGAGCCGTATGCTCCGAAACAATCTTAAATTTCAGCCTAAGAACAATTTATATACCGGGTTGCTGGTTTCCTCCCAGCACCTGTACCCCAGTTTAGCCAAGAACTGGTCAAAGCGCTTTCGGTGTTCTACAGACACCTGAATCCCAGCCAACACACGCCCATATGCTGCACCGTGGTTACGGTAGTGAAACAGACTGATGTTCCATTCCTGCCCAATCATTTCCAGGAAATCGAGCAATGCGCCAGGCCGCTCCGGAAATTCAAAACGAAACAAGATTTCATTCTCCAATGCCGGACTTCGACCACCCACCATGTGCCGCAAATGAAGAATTGCGACTTCATTATCCGAAATATCAAGTGCAGGGTACCCGGATGCTTCCAATGTTTGTAGCAGCTGATTTTTTTCAGTTTCAGCATCCTCTACATTCACACCCAAAAATATTTGGGCTTCCTCGGTATCTGCATATCGATAGTTAAACTCCGTAACTCCTCGAGATCCGAGTAGCCGGCAGAACGCCAAAAAACTGCCTCGCTTCTCGGGAATCGTTACTGCAAACAAGCACTCTCTTCGTTCGCCAAGCTCTGCACGCTCTGCTACATGGCGTAAACGATCAAAATTCATATTTGCGCCGGTATTTACTGCGACCAGCAATTTGTCTGTGACTTTTTCCCGGTCAACATATTGTTTGATCCCCGCCAAAGCCAAAGCTCCTGCAGGTTCGAACAGCGTGCGGGTTTCATCAAAAAGGTCCTTGATAGCAGCACAGATCTCATCTGTACTTACCAACAACACCTCATCGACAAGTCGTTTTGCTATTTCGAAAGTCTTTTCACCAACACATCGAACGGCAACCCCATCCGCAAAAATCCCGACGGTGTCCAGTTGCACTCTCTTTTTTGCCAGTAACGCGGCATGCATGGTCGGTGCATCCTGAGGCTCAACCCCGATCACCTTGATGTCAGGCCGATAGTGCTTGATATAAGCTGCCATGCCAGCAATAAGTCCGCCGCCTCCAATCGGAACAAATATTGCGTCTATGCCAGATGGAATTTGCTGCAGTATCTCCTGTGCGACAGTCCCCTGTCCCGCGATAACATCATCGTCATCATAGGGATGCACGTAAGCCAGCCCCTGACTTTCTGCAAGTTCATAGGAATGTAAAAAGGCTTCGTCATAGGTATCACCATGCAAAATGGCAGTTGCTCCCATGCTGGTGACCGATTGCACCTTGATGGATGGGGTGGTACATGGCATCACGATAGTGGCGTGGATGGCTAGTTTTTTTGCAGCAAGGGCTACACCTTGGGCATGATTTCCTGCCGATGCGGCGATTACCCCTCGCTTCCTTTCAGATTCCGGCAAGCGCGCAATTTTGTTGTAGGCGCCCCTGAGTTTGAAAGAAAAAACGCTTTGTTGATCCTCTCTCTTCAGGTAAATCTGATTGGAGAACCGTTCAGACAGGGTATACGCAAAATCAAGTGCAGACTTGACCGCAACGTCATACACCTTGGCATTTTCTATCTTGTTTACAAGTTCTTTGTTTGCCATATCATAAAATCACAATAGATCATGCTTTCCGTACCTGGTACCGGTATCATTTATAAAACTCAAACTGTTTTCATGCAATGTCACTTGAGAAAAAGAAACTAGCTGCTGCCGAGGGTGCTCTGGATTATATACAAGCTGGCGATGTAATCGGCGTTGGCACAGGATCTACCGCAAATTATTTTATTGATGCACTTGCGGGCATAAAGGGAAAAATCGATGGAACCGTGGCAAGCTCAGAAGCCACGGCAAGGCGACTGAAGGAGCACGGCATACAGGTGCTGGACCTGAATTCCGTACCCAGCCTGCCGGTATATGTTGATGGTGCCGATGAGGCGACACGCCACAAGCATTTGATCAAAGGGGGTGGTGGCGCGTTAACGCGTGAAAAAATTGTTGCAGGAGTTAGTGAGAAATTCGTCTGCATTGCTGACGATACCAAGCTAGTGGACACACTGGGGGCTTTCCCCTTGCCCGTTGAAGTAATCCCTATGGCAAGAAGTCACGTAGCAAGACAGCTTGTCAAGCACGGCGGCATCCCCGAGTTGAGAGAAGGATATAAAACCGATAACGGCAATTTTATTCTCGATGTGCACAATTTGGAAATCCTGAATCCCGTAGACAAGGAACGCGAACTGAACAATATCGCAGGTGTTGTCACTGTCGGCATTTTTGCATTAAGGCCCGCCGATATGCTGATCTTGGGTATGGAATCAGGCCTTCAAACTATCTGACAGGACCAACTGACAACGAACCCGGCATGGGCTCCTCGGAGTACACAGGAGAAATTCAGGCGGCTTGCCCTGAAAGAATTCTAAATCTACAAATGATTTACGAGCCCCAACACACCTGTGAATAACAGGGGGCTATAGGTATCGTCAAATTGTTCAGCGCCCAAGAAACTCCACTCAAGGAGACGCAGATTAGCGCTTGGAATATTGTTCTTTCTTGCGTGCCTTGCGCAGGCCAACTTTTTTGCGTTCCACTTCACGCGCATCACGGGTGAGAAATCCGTTCTGTCGCAACGGCGCTCGAAGATTCTGGTCATATTCCAGCAGTGCCCGGGCTATTCCCAACTGGACCGCGCCAGCCTGGCCGTTCGAACCCCCACCCTTGACCTTGACATCAATATCAAATTTGTCTGTCAGCTCAGTAAGTTCGAGTGGCTGGCGAATTATCATGCATGATGTCTCCCTGCCAAAATATTGATCGAAGGCACGCATATTGACCGTGATCTGGCCTGAGCCAGGACGCAGATAGACGCGTGCAGTCGAACTTTTTCTTCGCCCGGTTCCGTAAAACTGTTCTAGTGGCATGGGTAATTAAAACTCTAATGGTTGGGGTTGCTGTGCAGAATGCTTGTGCTCTGAACCTGCATAGACTTTCAGTTTTCGAAACATTGCCCGGCCCAGTGGATTCTTTGGCAACATCCCTCTTACTGCATTCTCAATAACACGCTCAGGGTGTTTTGCATGCATTTCTTTGAGTTTGGTGGACTTCAGACCACCGACGTAGCCAGTGTAGCGATGATACGTCTTGTCTTCCATTTTGTTGCCTGTGACGCGTACCTTCTCGGCGTTGATGACAACAATAAAGTCACCGGTGTCCACATGCGGCGTATAGATCGGTTTGTGTTTACCTTTCAACCGTGTCGCGATCTCACTTGCCATGCGCCCCAAAGTTTTATCGGTAGCATCCACCAGATACCAACTGCGCTGGACTTGTGCAGGTTTAGCGCTGACTGTGGTCATCAAACTCACCTAGGATTCTTGTTCCGCAAAGCGGGAGATATTAACGGACATCATAGTATGCTGACAAGCGCTCCCTGCTTTGGGGCAAAAAAAAAGCGTAGGCTTTTGCGGCCTACGCTTAGCTAACTACCAGAGAGGTAGATGGAGGAGCTCTTAAGTTTGCATTCAAACTATCAGAATATGCGCATTTTCTAATATTTTTATATTACAGTCAACTAATTTTTGAGGAATTTTGCCTTACACCCCTATATGGGTATATGGAAGGGGGTCAGATTCTCAGACGGTCAACGATATCGCCGTCAATAAGGTGCTTGGTAATGATTTCATCGAGATCACTTTCATCCCGGTAGGTGTACCAAACGGCGTCGGGATAAACCACGGCAATGGGGCCTTCATCACAGCGGTCCAGACAACCTGCCCGATTCACACGCACCCCGCCCTGTTTTGCGATGCCCAGCTCTTTTGTCCTGTTTTTGGCATACGTGCGTAACTCTGCAGCCCCATGGTCCTGGCAGCAGGGTTTGTCCTCCCGATGATTCACGCACATAAAGAGATGACGTTTATAAAAAGACATGACTGACCTCTGTCACGGATTATCCATAACCACGTTTTAATTATACACTGGTACCAATACTAAACTGCCATCCTGTTTCTTGTTCAGGTACAGCACTATGACCTAAAACAGCGAGTGCGCATGTATTTTCGAAGCACCTCACGGCTGCATGCATAAATCAGCTGTCGGCAATTCATACATGAGCCAAGCCTTACTCCCCTGAGACCTTCAAGTTTCCGCAATAGCACCATGCTAGCAACCAGGTTTGAAAACAAAGACATCATTGCCGCAACAGACAAATGCGTGATGTGTGGGCTGTGCTTGCCCCACTGCCCAACTTACTCTGTTACAAGAAATGAGGCGGAATCCCCGCGTGGCCGTATTGCCCTGGTGCGGGCCTTGCATGAAGAAAAATTGTCGCCCAGCCCCGCCTTGGTAGACCACCTCGATCAATGCCTGGCGTGCATGAACTGCATGTCCGTTTGCCCCGCGAAAGTGGACTACGCAAAAATTCTGGATGCTGGCCGTGACATCACAGGCCAACAGCATACATTGCGTTATCGGGCCGCACGGTCACTGCTGCTGGTCACATTAGGTAAAACCGGAATCCGAAAATTCATGAAGAGCATGTTATGTATCTACCATGCTCTGGAAATAAACCGACTAGTGAAAAAGGCAGCGGTGCGCTTCCCGCACCTGCTGCGTGTGGCAACCTTGATCCCCCGACCACACAAGACCCGTTTCACCGTCCCGTCCGCGACTGCTCGTGTGCCAAAAGAAAGGGTTGCACTGATAGAGTCATGCGCCGGTGACATTTTTTCCGACGCTGCACTTCCAGCTGCTGAAACAGTTTTACGGGCCCTGCAGTTTGAAACAGTGCGTTTCCCGCAGACTCATTGTTGCGGAGCCTTGCACCAACACAACGGGGATCCACGCACCGCAAGAAAACTCATCCAGAAATTCTGTGACACGTTCAAGGACCAAGATGTTGATGCCTTGGTCTCCTTGGCTACAGGCTGTGCTTCACAAATAGATCGATACCCGGAACTGCTAAATAGCCCACTTTCCGCCGAACTGGCAGGCTGTCATAAGGACATCTGTTCGTTTACCGTTGAACACCTCGAACGGCAGGCCCTGGATTTCCGACCACTGCCGAAAAAAGTGTTTGTCCACACCCCGTGCACACAAAGACAGATCGGCAGTGATACCCAGGTAGTGGAAAAGCTGCTCCATGCGATACCTGAAATCCGGCTTGAAAAGCTTCAGGATAATTCGGCATGTTGCGGAGCAGGAGGCCTGAATGTGCTTTTTCAGACCGAACATGCAGACCGCCTGGGCCAGAACATCATCACAGAAGTCGTGCATAGCGATGCTGCCTATTTGGTAACACCCAATATCGGTTGTGCTTTGCATTTCAGGGCACAACTCTCAAGAATGAATGCTGCCGTTGTAGTTTGTCATCCAATACAACTTCTTGCCGAGCAATTGATATACTCAGAGCATGCGTGAGCACAGCACACTTGACCACTTCTTGTCTCATACTGAAAGCGGTATCCGAGCCATGTTCAGCATGCTTGGAATGGGTCCCGACACCAGTTCTGAAGATCATGTACTCATGGAAGACGGCTTGCAGGCACGTGACAAAAAAGTGTCTGCCCGCCTTATGCGTGTGAACCATGCCGGAGAAGTCGCCGCCCAAGGTCTCTATCACGGACAGGCATACACTGCGCGAGACAAAAAAGTCAAACAGCACATGCAAGACTGCGCACGAGAAGAGCAGGCCCATCTTGATTGGTGCAAGAAAAGACTAACCGAACTCAACGACCGCCCAAGCGCCCTGGCACCGGCATGGTACCTTGGCTCGTATGCCATCGGCGCTACTGTCGGATTGCTTGGCGATCAATGGAGCCTGGGCTTTGTTTCAGAAACGGAAAAACAGGTTGTGCGGCATCTTGACAAACACCTTTCCCGCCTGCCTGAAAATGACAAGAAGAGTCAGGAAATTTTGCAGAGAATACGCGATGATGAGGCAAGGCATGATGCAAATGCACAGGATGCCGGGGTGCACGAGATACCCAAATTTGCCCGCCACTTGATGCAGGCTGCCTCCAAGGTCATGACCAAAACAGCCTACTGGGCCTGATTCCTCGAGGGGGCTCCCGTCCCCAAGTAAATTTCATCCATCTCTTTTTTCAATCGCCGCTCCAGGGCAGCTAACTCATCCTTTTGGAACTTGTGTGCACAGCCCCCGAACCAATGATCGCCTAGCCTGAAATCAAGCCGCTTCATTCGGGTGTGGAATGTATTGGTCTGCAACACATTCATATCCGCCATCCGGTACTGGTGCTTTGTTTCCTCGGACAGGAAATCCTGTATAGATGCAATTCCATGGTCGGTGTAGTGCTTTTGCCCCAGGGTATCCCGAGTAAAGCCCCGAATCCGGTAATCCAAGATTACGACGTCTTCGTTGAATGACTCGATGAGGTAATCCAGTGCGTCCAGTGGTGACACTTCGCCGCAAGTGGATATATCCATGTCTACACGAATTGTGCTGATGCCGTCATCCGGATGACTTTCGGGATACGTGTGTGCCGTCACGTGGCTCTTATCCAGATGTGCGACCGTGGACTGCTGTACAGCTTTGCCCTGCTTGCCCACATGCAAACCGGCCGTGACTGCGGCAGGCAACACGGGTTCTTCGGCGATCAGGCAGGCAACACTGGAGCCACGAGGCTCATAGTCGTACGCCGACATGTTCAAAATATCGGCACCGATAATGTCCACGACCTCACAAAGTACTTGCTGCAGACGCTTCGTGCTGTAAGCCTCATCGATGTGGCACAGATAGTCTTGCTGGTCTGCCGGGGTGTGCACATAACAGATATTGTAAAAGTTGACGCTCAGGGTTTTAGTGAGATTGTTAAAACCATGAAGTTTGATTTTTGTATGATCAGTGTTCATGTACGGCGCTCTAACACAGTGGGCAAGAAGCTGGTTCCCTAGGCACCAGCATCTTGCGCAAGGATTTCATAGTCGTAGGTGATATCGACGCTGTCGCGTAACATCACGATCACCGAGCAGTACTTCTCAACGGATAGTGCTATGGCACGCTCGACACGCCGCTGATCAAGGTCTGGTCCCGCGACAATAAAGTGCAAGTGTATCTTGGTAAAGACTGCAGGCACCGCATCCGCGCGCTCTGCATGTAACTCGACTTCACAGTTCTCTACGGGCTGTCTTGCTTTCTTGAGCATGTGCACCACGTCAAATGCGCTGCATCCGCCCATGCCCACGAGGATCATTTCCATGGGGCGCGCGGCCAGATTTTGACCACCATGATCAGGAGGACCGTCCATGACCACCGAATGTCCACTGCCTGTTTCGGCCTCGAATCTCATGTGATCAGTCCATCTGACTCGCACCTTCACTTTTCCTGCCTCCCAAAAACATGAAAATTGTCTGCTTGCACCTGCCCTGGCTGAGCATGGCCGATCTTGCCACAAAGAGACCGACGCCGTGCAACCAGCGACGCTCTATTGGTTCATGATCTGTGCAAATAACCTTTGATAAGATTCGTGGACGTCCTTCCCGAACAGCGGGTCTTCGACCCTATCGATAACCCTGTCAACTTGCTGCCAATCCTTTTCGTTGAACTTGGCATTAATCATGGGATATACGTAGGCCTCTTCGCGGTCAATATGCTTTCTCTGTATGGAGATGTATTCTCCCAAAATTGCACAAAGCTCTTCCCTTTCCTGGGGGAACCCAGCCAAGGCATTCTGTAAAGCTTCAAAAAGCCTGTCCGTAAGCTGGGGCATGTCATCATGCTCAAGAAGCAGGTCATGTATGTGCTCGTGCGCCTGCCCGTAATGTGTCAGAAAATGGTTGAAAATGGTGTTCTCGATCGGGTGATGAACATAATCAGGATATTCCTTCATATACCTGACTGCATCCAAAGCTGTATCGAGATCGGACACCTCACAGTCTTCCAGCAAACGCAGCTGGCCTTCCAGAATGCCTAGAAGCTTGTCGAAATTGATATGATCGTTATGCAGCTTTTCAAGTATCGCTTGCATGGCAGGTATGCGCCGTCATCTCGAAAGTGATCGTTTCATGAGCTTAACCCGGGACACTGTGCAAAAAAAGCAAGCCGATCCCATTTGTGCCCCGATTGTGCTTCTGGCCATAAACATATCGAACCTTTCCCGGGTATTGCCAAGACAGCACGTCCCGGTGCCGCGCCCGACTCTGGCAATGCCCTGGGGATGACCTGCAAGGCTATGCACCGTTGTCCTGAACACGTAATACGGCGGCACCGTTCAGTTTTCCACAACGCAAATCCTCCAGCGCCTGATTGGCTTCGGTCAGGGGATACGGATGGACATGCGTGCGCACTGGCATTTGTCCGACAGACTCGAAAAACTCTATTCCATCCCGTCTCGTCAGATTTGCAACCGAGCTGATTTGTCGCTCGCCCCAAAGCGCTGCATATGGAAAGGACGGGATATGACTCATATGGATCCCGCCGCACACCACGGCACCGCCCTTGCGCAGACTTTGCAGGGCTTGCGGGACCAGATTTCCCACGGGCGCAAAAATGATCGCGCTGTCCAGCTCATCCGGCAGGGTCTGGTTCGAATCTCCTGCCCAGGCCGCACCCAGCTGACCCGCAAACTGCTGTGCATCCAGATCGCCCGGTCGTGTGAATGCATAAAACTTGCTGCCGCGGTTAACGATGACCTGGGCAAGAATATGTGCGGCTGCACCGAAACCGAATATGCCGATCTTCTGGTTTTGCCGGCATAATGCATCCGCAGTTTTCAGACATCGGTAGCCAATCAGGCCTGCACACAATAACGGCGCCGTCTCAACAGCGCTGCTTTCGCGGGCGATGGGAATACAATACCGGTGATCTGCAAGCGTGTAGTCGCAATAGCCGCCATCCAGCTGGTAGCCGGTAAATTGCGCCTGATCGCACAGATTTTCCCTGTCAATTTGACAAAACCTGCAATTCCCGCATGTCCATCCAAGCCACGGAATACCGACCAGGCTGCCGACCAGTTCCGACGGCACGCCAGTCCCGGCACCGACGACTTCTCCGACAATTTCGTGCCCGGGAATGATGGGCGTGGGTACATCCGGCAACTCGCCATCCACCAGGTGCAAATCTGTTCTGCACACACCGCATGCCAAAACCTTGACCAGCACCTCTTTTGCCTTGGGTTGAGGTGTCGGCAATTCAACCTGCTCAAGAGGCTGCCCGACGGCATTCAGCACCATAGCCCGCATATGCGCCCTGTATCCGATATGACCCTGGGCATCATTTTACCAACTTGGAGCAGGCTTAAATTATTTGTAAGCGATTCTTCCCCTCAAGATGCCGCATTTCTAGAAAAACAGCTCCCTCAGTTTCGCACCCGGCGCCTCGGCCACCATCAGGGCTTCACCCACAAGAAAAGAGTTGACGCCCTTTCCTGTCATAATGGCAATGTCTTCTTTGGTATGAATACCGCTTTCAGTCACCACATGGCAGGAATCCGGGATTTCAGGCAGCAGCTCCAGGGTAGTACCCAGGGCAGTCTCGAAATTGTGCAGGTTCCGGTTGTTGATTCCCAGCAGGCTTGGTTCCAGTGCAAGTGCGCGCTCAAGTTCTTCCCGGTTGTGCACCTCGATTAACACATCCAGTCCCAGTTCTTTGGCCAGGGCATACAGTTCTGCCATTTTTCCATCTTCCAATGCTGCAACAATCAACAGCAGACAATCCGCACCAACAGCACGGGTCTCATGCACCTGGTAGTCGTCAATAATGAAATCCTTGCGCAGGATGGGCAAGAAACAGGCCTTGCGGGCCAGTTCCAGTATTGCACAGGAGCCTTTGAAGAAATGGCCGTCCGTCAGCACGGAGATGCAAGTGGCACCGTTCATCTGGTAGCTGGCGGCAATCTGCATCGGGTCGAAATCCTCTCTCAGGATGCCACGGCTTGGCGAAGCTCGTTTGATCTCCGCAATGACACCCGGGCGCTTCGCCAATTCAGCATTTCGCAGTGCAGACTCAAACCCTCTTGATGCCGGAGCTTCCCTGGCCCACTCCCGCATCTTTTCCTCGGGCATGTGCCGTTTGCGTTCTGTCAGCTCGTCTTTTTTGTGCTCGATGATTCTTGCAAGAATTTCAGGCTGCTCGGACATGCTCAGATATCGTTTGTATATTCCACGTACTGCTGAAATTTATCCCTGGCCGCTCCACTGGACAAAACCGAGGTGGCCAGCTCCACGCCTTCTGTCAAGGTTGAAGCCTTGTCGCAGGCATACAGGGCCGCTCCGGCATTGAACCGGACGATTTCAGCCGCAGCATTCGTCTCGCCGCTGAGAGCTGCCTGTACCATCGACAGGCTTTGCTGCGGATCCTGGACCGCAAGATCGTCCAGGCCGTACTGCTGAATACCGAATTGCCGGGGAGAAATTGTGTAGCAGGTGATTTTTCCCTCTTTCAATTCGGCAACTTGCGTGCTGGCGCCAATGCTTATTTCATCCAGGCCGTCTTCAGCGTGTACGACCAGCACATGCCTGCTTCCGAGCCGTTGCAGCACCTGCGCAAGCGGCTCGACCCAGTGGCTGTCGAAGACCCCCAATACTTGATTGGGTGCTCCCGCAGGATTCGTCAAGGGGCCCAGCAGGTTGAACATCGTCCGCACGCCCAGTTCCTTGCGCACACCCGCTGCATGCTTCATGGCACTGTGATGTGCAGGTGCGAACAGGAATCCGATGCCGAGTTCCTCGATGCACTGTGCTACCTGTTCGGGTGCCAGCATCAAGTTGGCTCCGGCAGTCTCCAGTACGTCTGCACTGCCGCTTTTGCTCGATACCGAGCGGTTGCCATGCTTAGCCACCGAGCCTCCTCCTGCAGCCACCACGAATGCCGCTGCAGTGGATATGTTGAAAGTTCCCTTGGTATCACCCCCGGTGCCACAGGTATCCACCAGGAAATCTGCGGATGCCTTCACCTTCGTAGACAGCTCGCGCATCACAGAGGCCGCGGCTGCGAGCTCTGTCACCGTTTCGCCTTTCATGCGCAACGCTGCCAGAAGTGCGGCAATCTGTGCAGGAGTTGTGTTGCCGGACATGACCTCACGCATGGTCGCCGTCATCTGCTCTTCGCTGAGATCCTGCCCTTCGATAACGGTTTGCAGGATGTGCTGAATGTTCAAGTCTTGTTTGCCCATGTCATTTGTTCTGTTGAATGAAATTCGTCAACAAGTGATGTCCGAAGTCCGTCAGGATCGATTCCGGATGAAACTGCACCCCTTCCACGGCATGCCTTTTGTGACGGACCCCCATGATCTCATCCACATCACCGGAATCGGTCTGCGTCCAGGCGGTGACTTCCAGGCATTCAGGTACACTCGCTTTTTCAATCACCAGGGAATGATAGCGTGTCGCGGTAAAGGGGTTGTCGCACTTTTCAAAAACGTGCGTATTGTCGTGGAAAATCTCGGAGGTCTTGCCGTGCATCACATCGTGCGCCCGGACTACTTTCCCTCCATAGACCTGGCCAATGCTCTGGTGCCCGAGACAGACGCCAAGGATCGGGACCGTTTCACCCAATGCAGAAATGACATCCATGGAAATCCCCGCTTCATTTGGCGTGCACGGTCCCGGGGAAATAACAATGTGGTCTGGGCACATCGCCTTGATGCCCTCGATATCAATCTCCCCCAGGTACTGCACCAGGTTGTAGGTGAAAGAATCATAGTTGTCGATCATCAGTATCATGGCAGTTCCGGATTATAATCAATGACAGGGCTTAAACGATCGATTTCGCAATCTGGGCAGCCCTCATCAGGGCGCCTGCCTTGTTGTTGGTTTCATCCCACTCATTGTCAGGCAACGAATCATGCACGATTCCCGCCCCTGCCTGAATGTAAAGTTTCTGGTCCTTGATGACTGCGGTGCGGATCGCAATCGCAGTATCCATGTTCCCGTCCCAGGAAATGTACCCGACCGCCCCCGAGTAGACGCCTCTTTTCACGGGCTCAAACTCGTTGACGATTTCCATGGCACGGATTTTGGGTGCACCGCTCACCGTGCCTGCAGGGAACACCGCCCGGATGACATCGATGGCATCGAACGGCTCTTTGAGTTTCCCGGTAACATTCGAGACGATGTGCATGACATGCGAATAGCGTTCAATGATCATCTTGTCCGTCAGGGTGACCGACCCGGTCTCCGCTACCTTGCCAACATCATTGCGCCCGAGGTCAATCAGCATCAGATGCTCGGCCAGTTCCTTGGGGTCTTGCAGTAATTCCTGTTCGATCTTCCTGTCATGATCGTGGTCTTTCCCTCTTGGCCTGGTTCCGGCAATCGGGCGTACCGTGATCTCGCCATCCTCAAGGCGCACCAGGACCTCAGGGGAGGAACCCACTATCTGGAAATCGCCCATGTCCAGGTAGTACATGTAGGGAGAGGGGTTGAGGCTGCGCAATCCCCGGTACAGATTGATCGGCGGGTCTTCAAACACGGCACTTTGCCGTTGCGATAGCACGACCTGCATGACGTCTCCCGCGCGGATGTACTCGCGTGTACGTTCCACCGCCTGCTTGAAGGCACTCTCGGAAAATTCGGGAGTAAAGTTGATCGGCTGCCCTTGGGTGCAGGTGCCCGCCGGGACGGGCGCAGGCTCTCGCAGGGTCTGCATCAGATCGTCCAGGCGCTTCTGGCCCTTTTGAAAAGCCTGCTCATCTCCCGGGTCCGCATGCACGATCAAGAACACCTTGCCACTCAAATTGTCAAAGACAACCACCTCCCTTGACACCATCAGGAAAATATCCGGTGTTCCCAGGGTGTCCGTCTTGGTGATGCCCGCCAACCTTGGCTCGATATACTTTACCGTGTCGTAGCCGAAGTACCCTACCAGGCCACCCGTAAAACGGGGCAACTCGGGAATGTCAGGCACGTGAAACTGGCGCTTGAACTCGCGGATCCAGGCAAGCGGATCCTTGCTCCGTACTGATTTTTTCGTGCCGGTGCCCTGCTCGTGCAGAATCTCCTCGCCGAGGATTTTGATTCGCTCTTCACACGACAGGCCAATGACAGAGTACCGCCCCCAATTTTCTCCGCCCTGAACGGATTCAAACAGGTAGGTGTATGGCCGGTTGGCCAGCTTCAGGTATGCGCGTAACGGGGTATAGAGATCTGCTAGGACTTCCCTCAACAGCGGGATGTGGGTATATCCCTGCTTTTTCAGCGCCTCAAACTCGGTGAGTTGCACGTCATCTCCAGGGTGTCAGTTGAGGGTGTTTGAAAGGAGGGCAAGCCTATGCCGCAGCCGCCAGTTGCTGGCGCATTTCCGAGATGGTTTGTGCATAATCGGATGCGCCGAAAATGGCAGAGCCCGCCACAAAGGTATCGGCGCCCGCTGACTTGATATCTGCGATGTTGTCCACTTTCACGCCCCCATCCACTTCCAGGCGAATCGAAAGACCCGAACGATCAAGCAGCTCCCTGGCCGCCCTGATCTTGTCCAGGACTGACGGGATGAACTTCTGGCCCCCGAATCCCGGGTTGACCGACATCAGCAGGACCATGTCAATTTTCTCCAGCACATAGTCCAGCACATCCAGAGGCGTGGCAGGATTGAATACCAGGCCCGACTTGCACCCCAGGTCCCGGACCAATTGCAGGCTCCGGTCGATATGCTCGGATGCCTCGGGATGAAACGTGATGTAGCTTGCTCCGGCGGCCGCAAAGCTGGTGATGATCGGGTCCACCGGCTTGACCATCAGGTGCACGTCGATCGGCGCCTCGATGCCATAGCTGCGCAGCGCCTCGCACACCACCGGGCCAAACGTCAGGTTTGGCACGTAGTGATTGTCCATCACGTCAAGATGTATGATGTCCGCCCCGGCATCCAGCACGGTCGCAACATCCTCACCGAGACGTGCGAGGTCCGCCGATAGTATCGAGGGTGCAATCCAGTCAGTCTGCATGGTTCCAAACGCTCGTTTCAGGGAACAGCACTTTAGCCTATAACCATGTAATTTGCAGCCCGGTTCCAGTAAACTCTGCCTGTTCGTCGTCTGTCGCTTCCCGCACGGGTAAGCCACAGCAAAGAGAACGCAAAAATGGATTTGCCGGCATACTACCGACCTGCTGCCCCCTACCCAGCCTGCCGCATGGCTAGCGAAGCAGGACCAAGCCCGGGCTCTTACCGTGCTTAACCTGATCTGGCTCAGCTTTTTTATCGCCGGCTTCCTCAGCTGCCTCTACCAGGCCCTCGTACTGGACAACGGCGCGATATTTGCGCAAGTCATCCAGGCCACCTTTGACATGGCTGCACTGAGCGTTGAGATTGCGCTGGGGCTCATCGGGGTCCTCTGCCTGTGGCTGGGATTTTTCACCATCGCGGAACGTGCCGGTTTCGTGGACCTCCTGGCCAAGCTGTTTCGCCCCCTGTTCAGGCATCTCATGCCAGAAGTGCCAAGCAACCACCCCGCCATCGGCTCCATCACCATGAACATGGCGGCGAACATGCTGGGCCTCGACAATGCGGCTACCCCGCTGGGGCTGAAAGCCATGCAGGATTTGCAGCAGCTCAATCCGAGCAAAACCATTGCAAGCAATGCACAGATTCTTTTTCTTGTGCTGAACACCTCGTCCGTGACCCTGCTGCCAGTGACAATCTTCCTGTTTCGTGCACAGCAGGGATCCGAGGATCCGGCGGCCGTTTTTATTCCGATCCTGCTGGCAACATCCGCATCGACTCTGGCCGGCCTGCTGCTGGTTGCCTATATCCAGGGCCTGAACTTGCTCAACAAGACCGTGCTGGCGTACCTGGCAGGACTGGGGTTTCTGATCCTGTTGCTGCTTGGTTTCCTGCTCAATGGTCCTCCCGGCGAGCTGACTGCCCGTTCGAGTCAGCTCGGCAACCTTCTGCTGCTGCTGGTCATCATTTCCTTCCTGGTGCTGGGCTATGCACGCAAGGTCAACGTGTACGACGCCTTTGTCGACGGGGCCAAACAGGGCTTTGATGTTGCCGTGAAAATAATTCCCTACCTGGTTGCGATGCTTGTGGCCATCGGGGTGTTGCGTGCCAGCCAGGTCCTGGATCATGTACTGGCAATCATTGCGCAGGTGCTGGGCGTTTTCGGACTGAACACGGACTTTGTCGCGGCCCTGCCCACGGCCCTGATGCGGCCTTTCTCGGGCAGTGGAGCCCGTGCCATGATGCTGGAAACCATGAATACCTACGGGGTCGATTCATTCGCTGCCAATCTCGCCGCCACCATCCAGGGCAGCACGGAAACGACATTTTATGTACTGGCTGTCTACTTTGGCAGCGTTGGCATACAACGTGTGCGACACGCCATCGGCTGTGGCCTGTTTGCGGATCTGGCAGGCGTCACGGCCGCAATTGCCGTCGGGTACTGGTTCTTTGCCTGATGCATGGCCCAAGGACCGGGCCTGCTAGTCCTGCAGTAACCGCACCAGGACCCGGCCCTGGATTTCGTTCTTCAAAAGCTTTTCGAACACCTCCGGCAAATCCTCAAGGCCTGCGGTTTGCGCATGGATCCTGGAGATATGCTCAGGGTAAAGATCGGTGCCGAGGCGCTGCCAGATCTGTTTTCGCAAATCCTGCGGGCAATTGGAAGAACTCACGCCCAGCAGGTTTACCCCGCGGATGATGAACGGCATCGTCGACAGTTGAAACCCGGTGCCTCCGGCAATGCCCACGCTCACCACGTTGCCCCAGGGCTTGGTCGCACGCACCAGGCTGCTCAGTGTCTCGCCGCCGACATTGTCGATGGCACCGGCCCAGCGGGCCTTCTCCAGCATACCCCCGCCAGGCTCCACCCAGTCGCGGCCCACGACCTTGTCTGCGCCAAGTTCATGCAGGTAGTCGCGTGCTTGCGGGGATCCCGTGACCGCGGTGACTTCGTGACCGAGCTTGTGCAAGAGATCGATCGCAAAACTCCCGACTCCCCCGCTGGCGCCTGTCACGACCACGGGCCCATCGACCGCCTGCTGGTGATTTTGCTGCATCAGATGGATGCACAATGCGGCTGTAAAGCCTGCCGTTCCAATCACCATGGCCTGGTCCAGGCGCAACCGGGCAGGCAGCGGCACGACCCAGCCTGCAGGAATTCGCGCATATTCTGCATAGCCGCCGTCGTGGACTTCGCTCAGACCGCTGCCGTTCGCAATGACCGGGTCGCCTTGCGAAAACAGGGGGCTGGACGATTGCATCACCTCGCCGGCCAGGTCGATGCCACCCACCAGCGGTGATTTCCTGAGAATTTTTGATTTGCCGGTCGCCGCCAGCGCATCCTTGTAATTCACGCTGGAGTAATGCACGCGGATCACGACATCGCCTGCGGACAGCTGCTCCAGCGCCAGCGACTCTGTTCCCGCATGCGTTCCGCTTTCGTCTGCGTGAATACGGAATGCAGAGAACTTTTCCATGGAATGCGGCTGGCCCAATGCAGGCTACAGTCTTGAAAACAGTTGCTCGGCCCGGTCCCGGGTGTCCTCACCGGCTGGTGCGAGCACGCAAAAGTGCCCCATTTTGCGGCCCGGGCGCGCCTGCGTTTTGCCATACAGGTGCAGCTTGACCCGGGTGTCCTCGATGAGGTCATTCCAGCGCGGCTCGCCCTGCTGCCAAAGGTCTCCCAGCAGGTTCACCATGGTCACGGCACTGTGCGCGACGGTGCTGCCCAGGGGCAAGCCGCAGACCGCGCGTACCTGCTGCTCGAACTGCGACGTATAACAGGCATCGATCGTGTAATGCCCGCTGTTGTGCGTGCGCGGTGCCATCTCGTTGAAATAGAGGTTGTTGCTTTTGTCGACAAAGTATTCGATAGCCAGCACACCGCAGTAATCCAGATTCTCTGCGATCTTTCTTGCATGTGACCTGGCCAGATCCTGAATCTCTTCGTCCACGCTTGCCGGGGACGTGCTGGTGAACAGTATGCCGTTTCGGTGGACGTTCTCAGCAATCCCGAAAAAACTTGTCTCGCCCGCAGAAGAGCGCGCCAGCACGCTGGATATTTCTGTCTGCAGATCGATCCGTTTCTCCAGGATGCACTCGGCCTTGTTCAGGCCCTCCCACGCTTCGATGGCCTGATCGATACTGCCCACGTTGGCCTGGCCCTTGCCGTCGTAGCCGAAACGGGCGGTCTTGAGAATCAGGTCAGAACCGATTTTTTCAAAGGCCTGCCGGATGTCCTGATCGCTGCACACCAGCTGAAACGCAGTACAGGGAATGCCCAGTGACCGGACATACTGTTTCTCCCGGATCCGGCTTTGCGCGATGCCTACTGCATCCGGGCTCGGATAAACGCGGCACTCGCCCTGCAGGTACTGCAGCGCCTGTGCCGGCACATTTTCGAATTCCGTGGTGACCACGGAGCATTCCCGCGCCAGTTCGTCCAGGGCCCGCTCATCGTCATAGTCCGCCTGTAAATGCACCTGGGCAATTTCCCCGGCCGGGCTGGCAGGGCTGGGGTCCAGCACGATCACGCGGTAGCCCATGGCCGTTGCGGCGTGGACAAACATGCGCCCAAGCTGGCCGCCCCCCAGCATACCAAGTGTGGCACCTGGCAAAACCATTTCAGTCCAGCAAACGGGCCGCTAGCACCTTGGAGGTCTGCTCTTTGCGAAACTCATCAAGCCTTGCTTTCAGATCCGTGTCGTTACCGGCCAAAATGGAAACCGCAAAGAGCCCGGCATTTGCCGCACCTGCCTCGCCGATGGCAAATGTTGCAACGGGTACGCCCTTGGGCATCTGTACGATTGAGTACAACGAGTCCTGCCCGGAGAGGTGCTTGCCTGGAACCGGGACTCCGAGAACCGGGACGGGAGTCATTGCAGCCACCATCCCGGGCAAGTGGGCGGCACCGCCTGCACCGGCAATGATGCACCGGATACCGCGCGAGGATGCAGATTTCGAGAACTCCGCCATCAAATCCGGGGTTCGGTGTGCAGAAATCACGCGCTTCTCGTACAATATGCCAAACTGGTCCAGAATGGCTGCGGCTGCGTGCATGACCGACCAGTCGCTACTGCTCCCCATGATCAGGCTTACTGTTGGATTGGCCATTACGTCTGTTCCCCCGTACGGATTTTGGAAACAAACGCGCATTTTGGCTGAGACAGGTAAATAAAACCAGTGTGCGCTGGACAATTGGCTGCCGAAACCCCGAAATGCTGCTAGAACCCGGGTTGAAATCCCTGAAAAAGATCTACCAGGGCAAGGTTCGAGACATTTACGAGGTCGATGACAGGCACTGGCTGATCGTGGCCAGCGATCGTATCTCCGCCTTCGATGTGATTTTGCCCGACCCGATTCCCGGAAAAGGCATTGTGCTTACCACGATGTCCAATTTCTGGTTTCAGCGGTTTGAAAACCTGGTGGACAACCACCTCAGCGATATCCCTCTTGAAACCGTCATCAAAGACGAGCGGGAACTAAGATCTCTTGCAGGGCGAAGCGTTGTCGTGCAAAAGCTCAAGGCACTGCCATTCGAGGCCATCGTACGGGGCTACGTCATCGGCTCAGGCTGGAAGGAATACCAGCAGACCGGCATGATCTGCGGAGTGCCCTTGCCCGAAAATCTGAAACTGGCGCAGGGGCTCGAAGAACCTGTCTTCACACCGTCAACCAAGGCCAGGGTCGGGGAGCACGACATCAACGTGCGCTTCGAGGAGGTCGTCAATCTGGTCGGCAATGACACTGCCGAGCGCGTGCGCGATATCAGCATACAGATTTACGAGCGCGCGGCCGAATATGCCAGGCAGCGCGGTATCATCGTTGCGGACACGAAATTTGAATTCGGCCTGGACGCTCAGGAGAACATCGTCTTGATGGACGAGTTGCTGACTTCGGACTCGTCACGGTTCTGGCCAAGGGATTCCTATGTTCCGGGCAAAAATCCGGAAAGCCTCGACAAGCAGTATGTGCGTGACTATCTCGAAACGCTGGACTGGAACAAGCAGAAACCGGGGCCCCGATTGCCCAGGGAAGTGATCGAGAACACCAGCAAGAAATACCGGGAAGCCTGCGAGCAGTTGACCGGGGTCAGGCTCTGATCATTGCATCATCATGACCCCGCGCAAAGGAATATTCATCACGGGCACAGACACTGACGCCGGCAAGACCTATGTCGGCACACAGATCGTGGCCTTGCTGCACCGGGACAAGATCAATGCCGTGCCCCGCAAACCCGTCGAATCCGGATGCACGCAGGTACGCGATGAGCTGGTACCGCAGGATGCGGTTCAGTACTACGAGGCGGCCAAACGGAAATTCGCGCTCTCGGAGATCTGTCCTTTTCGTTTCGAGCCTGCGATCTCGCCACAACGCGCTGCGCGCCTGGCCCACCAGCCTGTTTACACAGAAGAAGCGTATGCCAAGTGCATCCAGGGCACAGGCAGCGACGATTTCCTGGTCGTCGAGGGCGCGGGAGGGTTTTATTCACCGCTTTGCGAAGACGGCATGAACTCAAGCCTGGCGAAAAGACTCGGCCTGCCCGTCCTGCTGGTTGCGAACGACAAGCTTGGCTGCATCAACCACGTCCTGCTGACCGTCGAGGCGATTCATTCCCACGGGCTGTCGGTGTGTGCGGTGATCCTGAGCCAAACGAGCGCGGGTGACACTCCCGTAATGAACAACTTCGAAGATCTGGGCGGGCTGCTCGAGATACCGGTTTTCACGGTTTCCCACCAGGAAGTGCTGCAGGAAGCGACCCACAAGGCCGCCCAGATCCTGCAGGCAATCAGGCGCCATTGAAAAAGGGTCACGGACCCTTGCCCGTGACCCCCTCTTGTTCTTGGTGCAGCCCTGCTGCAAGGCTACATGTTGTAGCCGGCTTCCTCGTGCTGTGTGATGTCCAGGCCCTCGGTTTCCTGCTGGTCATCCACACGCAGCCCGACAACGACCCTGATGATCTGCAGGATCACAAAGGTAGCAATGATGGTCCATACCAGCACGGCAAGAATGCCCTGGGACTGAACCCACAGCTGCTGACCCATGGTCACGCCTTCGGCCAGCCCGGCTCCACCGAACTGCTCGGCCACCAGGATGCCACAGAGAAACGTGCCCAGTATCCCGCCGATTCCATGCACCGGGAACACATCCAGCGAGTCGTCGATCTGCAGGACCCGTTTGAGGTAGTTGGTTGCAGTAAAGCAGACGAGACCGGCGACTGCACCAATGATAAGTGCCCCCAGTGGCCCGACAAAACCGGAGGCCGGCGTGATGCTGCCGAGACCGGCCACCATACCCGTTACGATTCCAAGCACACTGGGCTTGCCGTAGCGGACCCATTCCGCAAACATCCAGACCAGTGATGCCGTTGCAGCGCTGAGATGCGTGACCAGCATGGCCATTCCCGCATCCTGGTTGGCAGCAACTGCACTTCCGGCGTTGAAACCAAACCATCCTACCCAAAGCATCCCGGCCCCGGTCACGGACATCGTCAGATTATGTGGCGGCATGGCCGTTCTCGGAAATCCCTTGCGCTTGCCGAGCACCATGGCGGCAACGATCGCGCCTGTTCCAGCCGTCAGATGGACGACCAGACCGCCGGCAAAGTCCAGTATGCCTTTCTCACCGAGCCAGCCGCCTCCCCATACCCAGTGACAGACCGGCAGATAGACCGCCAGCAGCCACAGCACCGTGAACCACAGCATGGCAGAAAACTTCATGCGCTCTGCAAAACCACCGACGACAAGAGCAGGGGTGATGATGGCAAAGGTCAACTGGAACATGACGAACACGGTTTCCGGGATCGTGCCACTCATCGAGTCCCGGGTGACCTCGGACAAAAATGCGTTGGACAGTCCTCCCAGCCAGTTGTTCAGAGCGCCGCCGTCACTGAAGGCCAGGCTGTACCCGAACACCAGCCATAAAATGGAGACCAGGCAGGTAATCGAAAAGCATTGCATCAACACCGACAACACATTCTTGCTGCGCACCAGGCCTGCATAAAACAGCGACAATCCGGGAATGGTCATAAACAGCACTAGTGCGGTGGAAGTCAGTATCCAGGCCGTATCCCCGGTATCGAGGGCGGACTCGGCCAGCACGGCAGATGGAAGTGCACAGGCCAAAACGGCAAAAAGACATAGGCTCTTATGTAGTGTTCTCATTGGTTGTCCCCGTAGCTCCTAGAGTGCATCGATGCCGGTTTCACCGGTACGGATTCGTGTGACCTGCTCGACGCTGGTCACAAAAATTTTCCCGTCTCCGATTTTCCCGGTGTTGGCTGTCCTGATGATTGCCTCGACCACTGATTCCACACGATCTTCCGGGACTCCAATTTCAATTTTTATCTTGGGAAGAAAGTCCACGACATATTCGGCTCCACGATAAAGCTCGGCGTGTCCTTTCTGGCGGCCATAGCCCTTGACTTCAGTTACGGTCAGGCCCTGGATGTCAATTTCTGACAAGGCCTCGCGTACATCATCAAGTTTGAATGGTTTGATGATGGCCGTGATCATCTTCATGGCAATACTCCTTCACGTATGTGACTTCTGCAATACACGTATAAATCGTTGCGGCATTCGGTGTGTGGCTGAACCGGCGAACGCTTTTGACCACCGGAAATTATAGGAAGATTATACACGGGCCCGCGGCGCACTTTCCCGGCATGGCATGAATTTGTCATTGCAGGCCGTGCATCCATTCCCCCCTCTAGGCCGCCTGGCGTTCCACGGCATCCGTGTACATTCCAAGGGCCGCCGAGCCGTTGCAGCGTGCACGCCAGAGCAAGGCCTGCTGGGCCTTCTCCACGTTGGCGCTGTCGCCGTTCCAGACTTGCATCGCCGTCTGCTGCAAGGCGCGCCCGTAGGAAAACGTCAGCGCCCAGGGCTTGGTGCGTTCCGACAGATTTATGGCGTTGAGATGCTGGCTTGCTTCCTGGTCGGTTTGCCCGCCTGACAGAAAAGCGATACCGGGCACAGCCGCAGGCACCGTGTTCTGCAGGCAGCGCACCGTCTGGTCTGCAACGGTATTCACATCTGCACGGGCACTGTTCGAGGCACCCGAGATCACCATGCTGGGCTTGAGCACTATCCCTTCCAGCGCAACTCCCTGGTTTTTGAGCTGGTAGAAGACGACCCGCTGGGTGAGCTCCGTCACTTCATAGCAGCGTTCAATGGAATGGTCCCCATCCATGAGCACTTCCGGCTCCACGATGGGAACGAGCCCTGCCTCCTGGCTGATGCACGCATAGCGGGCCAAGGCATGGGCGTTCGCCTCGATGCAGGCCCAGCCGGGCATCCCCTGTCCGATGGTGATGACCGCGCGCCATTTGGAAAATCGTGCACCCAGTTCATAATACTCGGCACAGCGCTCGCGCAGCCCGTCCAGCCCATGAGTCACTAACTCGTTCTCGCACCCCGCCAGGGGTTTTGCACCTGCATCCACCTTGATTCCCGGGATAATGCCCTTGTCCGATAGGTGTTTTGCGAACGGTGTCCCCGCCAGGGTGTTCTGCCGGATGGTCTCGTCAAACAGAATCGCGCCACTGACGTAGTCGGACAGCCCGGGTGCGGTGACCAGCATGTCCCGGTAGGCCTGGCGCATGGGTTCGGTGGTGGGAATGCCAAGCTTCTCGAAGCGCTTGTTGCAGGTTGGATGGCTTTCATCCATGGCGAGAATCCCGCGCCCCGGCGCTACCATGGCATGTGCGATCTTGTTCAATTCCTCAATATTCATTCGGTTTCTCCTAATACGCGTAACAGATTTTGCAACCGGCAAGGCAGCTTTGCATGCCCTCCAATGCCCACACTCATTCCGGTTCTATCAAATGCCCGACACGAACGATTTTCAGCGCATTCGTACCCCCGTCTACCCCGATCAAATCGCCTTTGGTAATGATGACCAGGTCATTTTCTTGTACAACGCCACAGCGAAGCAGGACGTCGATTGCATTTTTGTTGACCTCCGCATGCGAGCGGCTGAGGATTTCCATGGGGGCCGGATAGACCCCTTTGTACAGGGTCACCCTGCGCAGGGTTTTCTCATGCTGTGTCAATGCATAGATGGGGATTTCGGAGCTGATCCGAGACATCCACAACGCCGTGGAACCCGATTCTGTCAATGCGGCAATCGCAGCCACATTCAGATAGTTTGCGGTGTACATCGTCGCCATGGCGATGGCCTCGTCGACCCTTTCGAATCTCGAATACATGCGGTGATCCGATCCCGTTTTCAAGATCCGCCGTTCCGAGGCCAGGCAGGTACGGTGCATGGCCTTGACGGACTGAACGGGATATTCCCCCACGGCGGTTTCGCCTGAAAGCATCACCGCATCGGTTCCATCCAGCACGGCATTGGCCACATCCGATACTTCCGCACGGGTCGGGATCGGGCTGTAGGTCATGGACTCCATCATTTGCGTTGCAGTAATCGCAATGCGGTTCTTCTCATGGGCCCGGTCAATCAGCAACTTCTGCACACCCGGGACTTCCGCATCACCGATTTCAACGCCGAGGTCTCCGCGGCCAATCATGATGGCGTCGCACTCGTCGAGGATTTCATCGATCGTATCCAAGGCTTCCGTGCGCTCGATCTTTGCAATGATTCCCCCGCGGCCACCGGCTTTCACGAACAATTCCCTGGCCTGCCTGACATCCTCGGCCGAGCGGGGAAACGAAACGGCCAGATAGTCGATGTCCAGCTTCACAGCATCAAGAATGTCCTGGCGGTCCTTGTCTGTCAGCGTCGCAACAGCCAGCCCTCCCCCTTGTCGGTTGATTCCCTTGCTGCTGAGGAGTTCTCCCCCTGTGACGACTTCATTATGGATCTTGCCCTCGGCAACCTCGGTTACCCTCAGTACGATCCGCCCGTCATCAATCAACAGGTGGTCACCTGCACCCAGATCCTTCGCAAGCCCCTTGTACGTGGTTCCAACGGCCGTTTCATCCCCCTGGTCGAGCGGCAGGTTGGTATCAATACAGAATGTCGTGCCGGCATCCAGGTGAACCCGTTTGTCCCTGAACGCACCGATCCTGATCTTTGCACCCTGCAGATCTCCGAGCACGCCCACCTCATGGTGTTTTTCCTTGCTCAGCCGGCGCAAGGTTTCAATGCGCCACGCATTCTCCTCGTAGGTGCTGTGTGAAAAATTAAGACGCACGAGATCGATGCCGACATCGATCAGGCCGGCCATGATCTGCTCGCTGTCGGTGGCAGGCCCTAGGGTTGCAATGATTTTGGTATGCCGGAAAATCGTTTTCCTGTCGCGGGCTTCCGTATTCAACTCCATGTCAGTTCCCGGCACCGCGTTGTGCCGTACAGGTCACGGCGAATGGACCTTTCCGGTCGATAAGTATGCTGCGGGTAATTTTACGCACTAGCGATTTGCTCTTTGCTCCAAAATGCCAACGGCGGGCAGGACCTTCCCTTCCAGATATTCAAGAAACGCACCGCCTCCGGTGGAGATGTACGAAATACGGTCTCCCAGATCAAACATCTCGATTGCAGCCAGCGTATCACCGCCTCCGGCAATCGAGAACGCCCGGCTCTCGGCAACGGCCCTGGCCACGATCTCCGTGCCCTTTGAAAAGGCTTCAAGCTCAAACACTCCCACCGGACCGTTCCATATGATTGTACCCGCATTGGACAGGCAGGATGCCAGTCTTTTCGACGAGTCGGGGCCAAAGTCCAGGATCATGTCATCCGGGTCGACCGCATCCACCGGCTTCGTGGTGGCCGCGGCAACTTCGGAAACCTCGGTGGCACAAACAACGTCGACCGGCAGCGGAATCTCCTTCTTTCTGCGGGCGCCTTCCTCGAGCAGATCCCTCGCAATGCCCAGTTGGTCTTTCTCATACAGGGAATTACCGACCGGCTTGCCCGCCGCCGCCAGAAAAGTGTTGGCGATGCCCCCGCCAACAATCAGCTGATCCACCTCGCCCAGCAGTGATTTCAGAATTTTGAGTTTGGTTGAAACTTTAGAGCCTCCCACGATTCCGACCAGCGGCCTGTCCGGCATGGCCAGGGACTTGTCCAGCGCATGCAGCTCCTTCTCCAGCAGCGGGCCCGCACATGCGACAGGAGCATACTTGGCCACGCCGTGGGTTGAAGCCTGTGCACGGTGGGCGGTCCCGAATGCATCCATCACGTAGACATCACACAGGCCCGCAATCTTTCGTGCAAGCTGCTCATCGTTACCGAGTTCGCCGACCTGGAATCGCACGTTTTCACACAGGGTGAGTTGGCCGGCCTTGGCATCGACGCCGTCCAGCCAGTTTTTCTCAAACTGCACCTCGAGGCCGCACTGCTCTTCGAGAAATTGCGCTACCGGCAAAAGGGAGAACTCCTCATCCCAGCGTCCTTCATCAGGACGCCCCCTGTGGGAAAGCAGTATGACGCTGGCACCCTGCTCCATGGCCAGACGAATCGTCGGCAGGGCGGCTTCGATGCGCTTGGCACTGGCCACGCGCCCGTTTTTCACCGGCACATTCAGATCCTCGCGGATCAGCACACGGCGACCCGCGAGATCGAGGTCCGTCATGCTTAACACTGACCGGGTCCGGGGATCAAGCTGTGCGCTGTCGAGTTGCGGGAACCGGACGATGTGTCACTTGGCATTCATCAGTGCAAGTGTCGTATCCAGCATGCGGTTGGAAAATCCCCACTCGTTGTCATACCAGGAACAGACTTTTACATTGCGCCCGCCCATCACCTTGGTCAGGGAGGCATCAAAGTTGGAGGAGTGGGAGTCATGGTTGAAGTCCACCGAAACCAGGGGCGCGTCCACATACTCGAGCACCTGTCCGTCCGCCGCTTCGCGCATGACGGAATTGACCTCATCAACGCTGGTGTCACGGGCCGCCAGGAAGGTCAGGTCCACCAGTGAAACATTGATGGTCGGAACGCGGATCGCGAAGCCGTCAAGCTTGCCGTTCAGCTCGGGCAACACCAGGCCCACCGCGGAAGCCGCCCCGGTCTGGGTCGGGATCATGGACATGGTGGCCGAACGTGCGCGGCGCAAATCGGTATGGTAGAGATCTGTGAGCACCTGATCATTGGTGTAGGCGTGCACCGTGGTCATCACGCCGTTTTCGACGCCGATTTTCTCATGCAGCGGCTTCACCATCGGTGCCAGGCAGTTGGTGGTGCACGAAGCGTTGGAAATCACCGTGTGCTCGGCGCTCAGAATGTCGTGATTGACGCCGTACACAACCGTGGCATCCACATCCTTGCCGCCCGGTGCAGAAATGATGACCTTTTTGGCGCCTGCCTTGAGGTGTCCCGAGGCCTTCTCCTTGCTGGCAAAAAAGCCCGTGCTCTCATGCACGACATCGATGTCGAGCTCGCCCCAGGGGAGTTTGCCCGGATCCCGTTCGGCATACACGCGGATGCGGTCTCCATTGATGACCATGTACTCGCCGTCGACATCGACCGTGCCGTTGAACCTTCCGTGCGCGGTGTCAAAGCGGGTCAGGTGTGCATTGGTGTTCGCATCGCCCAGGTCGTTGATTGCAACCACCTGGATTTCCGCGTTGCGGCCCGACTCGTACAGTGCACGCAGGATGTTCCTGCCGATCCGCCCGTAACCATTAATTGCAAGTCTTATAGTCATCACTTTCTCCGTACTTATCTCGAAAACAAATCATCTATCAGTCGAGCATTGCCACCGCGTGCTCGACGATGCGATCGCTGGTAAAGCCAAAATGCTGCATTACGGTCTGACCGGGCGCGGATGCCCCGAAAGTGGAGATCCCGATGGTATCTCCCTCGAGGCCCACGTACTTCAGCCAGTAGTCCGGCACGCCCGCCTCGATGGCCAGACGGGTCCGAACGGCAGCAGGCAACACGGATTCCCTGTACGCCTCGTCCTGCGCATCAAATACATCCGTACTCGGCATGGAAACCAGGCGCACCTGCCGGCCCTGGGCGCTCAATGTTTCTGCAGCCTGCAACGCGATTCCAAGCTCGGAGCCGGTCGCGATCAGTATGATCTCCGGAACTGCGTCGCAGTCGAGCAGCACATAGCCGCCCCTGGCAATGCGATCGACCTGTTCCGGGCTTCGCTGTATGAAAGGCAGGTTCTGGCGTGAAAAGACCAGGCTGGTGGGCCCGCTGTCGCGTTCGATGGCATATTTCCATGCAACAGCGGTTTCTACCGTATCCGCGGTACGCCATACCGACATGTTCGGAATGTACCGAAGCGTGGCAAGCTGTTCGACGGCCTGGTGGGTCGGGCCGTCTTCCCCGAGCCCGATTGAATCGTGGGTGTATACGAAAATGTTTCTCTGCCCCATCAGGGCCGCCATGCGCAGAGCATTGCGTGCATACTCCGAAAATACGAGAAAGGTGGCGCTGTAGGGGATGAACCCCCCATGCAGGGCAATGCCTGTGTTGAGCGCCGACATGCCAAACTCCCGCACCCCGTAATAGATGTAGTTTCCCGGCGCATGCGCTGCGCTCACGGCCACCGAACCGGACCACCAGGTATTGTTGGAGCCGGTCAGGTCCGCCGAGCCTCCGATGATCTCGGGGAGCAGGCTCGCGTAGCCCTCCAGGGCAAGTTCCGAGGCCTTGCGCGTGGCCACGGTCTGTCCTTCGGCAACCGCCTTTTGGACCACCTTTTCCGATTCCGCATCCCAGTCCGGCGGCAAGACCCCCTGCATCCTTCTTGAGAATTGGGCGGCCAGCTGCGGGTGCTGCTGCTGGTACTGTGCAAATTTTTCTTCCCACAGGGACTGCCGTGCCCGGCCCTTATCCGTGGCATCCCATTGGCCGTACACGGACTCGGGGATATGGAAAGGCGGGTGCGACCAGCCGATTCGGGTGCGCGCCTGTTCAATCTCCTCTTCGCCCAGCGGCGCACCGTGGGTGGCTGCCGTACCCTGTTTGTTCGGTGCCCCCCAGCCGATCACCGTCTTGCAGCAGATCAGGGTGGGACGGGTCAGCGCATCTCGGGCATTCTCGATGGCGTTCGTGATCTGGGTGCTGTCGTGACCATCGACATCTGCAATGACATGCCATCCATAGGACTGGAACCGCTTCGGCGTGTCGTCGGTGAACCAGCCCGCAACCTCGCCGTCGATTGAAATGCCGTTGTCATCGTAAAACACGATCAGCTTGCCGAGCCCGAGCGTGCCAGCAAGGGAGCACGCTTCATGCGAGATCCCCTCCATGAGGCAGCCATCGCCTGCAAACACGTAGGTGTAGTGGTCGACGATGTCCAAGTCGTCCTGGTTGAAGGTCGCGGCCAGAACCTTTTCCGCAAGCGCCATGCCGACCGCATTCGCAAGCCCCTGTCCCAGCGGGCCTGTCGTGGTTTCCACACCTGGAGTATCGCCGTACTCCGGGTGACCCGGAGTCCTCGAATGCAGTTGCCGGAAGTTGCGGATCTCTTCCATGGAGACCTCGTACCCGGTCAGGTGCAGTAATGAATACAGCAACATGGAACCGTGGCCGTTGGACAGCACGAAACGGTCACGATCCGGCCACTGGGGATCGTTCGGATTGTGCTTCAGGTAGTCATTCCAGAGCACCTCGGCAATATCGGCCATGCCCATCGGCATGCCGGGATGCCCGGAGTTTGCACACTGCACGGCATCCATGCTGAGGGCACGGATCGCATTGGCAAGTTCCAGTCGATTCTCCATTAGAAGATTCCTGCCGGCCTGTGCAGCCAGGTGTCCATCAAAACCGTTCTTGTGATCGTCAATGTCCCAAATAGAAAAGGTCCTGCTTGCCACAGGACCCTGTCATCCCGCTTCCGGGGGCGCTATTGTGAAATACTTGCCCAGACGGGGCAATAGCCGCCGGGGCGGCCCGCCGCAGGAAATCAGTCTGCAGAATCATCCAATCGCGCCAAAACTTCCCTCAACGCGGCATAAAGCCAGATGTCCGATTTAAAGTAAATATCCCGTATGAAGATGTTCGCGAGACAGGACAACGGGTTGAAAACGCGGATCGGGAACAGGGAAATTTCTGCCAGGGTACTGGCGCTGCCCTGGCATCAGCTCGTGTGCTGATCCCATCCAAGCGCATTGCCATGCGCGCGTCACGGCACCGGGTCGCGGCAGGTGCTCCCAGTGCATCAGGGGGCATCCCCGTCGAAATGACCTGCAACCCAGTGCAAATATAGTACAATCACTGGGTTAGACAGCTGTCGGTCGATAGCTGACCGTATTTAGACACTTTTACCAGAAAGAAAAACCGTGCGCCTGATTGAAGAACTGCTCCTTTTGATGCTCGATGAGCAAAGCGGCTACCTCGAGATGGTGCCGGGCTGGGACTTCTCGTGCGTCATCGCGGGTGCGGTAATCGCCGACCTTGCCCTGGAATTTCGGATTGACACCGATCTGGACTCCTTGCATCTGATCGATGAGAGCCCGACCGGCGACCCCTTGCTCGATCCCTCACTGAAGAAGATCAGCGAAGCACAGGACACCTATAACACCCAGTACTGGATAGAAAAAAATACCCCGCTTTCCGAAGATATCGTCGAAACTGCACTGGACCGCTTGGTTGAAAAGGGGGTCCTGGAACACGAATCAGGCGGGTTCTGGACATTGTCACGATCCGTTTCCCGTACCAAGACCTACCCCAAGGTCGATGGCTCATCCCGGGAGGAGGCCAAGTCAAGAATCCTGAACGTCATCCTGAACGACGTCATCCCGGATCCCCGTGATGTCATCCTCATCTGCCTCATGCATACATGCGGGGGATTCAAGCTCATTCTCAGCGAGGAAGACTACCAGGAGAAAATCGAGCGCATCGAAATGCTGGCCTCGATGGACCTGGTCGGCCAGTCGATCTCCAAGGCCGTCAAGCTAAGCACCATCCAGCCGAAGACGAAACACAGCATCCGGACCAAGCCCATCCCCAAGATGAAGATATCCGACATCCTGGGCAACTCGAATTTCCGCAAGGGCTTCATATCCAGGGCCCTCTGCCAGATTCATGACAAGTACGGACCGGTCGTTGAGGCACCGATGAAGATAGAGGGGCAGAAATTGCTCCTGCTGATCGGTCTGAATACCAATCAGTGGGTTCAGAAAAAAGGAAGGTTTTATCTTCGCTCGAAAGACTACATCAGGAATCTGGAAGGCGAATTTGGTGCATCGCGCACGTTGCCGGGCATGGACGGGGCGGAACACTACCGATTGAGAAAATCACTGCGCTACGTGTATTCAAGGGCCAATCTTTCCCAAAAGCTCCCGCAGCTTATTGAGCTGTGCCGGAAATCCCTCAGCCAATGGCAGCCGGGCGCCATGCTGAGCGCGGCCAAAGCCTGCCAGAACCATGTCAGCAGCCAGATTTCCCATCTCATGATCAGCGTGGACTGTGCCGACTATGTTGATGACCTTCTGGCCTACGAGCACCGTGCGCTGAACGCCCACGTGTCCGGGATGACACCGAAAATCCTGCTGCACACACCACGCATGAATCGAGCCAAGAAGGCGGTTCGAAAGCTTGTCGAATCTATCCATGCCACGCACACGCCGGCACAGCGGGAGGGGCAGCATCCAGACCTTGCCGATGCCGTTCTCGAACTTCACAGAAGCGACCCGCAGTTCCTGCCCGAAACAGATATCGTATTTCCGTTCGTAGCCTCGATGGTCGCCAGCATCTATCTTGGCAGCGGACTGGCTTTCGCGTTGTACTGCATGGTGAGTCATCCCGATTTGTATGAGCAGGTGTGCCAGGAAGCGGATGCCTTGTTCGGCAACGGAAGGGAACCGGATGCGAAGGATTTTGAGCCGTCAAATATCGATGTCGCCCACCGGGTGTTTCTTGAAACCGAACGCATGTTTCCTGTGATCCCCTGGCAGCTGCGAACGGCGATGAATAACTGCGTCATCGATGAGTACGAGGTGCCCTCCAGAACCCGCTTGCTGGTATGCCAGACCGCCACACACTACATGGATGATGTGTTCAAGGACCCGATGAAGTTTGACATCGAGCGCTACAATAAAGAGCGTCAGGAACACCTGATCCCGTGTGCCTACGCGCCCTACGGACTCGGCACGCATGCCTGCCTCGGACATCGCTGGGTCAATTTGCAGATGATGGTCAATCTCCTGCTCATCGCCCATCACTTCAGGCTGGAACTGAAGCCCGACAACTACAAGCTGGGCATCAACCCCTTTCCGACCTCGGCACCGAACAAGAAAATGAAGTTTCACGTTGCCGAAGCCAGGAATCCCATAAGCCTCCATTAAAAACAGCGGCGCGTGCCGCCACAGGCCCATTCGTTTATATGAGTGGTCTCTTTGAGATCGCTATGACTGGATAGACTGCAGTTCGTACAGGCCTTCACCGCTTTCCCGGCGGTCCGGATAGAACTGCTCGCAGTAGCGCCGATACACCGCGACCTCGCCATCCGAGCGGCACAATCGGGGATTGGGCCGATACTGTTTCCGGCTCCAGACCGTGACATCCTGCAGGACGTCACGTTTCTGCACCGAGGCAAGTATTTTCGCCATGAGCCGGCTGCGCAGCCCCACCGGCATGAAACGCATGCCGATGATGGGCCGTTTTGGCTTGCGAAGCTCGCGCAACTGGCCTACCAGGACCAGCTCGATAAGCGTGCCATCCACCGGGGTTGCAAGCACCCACAACCTCGAGTCCATGCCCAGGGTATGCTCACGGATCTCCACGAACGAATACCCCACCCCGAAGACGTGAGCGATGGCGGAAACATCGAAGTCAAACTTAAAGATTCCTGCAATAGACTGGGTTCGTCTGAAATCAAAGCAGCTTTCCAGGTGCGCGCCCTGCACGGTCACGGATGCCGTCCGGAGTACATTGCTGTAGCCGTGCACGTATCGCAGGTGGGCCATGTCCACGGAATTCTCGGTGGTCTCCTGGGGATGGCCGGGAAACTGCAGGGTTCGAAATTCCAGCTCCCCCCAGTCAGCCCCGGTCGGGGGATCTTCGGGAAGGCTCCACTGGGAGGGCCTTCCGTGGCTGCCCCACCAGGCAAACACAAGGCCAAGAAGCTCCCGTGTCTCGAATACCCTGAGCCTGGCGGACTTGGGCGGCGGGGCGAACGGGGTGGCCACACACTGTCCGGTAACGTCGTACTCGAAGCCGTGAAACGGGCAGACGATGCAACCGTTGCGCACCTGCCCGCCCGCTGCAGGCCCCAGTGCAGAACCCATGTGCGGACACACCGATTCGGCCACGCAGATGCTCCCTTCCCTGTCGCTCCAGGCGACGATCTCCTTTCCCATCCAGGTTTTCTGAATCAGCTTCTCCTTGAGGATGGACTGACGGCTGGCGATGAAATACCAGCCCTCGGGAAAGGGATGCAGCAAGGGGGGGTCACTTTCAGCTTGACTGGCTTGCATTGTTCACCCGAATTCTGTGTGGATCGGTGCGGTCCTCAGCATAGGCCGGGAACCTGTATAAAATACCACGCCCTCACGTGATTTGCAGGCCAAGAGTGTCAATCACCGAGTGATTCTGTACAGCACAACTATTTGATATTAAAAATAAAATAGTCCGGATCTGGCATGGACTGGGAAGGATCGGCCGTTGGCTTCAGCCGGGGGCTCTTCAAACACCGGAAATTGCAAGGCGCTTGCCGGTGCCGGAGAACAACCAGTACACCGCCTATTGGTGGGAGTGCAGCCTTCAGTCTGCAGGACTGGCGGTTGCCACGGGGGCGAGGTCCGCACCTGCTTCCGTTTGCCGGATTTTCCTGTGAAGATGCATCGCCATCAGTGCGGGTATGAGCATCATCAATATGGCCGTGGTAATCATGATCCCGAAACCGAGTGATGCGGCAAATGGAACCAGGAACTGTGCCTGGATTGCACGCTCAAGGATAAGGGGCGTGAACCCGAGGAAAGTAGTCACAGAAGTAAGCAAGATTGGACGAAAGCGTCCCTTTGCGCCCTCTATGATCGCAGTTCTCGCCGGCACCCCCTCGTCGAGTTTCTGGTCGATGAAATCAATCATCACCAAGGAATCGTTTACGACGACACCGCTCAGGCCGAATATACCCATGAAGGATGCCGCACTCATTGCGATTCCCAATGCCAGGTGACCCCAGATCGCACCGATGAGCCCGAACGGGATAATGGCCATGATGATAAATGGCTTGACATAGGAACGCAGGGGAATGGCCAGCAGCGCAAATATCATGAGCATTGCAACCGCAAAGCCACGTTTCAGTGCACCCAGGGATTCAATTTGCTCCTGTTGTTCTCCTCCAAACGTATAGGTCAGGTCGGGATGTGCCTCTTTGAGTCCTGCAAGGATTGAATCCGCCAAAATAGCATTGGCTTCCCCGCCGGTAATCACGGTCTGGTCCACATCTGCCGTAACGGTAACAACGCGCTGTCCGTCCTTTCTGCGAATCGCGGGTGGCGAAATGCCCGATTTGAACGTCGCAACCTGACTTAACGGAACCTCAGCCCCGGTGGAAGTGCGGATCAGGTACCCCTCGACATCGGTGATGGCATTGCGCTCGTCTTTGGGCAAGCGCACATAAACCCGTACCTCTTCGCGACCGCGCTGCACCCGCAAGGCCTCTGCACCAAAGAATGCAGCACGGGCCTGCTGTGCCATTTCTTCAAGCGTGAGTCCAAGGGTACGGGCCTCGGGCCGCAACTCCAGCTGGATTTCCCTGACTCCCGGCGTATGGTCAGACCGCACATCAAAGACACCTTCCACTTCGCGCAAGCCATGAACCACAGAACCTGCGATCTGGTTGAGATGTTGCGCTTCCGGATGCGACAGTACCACTTCAATGGGATTGCCCAGGTCAAAGACCTTGCCACTGAAAGTGATACCACGAACGTATGGCAGGATACCCACCTCATCGCGCCATGCCTGGGCAATCGCCCCGGTAGAAATCTCCCGCTGCTGTGCACTCAGCAACTTGAATTCGATCGTGGCGATGTTGGGTTCCGGGTTCAGTGAAAGCTTCGGCGCCAACCCGCCCCCCTCGACCCGCGGCCCCTGGCCGACGGTCACGGTGACCCCGGAAAGCAGCGGCGGGGCACCTTCGGGCCGCTCGGCCGAGATTCGTTCGATTACCCGATGCCCGGCGGCTTCAAGTTCCTGCGCAACCTCGTACGTCCTTTGCGCCGTGGTGCCATCCGGCATCTCAAGCGTGGCGGTCACAAAATCACCCTCCACGACATCTGCAAAGGATGTGGCGACAATGCCTGCCGGTAGAAATGAAACACTGAGAATCAGCAGGCCGATGGCGCCTGCCAGCGTCACAACAGGCTGGGCGGTGGCAAAGTGCAGTGCCCGATCCAGGGGACCCTTCACGAATCGGCCCAGCAACTCGTCAACCGTACCCTGGACCTGGGCAAAAAACCGGTTAACTGGCCCGGTAGGCTTCCATTCCGGTCCATGCAGATTGGACAGGTGGTTGGGCAGGATCAGCAGGGATTCCATCAGGGAAATCAGCAGCATCGCAATGATGATCACCGGCAGGGCCTTCCATACCTGTCCGATGCCCCCGGGTATGAAGAACAGCGGCGTGAAAGCCGCGACGGAAGTCAGCACGGCAAAAACCAGAGGCACTTTGATCCGTCGTGTGCCGCGAATCGCTGCAACAATGCCAGGCGTACCTCGGCTTCGTTCAAGGTGGATATGCTCGGCAACCACAATTGCATCGTCGACCACAATGCCAATCGCCAAAACAAACGCGAACAGGGAAACCGTGTTGATCGAAATATCAGCCGCCAACATCACGGCCAGAGCGCCGATGCCCGAGATAGCCAAACCTGCAGCAACCCACACAGCAAGCCGAATCTCAAGAAACAGGGCCAACGCGATCAGAACAAGCATCAAACCCAGAATTCCATTCTTGAGCAGAAGGTTAACGCGTTCCTTGTAGTCCTGAGAATCATCGTTCCAGATCGTGATTCCGACACCGTCAGGAAGGGACGGACGGATCACGTTGACAACGTGTTCCCGCACCGTGGTGGTAACATCCATCACCCGCTCCCCTTCAGCCCGGTAGACTTCAACAAAGGCAGCACGCTGATTCTGATGATGTACGATCAGATCGGAGTCCTGAAAGCCATCGCGTACCTTGGCGATGTCTCCCAGTCGCACGACCGTGCCGTCATTTCTGCTGAGAACGACAATTTCCTCAAAATCCTGCTGGACATAGCGCTGACCCAGGGTGCGGACACGCACCTCGGCTTCCCGGGTTTCGATCCTGCCTGCTGACAGATCCAGGGATCCGTGGCGAATCGTATTTGCGATATCAGCCAGGGTAATGCCCAAGGCACGCAAGCGAGCCTGCGGGACCTCGATGGAAATCTCATAATTCCGTACAGCGCTGGTCTCGACCGATGACACAGCCGGAAGCGAAGTCAGCTCATCCTCGATCTGGTATGCCAGTTCTTTAAGGGAGCGCTCGGAGATTTCTCCATAGACAAGGATACGAACCACGCTCTGATGGTTGGTCATTTCCCTGAATTGCGGACGCTCGGCTGCAGCGGGGAAAGACTGGATACGACCCACTACAGTTTTGATTTCATCCAGCGCACGACCTATGTCCGCGCCCATCTTCAGTTCAGCACGCACTGATGCCATCCCTGGAGCTGCCACGGACTTCACCCGCTTGACATCACCCAGTGAGTTGACCTGCTCCTCGATCTTGACCACGATCGACTCTTCCACCTCATCCGGTGTGGCGCCCGGATAGGCCACGGAGACTTCGATGGTATTGAATTCCACCGTGGACCATGATTCCCGCTCCAGACCGGTCAGTGCCACCAGGCCTGCGGCCAGTATGACGAACATGAACAGGTTGGCCGCGACGCTGTTGCCCGCCATGTAGGCGATCGGGCCGCCCGGCTCTCCCAGTTGGCTTCCGTTCCGGCTCATTGTTGTCCCGTGTCCAGACTGCGTACCCTCATGCCTTCGGTGGCAAACTGAATGCCACCCGTGACAACGGCCTGTCCCTTTTCAAGGGCGCCGGTCACGAAGATCTCGTCATTGCCGCGCTGCAGGACCTGTAGCGGGACAATACCGACCCTTTGCTCATCGCCGATGACCCAGACCTCGTTCCCCGGCTGCAGGGCCGAACGCGGGATGCGGAAATAGCTCTCCGGCGTAAGTCCCTCGATTTCGACCTCCACGAACTTGCCCACCAGAAGCGGCGGGGCCTGGCGGATGTGGTCTTGCGAGCCGACCTGGGTGCCTGCAGAAAAGGGCTCGGGGACACGCACAATCACGTCGATGGTGCGTGTCTGCTTGTCGAGTGATGCCTCGGCGCGGTCCACATAGCCGTCCCAGGCGTAGTGGGCATCTGCATATCTCGCGATGACGCGCGCATTCACCCGTTGCTTGGCATCCCCCGCCTGAAGCTCCCACAGTCCGGGGATCAGCGCGGTGTTGGCATCGGACAGGGGCAGAACCACCTCGACCGCATCGGCGGCGAACAGCCGCCCGACGACCTGGCCCACGGTCAGAAACTGGCCGATGTCCACGGATTCCTCGCGCACATAGCCGTCAAAGGGTGCCTTCACACTGGTTCGGGCCAACGCAAGCTTGGCTTCGGCGACCTTGGCCTCCTCGCGTTTCAGCGCGGCCTGGGCGGCCTTCAGCTGGGGTTCTCGCAACACCAGGGGACTTGCCTGGGTGACCGTGGACCCGGACTCCCGTTGGCGCCCGGAGAACTGCTCGAATTCGGTACGGGCGACGGCCGCCAACTCCCGGGCCTCGAGCAGGGCCACTTTCCGGTCCTCGAGATCGGCCATGGCCTCGCGCAGGCGATACTGGTAGTCCTCCTGTTCGATGCGGAAGATCGTATCGCCCGCCTTGATCCGCCCACCGCTGTGGAAACTCGGATTCATCCAGTCGACCCGGCCACTGACTTGCGAGGTGATGTCAATTTCCGCGCTGGGCCGCACGGTTCCCGCACCGTACACGGGGATGGCTCCAACCCCGGTAACCACCTGGGCGGACTGCACGAACGGAATTTGAGGCGGTTGCTCAACGCGTTCCGGCTCTGGAGCCAGTGAAACCAGGATGGATGCCAGCACTACCGCACCCGCCAGGACCCCAGCGGCAACCAGGTAGCTTTTCAGTCTGTCCTTCAGTCTATTCATGCCGGTTCACTCCGTGGCTGGGGATGCGGCCCGAAGGTCCGCAACCTGTGGAGAATCGTCGATTCGTGCCGCTTCGGGATCGGCCGCCGTCCACACGCCTCCCAGCGCGCGATGCAGCGCGAGGCGCATGTACCCCAGATCGCGTTCTGCTGCCGCCAGCGAGGATTTCATGCTGGTGAGCGTTTCCGAGGCTGCCAGAAAGGCATCGTAGTCGCCGACTCCGGACCCGTAGCGGCGTTCCTGAAAGGCCGCCTCCGCCCGGGCTTCCTCGACGGACGAGCTCAGCAGGGCATGGCGCTGCTGGCTGGTCTCAAGCCGGGTCAGCACGGCCTCGACCTCGTTGACCGCGGTGACCACCGAGTGCCTGTACGCAAAAACCGCCTCTTTCAGGCGGGTCTCCGCGAGGGTCACATTGTGACGCAGCCGCTTGCCCTGGAATACCGGCCCGACCAGATTCAGGCTCAGGTTCTTGAACCACTGGGCCGCATCCAGCCACTCGCGGGTGTCCGAGCCCTGCAGCCCGATGGTGCCGGACAAGGACAGCGACGGCAGCAGCTCGGCGCGCCGGGCCCCGACGGCATAGCGGGCCGCCTGCATTCGCTGCTGGGCCGCGCCCACATCGGGACGCTGAGTGAGGAGGTCGGCCGGGATGCCCACTGGAATGCGATCGAATGTTGCAGAGGGCGACAGGGCATCAGGCAACATGCCGGCCAGGTCCGCCCGGTACCCGCCCAGCAAGGTCCACAGGCGCCCTTCTGCATCGGCCAGGCGCCCCCGGACGGCTGGCAGTTCAGCTTGCGAGTTCCACAGTTGCAGCCGTGCGGTATAGAGTTCACGCGCCGTGTTGAGGCCACGCTGATAGCGGGCCGTAGTGAGCTTCTCGCGCTCCTGCAGGATCCCCACGATCTCGTCTGACAGCTTAAGTTGACGGCGCAACCAGGCGATCTCGATGTACGTGCGCACGGTTTCTGCAACCACCCCGATCCGCGCGGCCCGGTAATCCCACTCCGAAGCCAGGTGCTGGGCACGCGCCGCCCGTGCATCATTGCGGTTGCGGCCCCAGAAGTCGGCCTCGTAGGAGAAGTTTGCATTCAGGGAGTACGTGGTCACCGCCAGGCGGTCCGGTACGGAAATGCCGAACTCCTGCTTGAGTTCCGGGCTCAACCCGATCTCTTCAATCTGCTCCCCCACGCCCGCATTGGTGGGTGTATCCGTGTCCTCGCCGGACGCAGATGGCTGCAGCGCAGGGTACCTGGCGGCATTTGCAATGCCCGCCCGGGCCCGGGCCTGCTCAACCCGCGCCACGGCTTCTGCCAGGTCGAGGTTCGATGTGAGTACGGCCTCGACGACCCGGTCCAGCCCCGGGTCGTTGAATGTTTTCCACCACTGCAGTGGCGCGTAGGCCTCACCCGCGGCTTCGCCGGTGAATTTTTCGGGCAAGTGCTGCGCCGACTCCTCGGTCGGCGGCATCAATTTTTGTGAACACGCGGCCATGAGAAATCCGGCGATGGCCACAAACAGCACCCCTGGGGCACAATGCCACCGGTGCGCTGTCAGTCTTTCTGAAACAGTTGCCATTACCATGCAGCATATCGCACCACGGGTGCGATGCAGAAATTCCTGATCCGCATGACCGGCCACGTCAACCGGTCTGCTTCAGCCAGCGGACGCTCCCTCTCGGTTCATCCCCGGCAAGACGTCATGCCTTCCACTTGATGTTGCACCCCACACTGGGTTTCTGCACGGGGTCAACAATCTGGCCGGCCAGCAGGGCGTCGAGGGCAGATCGCAGGTCCTCGCCGGTCACCGGGATGCCATTGCCGGGCCGCGAGCCGTCCAGTTGCCCCCGGTATGCGCATTCCAGGGCCTCGTCGAAAACAAAGATATCGGGCGTGCAGGCCGCATCGTACGACTTGGCCACCTGCTGGCTCTCGTCGTACAGGTAGGGAAAGGAGTATCCGAGGGACACCGCCAGGGCCTTCATGTTTTCCGGTGAATCCTCGGGATACTGGTCGGCATCGTTGGAACTGATGGCCACCAAGGAGACGCCCTGGGCGGGGTACTCCTGGCCAAGGCGCGCCAGCTCGTCCTGGATATGCTTCACGAAGGGGCAGTGGTTGCATATGAACATGACGACGGTCGCCACCTCGCCGCGCACGTCCGACAGGCGCACTTCCTTTCCGGAAACCGTATCCGGCAGGCAAAAATCCGGCGCCGGGGTGCCCAACGGCATCATGTTGGAAGGTGTGCGTGCCATTGAATCAGGAATGCATTTTTTAATTGTGCTCGAATTGCGTAGAATAGCGCGATTCAAGACGCCTGTTAACCGTTGACAGGCCATACCAGACCCAAAGAGGCTCATGCCTGCAACACGCGTTTTCACCTCCGAGTCCGTTTCCGAGGGACATCCGGACAAGATGGCCGACCAGATCTCCGATGCGGTGCTCGATGCCTTGCTTGAACAGGATCCCGGGGCACGCGTCGCCTGCGAGACGCTTGTCAAAACCGGCATGGTGGTGCTCGCAGGAGAGGTCACGACCACGGCCCACACGGACCTCGAGTCCGTGGTCCGGCACACGGTCAACGGGATCGGGTATGACCACTCCCGGATCGGTTTCGACGGACATACCTGTGCCGTCATCAATGCGCTGGGCAAGCAGTCGCCCGACATTGCACGCGGGGTCGACCGCGAAAGCAAGGAGGACCAGGGCGCGGGCGATCAGGGCATGATGTTCGGCTATGCCTGCAATGAAACCGATGTGCTCATGCCGGCACCGATCACCTACGCACACCGCCTGGTACAGCAGCAGTCCGCAATCCGGCGGGCAGGCAAGCTGTCCTGGTTGCGCCCGGATGCCAAAAGCCAGGTCACCTTCGTCTACGAGGACGGCACTCCGAGCCGCATCGATGCGGTGGTGCTTTCCACCCAGCATGACCCGGAAGTCCGCCAGGAAGACCTGCACGAAGCGGTCCGTGAACTGATCATACGGCCGGTCCTGCCGGAAAAGTGGCTGACGGCGGACACCAAGATCCACATCAATCCCACCGGCCGGTTCGAGACCGGAGGCCCGGTCGGCGACTGCGGGCTGACCGGACGCAAGATCATCGTCGATACCTACGGGGGCATGGCGCGCCATGGCGGCGGCGCCTTCTCGGGCAAGGATCCCTCCAAGGTCGATCGCTCGGCAGCATACGCAGGGCGTTATGTCGCCAAGAACGTGGTTGCCGCGGGGCTGGCGGAACGCTGCGAAATCCAGATCTCGTACGCCATCGGCCTGGCACAGCCGACCTCCATCTCGATCGATACCTTCGGTACGGGGAGCGTGACCGACGACAGGATCGAGGCGATCGTGCGGGACATGTTTGACCTGTCTCCTTATGGGATCCTGTCCATGCTGGACCTGCTTCACCCGATCTACCAGGCCACGGCCAGCTACGGACATTTTGGCCGCAACGAGGACAGTTTTCGCTGGGAACGCACGGACCGGGTGGATGAGCTGAAGGAACGGGCCGAATCGGGTGCGGTGGTATAATGCCACGAACTGGCTGAATCACACGACAGGATTATGAGTATTCAATCTGTGCAGAAAGAGGTAGCGGATTTCAAGGTGGCGGACCTCGCCCTGGCCGACTGGGGGCGCAAGGAGATCGCCATTGCCGAAACCGAAATGCCCGGCCTGATGGCCCTGCGTCAAAAGTACGGCAATGAGAAGCCGCTGGCGGGTGCACGCATCGCGGGCTGCCTGCACATGACGGTGCAGACCGCCGTGCTGATTGAAACCCTGACGGCATTGGGCGCACAGGTACGCTGGTCCTCCTGCAACATATTTTCCACCCAGGATCATGCCGCTGCGGCCATGGCAGCCAGCGGGGTCCCCGTGTTTGCCTGGAAGGGTGAAACGGAGGAGGACTACACATGGTGCATCGAACAGACCATCCACGGGCCCGGCGGCTGGCATCCGAACATGCTGCTCGACGACGGCGGCGACCTGACCAAGATCATGCATGAAAATTTCCCCGAGCTGCTGGACCACGTAAAGGGGCTGTCCGAAGAGACCACCACCGGGGTGCACCGCCTGATGGAAATGGAAAAAAGGAGTGAGCTGAAAGTCCCGGCATTCAATGTGAACGATTCCGTGACCAAGTCCAAGTTCGACAACCTGTACGGCTGCCGCGAATCGCTGGTCGACGGAATCAAGCGTGCAACCGATGTCATGATTGCGGCCAAAACCGCGGTCGTCTTCGGTTTCGGCGATGTCGGCAAGGGCTGTGCGCAGTCCCTGCGCAGCCTCGGCGCGAACGTCCTGATTACGGAAATCGATCCCATTTGCGCATTGCAGGCCGCCATGGCGGGGTTTCGCGTGGTCACCCTGGAGGACGTGGTCTCGAGCACGGACATCTTTGTCACCGCGACCGGCAACTACCATGTCATCGGCCACGACCATATGTGCGCCATGAAGGACCAGGCCATTGTTTGCAACATCGGGCACTTCGACAATGAAATCGATGTCGCAAGCCTCAAGCAGTATCCGTGGGAAAACATCAAGCCGCAGGTGGATCATGTGCGCTTTCCGGATGGCAAGCGCATCATCCTCCTGGCAGAAGGCCGCCTGGTGAACCTGGGCTGCGCCACCGGCCATCCGAGTTTCGTGATGTCGAACTCCTTCACCAACCAGGTACTTGCACAGCTTGAATTGTGGAAGTATCCGGAGCGCTACGAAAACAAGGTGTACGTGCTGCCGAAGACGCTGGACGAGGAAGTCGCACGGCTGCACCTGGACAAGATCGGTGCGAAATTGACCCGGCTGACCCCGGAGCAGGCGGGATACATCGGGGTAGACCCGAACGGGCCCTACAAGCCTGACTACTACCGCTACTGAACCCGGCACTCACCTGCCTTCGGCACCATGCAGGCCATCCGTCTGTACACCCCCCAGAGGCTGACGGTACGCGACGAAGTCCGCCTGGATGACAGCACCCGGCATCGTGCAACCCACGTGCTTCGCATCCACAAGCATTCCCCGCTGGTACTGTTCAACGGGGACGGCTACGACTATCCCGGCCAGCCGGTAACCCTGCACAAGAAAGCCATGACCGTGCGGATCACCGAACGGATCCCTGCCAGGGAAGAATCCAATCTGGAAACCCACCTGGTGCTCGGGGTATCGAAAGGCACGCACATGGACTTTGCCATCCAGAAGACGGTCGAGGCCGGCGTGAGTGAAATCCATCCGGTCATCACCGAACGGACCGTGACCCGGTTCTCGGACCAGGTCCGGGCTAAGCGGCGGCAACACTGGCAGAACATCATCATCAGCGCCTGCGAGCAGTGCGGACGTGCAGTGCTTCCCGTCCTGCACGAAGCCGAGGACCTGGGCAGCCTGCACTCGCTCAGCAAAGCTGCGCGGGGATTCGTTCTCGACATGGGCGCAGGCGACAGGCTGGCGAACTTTGCCCGAAACCCGGTGGAAAAAGTCTGGCTGGCGATCGGGCCGGAAGGCGGTCTCACCGGCACCGAGAAAGAGCAGGTCATCGCCAAGGGGTTCGAGGCGGTGAGCCTCGGTCCACGGATATTGCGCACCGAAACGGCTGCATTGACCGCACTCGTCAGCGCGCAGTTGCTGTGGGGAGATTTATCCGCACATGACAATGGCTAGCCGAGCCCGTGCTCCTGCACAATCGGGCCTGTACCTGCATCCGGGATGCTATCCTGTAGACAGCCTGTACCAACGGGGCAACGCCTTTCGATGAGCATAAAACTAGCCGTAGTCATGGACCCTGTGGAGAACATCGCCGTTCGCAAGGACAGCACGTTCGCCATGCTGCTCGAGGCACAGCGCAGGGGCTGGCTCACCCACTACCTGCAGCCGTCTGACATTTTCCTGCAGGATGGCGCGGTGATGGGCCGCACCGCACGCATCACGGTGCAGGACGATCCTGGCGACTGGGCCCGGCTTGAGGCGAGCACCGTCCAGGACCTGTGTGAACTTGACGTGATCCTGATGCGCAAGGATCCGCCGTTCGACATGGAGTACATCTACACGACCTTTTTGCTGGAATGGGTACAGCAAGGCGGGGTGCGGGTGATCAATCATCCCGCAAGCTTGCGCAATACCAATGAAAAACTGTTCGCCACCTGCTTTGCCGAATGCACCGTGCCCTATGTGGTCAGCCGCAACCGGCAGGCGCTCGAGCGGTTCGTCGATACACACCAGGAAGCCGTGGTCAAACCACTGGATGGCATGGCAGGCGACCTGGTCTTTCGCATGCGACACGATGACCCGAACCGCGGTGTCATCCTGGAAACCGCAACCCAGCACGGCACACGCACGGTGATGGCGCAGAAACTGATCGCCGAGTACCGGGAGGGGGACAAACGGATTCTGCTGATTGGCGGGGAACCCGTGCCGCATGCCTTGGTCCGGATTCCCGCCGAAGGCGAACTGCGCGCCAACCTGGCCAAGGGCGGCACTCCGAAAGCCGCTGCCCTGAGCGAACGGGATCGATGGATCTGCGAGCAGATCAAGCCGGAATTGCAGGCCAGGCAGCTTGACTTTGTCGGCATCGACGTGATCGGCGATTACCTGACGGAAATCAACGTGACCAGCCCGACGGGCATCCGCGAACTGGACAAGATGTGCGGCCTCAATATTGCCGCGACCCTGTTCGACACGATCGAGAAAAGGCTCGACCAGACGCCAGGCACCGACTGAGCGGGACGGGTCATCAAATGATGTGAGGGTCTTCCATTCTCCATCATTTTCTGAAAAATGGGTGGCAACTGCGGTATATTGGTAGGCATCCGTGTTTGGATGTTTTGAAAACATCCCGTAGCATGCCCGGTCAAACATGTCAGAGAGCCTTACCAAACAACTGCTCGTGGCGATGCCCGCCCTGCATGATCCGAATTTTTCACGCACGGTAACCCTGATTTGTGAACACAACGAGCACGGTGCCATGGGCATCGTCGTGAACCAGCCGATCACCCTGTGTGTCGATGAACTGATCCGCTACCTGGACGTGGATGCCGATGACGATGACGTGGATGCGAATGACCAGGACACGGCATCCGTACACAACCCGGTGTATGCGGGCGGCCCGGTACACGCCAACCGGGGATTCGTGCTGCACGATTCAGACCGCAAGTGGACGTCCACCTACACGATTGACGACGACCTGAAACTGACCACATCAGAAGACATCCTTGTGGATATCGGCCGGGGCACCGGGCCCAGGAATGCGATTGTCGCCCTGGGGTATGCGGGATGGGGTCCGGGGCAACTGGAAC
>JAPOYL010000023.1:2871-15090 GCA_026706595.1 Gammaproteobacteria bacterium | reverse complement strand
AGCCACGGCAACGGCTTCGCCAGCGATTCCTACTTCCCGTTCTGGCGGCTGATGTTGGAGCGGTTCGACCTTGCCTTGTTCGATCTTCGCAACTGCGGGCGCAACCCGTTCCACGCTGCTGAGCCGCATGACTACCCGCGCTTCGCACGTGACAACGGGGCAGTGCATGGCGCAATTGCGAAGGAATGGGGCACAAAGACCACGATCGGTGTTTTCCACTCCATGTCGGCGATCGCGGCGTTGCTCGCGGTGGTTGACGGCGTATGGCACTGGGATGCACTGGTGCTGTTCGATCCGCCGGTGGTCCCGCCGGAAGGGAATCCGCTACGAGGTCCGCTGATGACTGAGGGTGAGTTGATGCGCAACGCCGCCCAGACTCGACAGAACTGGTTCCGGAATCCCGAGGAGTTGGCCGACTTGTTCCGTCACCTGTACCGCTTCCGACGCCTGCGGAAAGGGATGGCGGAACTCAACGCGCAGTCAGTGCTGCGTTTCGATCCCGAGAGCGGCCAATGGCAGCTTTGTTGCCCAGGCCCGCTTGAAGCCGGTCTCTACGTCGAAGTCGCCGGGCTGTCGATCTGGCGGAAGCCGGCCCCGCCAGCACACCCGCTCCTGATCGTCGGCTCTGACCCGGAGCTTGAAGACGCGGCGAAGACCGCACCCTGCTGCAAGCTGTTCTGCAAGACGTTCGGCATCGACTACGCCGTCGTGCCCGATACCAGCCACCTACTGCCGCTCGAGGAGCCGGAACGGTGCTTCGCTCTGTTCAGCGACTTCCTCGCCGACAACGGGATCGACGCATGACAAGGCGGCGCACCATTTGAATGCGGAGCTAGGCCCTGATAACCTACTGATAGACAGTCTTTATTTCCCCACCTTGGCTCGCTTGTATCCCTGAGTCCGAATGTCAACATGAGCTTCATAGCCTGACGAATGTCGCAGAGCGAAACGATCTTCAGCCCGGGCGGGTTGCTGTCTGAGCACCTGGATAACTTTCGTTACCGGCCACAGCAGCAGCACATGAGTGCCAAGGTAGAGTCGGCACTTGAGCAGCACAGCCAGCTCATCATCGAAGCCGGCACCGGCGTTGGGAAAACCTTCGCGTACCTGGTGCCTGCCTTGTTGTCCAGGCAAAAAGTGGTCATTTCCACGGGCACCCGCCATTTGCAGGACCAGCTGTATTTCAAGGACCTACCCGCCGTGCTGGACATTGTCAAGACACCGGTGTCCACGGCACTGCTCAAAGGCCGTGCCAACTATCTTTGTGTGCATCGCCTGGAACACCACGTTCCTCGCACACGCCTGAATACCGGTCGCTCCGCCAAAAAAATCCAGACCATCCGTGAATGGTCGCAGGTGACCCAAACAGGAGAGATCGCCGAGGTCAATTCGATCAGTGAAGGAGACCCGGTGTGGCCTGCGGTGACATCGACTGTGGAGAACTGCCTGGGTTCCGAATGCCCGAGCTACCAGGACTGTCACGTGTTCAAGGCCCGCCGAAAAGCCCAGAAAGCGGATGTCGTGATCGTCAACCACCATCTGTTTTTTTCCGACCTGACCCTGAAGCAGGAGGGATTCGGGGAACTGCTGCCGCAGGCGGATGCCTGCATCCTGGATGAAGCCCATCAACTGCCGGAACTTGCCAGCGACTTTCTGGCGACGACCACCAGCAGCCGTCAATTGAGGAACCTGGGAGAGGATGTCATTACCGCACAGCTTGAGGAAGCCCCCGAATCCAGTGAGATTCGGGAGCTTGTCAGTGCCGTGCAGAAGGCCACCGCGGATTTCCTGCTGGCTCTGGCCGGGCGCAAGGAGCGAACCCAGTGGCACGAAGCGGTTGTATCCGCCGAGGTTCGAGACCGGTTTGAAGGGCTGCGCCTGTCACTGGATCAGCTGTCAGGCGAGCTGTCGGCATTGAGCGATCGCGGCAAGGTGCTGGCACGGTGCCAGGAACGTTGCGACAAGCTTGTTGAGCATCTGCAACAGTTTTCCGGGGAACAAGACGACTGGGTGAACTGGGTGGAGAGCCTTGAAAAGGGATTCAGGCTGCACAGCACGCCCCTGGTGATCGCCGACCTGTTCCAGGCGCTGATACGGGACTATCGATGCAGCTGGATTTTTACCTCGGCGACATTGACCATGAACGCACAGTTTGACCATTTTCAGCAGCAACTGGGACTTGCAGATGCCGAAACCCTGATGCTGGACAGCCCCTTTGATTTTGAGGCAAGCGCACGCCTTTTCCTGCCGGACATTGCAGCCGAACCGGGCAGCGACGACTACAGTCGGCTGGTACTGGATGCCGTCCTGCCTGTCCTGCACGCCAACAGGGGTCGTGCGTTTTTGCTCTTCAGCAGCCATCGGGCACTGCGTCTTGCCGCAGATTTTTTACAAGAGGAGAATGAATTCAATCTGCTGGTACAGGGCGAGGCACCTCGCAGGGAACTGCTCGAGCGCTTTGTAAAAACCGAACGGGCCGTTCTGCTTGGCGCCAGCAGTTTCTGGGAAGGCGTGGATATTCGGGGAAGCGCATTAAGCTGTGTTGTCATCGACAAGCTGCCCTTTGCGGCACCGGATGACCCCGTGCTTGCCGGGCGCCTGCAGGCCTTGCGCGAGTCGGGAGAAAATCCGTTCTTGTTCTACCAGTTGCCACAGGCGGTGATCGCCCTGAAACAGGGTGTTGGCAGGCTGATCCGCGATGAAACCGACTACGGGGTGGTGGTGATTTGCGACCCAAGACTGACGGCCAGGGCCTACGGGAAGTCATTCATTAACAGCCTCCCGGGCATGCCCCGCACGTCTAGCCCCGATGAGGTGATTAACTTTCTTGACCAGCAAGAGTCCAATCATGAAGTATCTTGCAATTGAGACGGCTACCGAGTGCTGCTCGGTCGCTCTGTTCCATGACGATGCGATCATCAGCGAAAGCGAGGTAGCGCCGCTTCGCCACAACGAAATTGTGCTGTCCATGTGTGAACGGGTGCTGGCACAGGCCGAAGTCAGCCTTTCCCAGCTGGATGGCATCGCGTTCGGATGCGGTCCCGGTGCATTCACCGGGGTGCGCCTCGCCGCCAGCGTCACTCAGGGGATTGCACTTGCACAGGATTTGCCGGTGGTCCCGGTCTCCTCGCTGGCGGCCCTGGCACAAGCCGCCCACAGCCACCACGAAGCGTCGCAGGTGCTGGCCTGCATCGATGCGCGCATGCAGGAGGTCTACGTGGCCCTGTACCAACTCGATGAAAACAGGATCATGAGGTTGGAGGGCGAGGAGCAGGTCATCGCACCCGCCCTGGTGAGCGTGGAAGTAAGTGAGCACTGCATGGGCTGTGGCTCGGGATGGAGGCCCTATGCGGAAATCCTGCTTGAGCGTTGCGGGAAAGCCATTGCCTTTGATGCCGACGCTGCGCCGCAGGCAGAATTCGTGGCGGTGCTGGCCAAACCCCGTTTCGAGCGCGGCGAAACGGTCTCAGCGACGCAAGCCCTGCCGGTCTATGTGCGCCATGATGTCGCGCAAAAACCGAAATCCAGGGCCATCTGAAGATACCTGCTTCGTGCCCGGTCAGCGATGAGCATCCGGGAACCTTTTTGGCCGATTTTGCTACACTGCACCGATGGAGCGCATCTACAGCGAACCCAGCCCCATCCTGATCCACCACCTCAAGGACATCCTGGAGGAGAAGGGCATCCCCACCATCATCAAGAACGAGTTTTTGAGCGGCGGAGTGGGTGAGTTGCCGCCTACCGAGGTATGGCCTGAACTGTGGGTTGTGGACAAAAAGGACGGAGACGTGGCCCAGAAGATTGTGCAGGATTTCATACAGTCGACCAAAAGCCTTTCCGGGGACTGGGTATGTGCGGCATGCGGTGAACACGTGGAAGGCCAGTTCAAGGTGTGCTGGAACTGCGGGGCAGTGCCGGAGACGGATTAGGGCGGCAGGGCATCGGGCAGGCAGCATGGAATGAAAATCCAAGGACGTCTCTTTCGCACAGCGAAACTGGCCCTGCTAGGGTGTCTGTTAATGCCGCCGGTTTCTATCGCCGGATGGAGTGTCACCGAGGTGCATCTGCAATACGGCAACCTAGATGTACCGACGTTTGCAGGCGGTGGTCATTCCGATCACCTCATCTATACACTGCAACATGCCAGTGGCTGGGAATACGGCGACAACTTTATCTTTCTGGACGTGCTGGATGCACGAGAGTCCGGTTTTCAGGATTTTGATCTGTACGGTGAGTGGTACTCGAATTTCAGTCTCGGAAAACTGTCGGGTCGAAAAATCAGCTTCGGCCCCGTATCTGACATTGGCTTTTTGCTGGGCCTCAACTGGGCCCGAGATTCCGAGGTGACGAAATACCTGCCGGGCCTGCGGCTGTCCCTCGATATTGAGGGCTTTGCCTTTGCCAACCTCGACATCATGGCGTACATCGATGACAGCAATGGACTGTCCTCGGGCGGTGCGCCGAAAGAAGACGATTCGTTCCTGATAGATTTCAATTTTGCACGACCCTTCAGTGTCGGCGCCTACCAGTTCAGCATCGAGGGCCACATCGAATATGCCGGATCACGGGATAACGAACTTGGTGACCGGGTCGAATCCTGGGTGCTGGCCCAGCCGCAGCTGCGCTGGCGAGCCAACGAACATGTTTCGATGGGGATTGAATACCAGTACTGGATGAACAAGCTCGGGGATAAGGCCACCGACGAGAATACCGTGCAGGCCCTGCTGGTCTGGACGTTCTGACATCCGGCAAGGAAGCTGAAACTCAGCTGGCCTGGATCTTCGCAAGCTGTTCGCGCAATTGCTGCAAGGACGCTTGCGTGGCGTCGAATCGCGCCACCTCCTGCTCGACGATGGCCGCAGGTGCCTTGTCTTTGAAATTCGGGTTATCGAGCTTGCCTTTGAGCTTCTCCAGGCCGGACTCCAGTTTCCCGATCTCCTTTTTAAGCCTCGCACACTCCGCATCCTTGTCGATCAGGCCAGCCAGCGGGATGAGGATTTTCATGTGGCCTGCAAGCGCCGTGGCAGACTCCGGCGGTGTCTCATCCTCCAGCCAGCGGACATCTTCCAGCATGGCAAGTTCGTGGATGTACGTGCGGGTGTCCTCGAAATACGCCTGGTCCTGCGAGGAGCCGTTCTGAACCAGTACGGACAGCCGTTTGCCCGGCGGGATATCCATGTCGGAGCGTACCTTGCGAACCGCATTGACCAGTTCCTTCGCCCACTCCATTTTCTCTAGGCTTTCAGTATCCACGTATTGCGGGTCGCTGCACGGGAAGGGCTGCAGCATGATGCTTTCGCCATCAATGCGCATTCTTTTCGCAATCAGTTGCCAGATTTCCTCGGTGATGAAGGGGATGATCGGGTGCAACAGGCGCAGCGAGGTGTCCAGCACTTCGAGAAGCACGCGCCGTGTGTTTTGCTTGACCTGCGGTGGCGCATCGTCACGGAAAAGTGTCGGTTTGCACAGCTCGATATACCAGTCGCAGAGTTCGTGCCAGACGAAGTCGTACAGGGCCTGCGCGGCTAGGTCGAAGCGGTAGCCCGTCAGGTATTTGTGAGTCAGGTCGATCACTTCCTGCTGCCTGCCGAGAATCCAGCGATCCGCCAGGGTGATGTGGCGGGCATCGATTTGCGTGGCGATGTCCTGATCCTCGGTGATCATGAGCGTGAAGCGCGCGGCATTCCACAGCTTGTTGCAGAAGTTGCGGTAGCCCTCGATGCGGCTGAGGTGGAACTTGATGTCGCGCCCGAACGAGGCCTGCGCGGCGAACGAGAATCGCAGCGCATCGGTGCCATGGGCCTTGATGCCGTTCGGGTATTCCCTGCGCGTGGCTTTCTCGATCGCGGGCGCCATGTCCGGCTGCATCAGTCCACGGGTGCGCTTTTGTACCAGCGCCTCGAGATCGATTCCGTCGATGATGTCGATGGGGTCGAGCACGTTGCCCTTGGATTTTGACATCTTCTGGCCATTGGCATCGCGCACCAGGCCATGCACGTAGACCTTGCGAAACGGGACATCGTCCATGAATTTCAAGCCCATCATGACCATGCGTGCCACCCAGAAAAAGATGATATCGAAGCCGGTGATCAGCACGGAGGTCGGGTAAAAGGTCTCAAGGGCATCGCTTTTTTCGGGCCAGCCGAGTGTTGAGAAGGGCCACAGTGCAGAAGAAAACCAGGTGTCGAGCACGTCCTCGTCCTGGGTCAGTGCCTGCTCCGGGTCCAGGCCGTACTTTTGGCGCACGTGTGCTTCGTCGCGCCCGACATAGACCGTGCCCTCGCTGTCATACCAGGCCGGGATGCGGTGCCCCCACCACAGCTGGCGGCTGATGCACCAGTCCTGGAGATTGTCCATCCATTCGAAGTAGGTTTTGCTCCAGTTCTCCGGCACGAACTCGATGGAGCCGTCTTTCACGGCTTCGATGGCCGGTTCGGCCAGCGCCTGCACGCTGACGTACCACTGGCGGGTCAGGTAAGGCTCGACGATGGCACCGGAGCGGTCCCCGCGCGGGATGACATGGCGGTGCTTTCGGGTCTCGGCGAGCAATCCCTGCGACTTCAGGTCTTCGATGATCTTCTTGCGCGCCTCGAAACGGTCCATGTCCCGGTAGGCAGGCGGCGCGTTGTCGTTGAGCCTGGCATCGTCGGTAAAAATGTTGATTTGTTCCAGGTCGTGGCGCAGGCCCACTTCATAGTCGTTGAAATCATGTGCCGGGGTGATCTTCACGCACCCGGAACCGAACTCCGGGTCCACGTATTCGTCGGCGATGACGGGGATTTCCCGACCGGTCAGGGGCAGCTTGAGCGTCTTGCCGACGAGGGCCTGATAACGCTCGTCATCCGGGTGCACGGCGACCGCACTGTCTCCAAGCAGCGTCTCGGGCCGGGTGGTGGCCACTGTCACATGGCCATCTCCGTCGGCATGCGGGTAGCGGATGTGCCACATGTGCCCGTCTTCCTCTTCCGAGATGACCTCGAGGTCGGATACCGCGGTGTGCAGCACGGGGTCCCAGTTGACCAGGCGCTTGCCGCGGTAGATGAGCCCCTCGTCGTAGAGGCGAACGAACACCGTCTTGACGGCCTCGGAGAGGCTGTCGTCCATGGTGAACCTCTCGCGTGACCAGTCCAGCGAGGAGCCCATGCGTTCGAGCTGGCGGCTGATCGTTTGCCCGGAATGCTCCTTCCACTCCCAGATTTTCTCCACGAACTTCTCGCGGCCGAGATCGTGACGCGTCTCTCCCTTCGCGTTCAGCTGCCGTTCGACAACCATCTGCGTGGCAATCCCGGCATGGTCTGTCCCGGGTTGCCAGAGCGTGTTGAAGCCCGCCATGCGGTGATACCGGATCAGGCAATCCATCAGGGTGTTGTTGAAGGCATGTCCCATGTGCAGTGTGCCGGTGACGTTGGGCGGAGGGATCATGATGCAGTACGGGGGATTGCCGCCCCCGCCAGGTGCAAAATAGCCGTTGTCCTTCCAGTGCCGGTACCACTTCTGCTCGATGTTTGCTGGCTGGTAGGTTTTTTCCATGAGGGGTGCCTGAATGCCGGGTTCCGGACGGGAACGCTATGCGCGCGTATGATGCAGCCAGCCTGTGGCTGCATGCAAGCACGGTATGGCGGTCATCAAACTGGCCGAGCGCGACTCAGTGCTCCTGCGGGTAGGCCTGCGAGATCAGGTATTGCGACAGCAGGGGTACCGGCCTGCCGGTGGCGCCTTTTTGCTTGCCCGAACTGTGCCAGGCGATGCCTGCGATATCGAGATGGGCCCAGCGGTATTTCTCGGTGAACCGGGACAGGAAGCAGGCGGCCGTGATGGTTCCGGCCCAGCGCCCGCCGATGTTGGCCATATCGGCAAAATTGCTGTCCAGCTGGGACTGGTAGTCCTCCCACAGAGGCAGCCGCCAGGTGCGGTCCCCGCTGACATCCCCCGCCTTGTACAGATCCTCGACCAGCGGCTCGTCGTTGCACATCAGCCCGGAGGGCACATTGCCCAGTGCCACGACACAGGCCCCGGTCAGCGTGGCGATGTCGATGACGGTCTCGGGATCGAACTTTTCAACATAGGTCAGGGCATCGCACAGCACCAGGCGCCCCTCGGCATCCGTATTCAGGATCTCCACGGTCTGCCCGGACATGGTCGTGACGACATCGCCCGGCCGGCTTGCCCGCCCGCCCGGCATGTTCTCCGCGCACGCGACCACCCCGACCACGTTCATCGGGATCTCCAGTTCACAGCAGGCCTTGATCGTGCCGAGCACGCTGGCTGCTCCGCACATGTCGAATTTCATCTCGTCCATGGCGTTGCCCGGCTTGAGTGAAATCCCGCCCGTATCGAAGGTGATGCCCTTGCCGACCAGCACAGACGGGCGTGCATCCGGCGCACCGCCGCGGTATTCCAGGGTTACCAGCTTGGCGGGCTGTGCGCTGCCGCTTGAAACCGACAGCAGGGCGCCCATGCCCAGTTTTTTCATCTGTGCTTCTTCGATCACGCGCACCTGCAGCTTCGGATGTTCCTTTTTCAGAGCACGTGCCTGCTCCGCCAGGTAAGTCGGCGTGCAGAGATTCCCGGGCAGGTTGCCGAGATCCTTGGCAAATGCCATTCCGCTCGCAATCGCTTTTCCGAATTTGCGGCCTTGCCTGAGGCTGTCCAGCTCACTGGCCTGGCTGGCCAGGAACTTCATTTTCTTCAGCGGGCTGCGGTCCTTGCCCGCCTTGGGCAGGGTGTGCGTGTAGCGGTATGCCGCCGCTTCGCCTGCCATCACGCTGATCTGCACCCGGGTGGGCAGGTCGGTATCCTTGACCGGCAGTTCGACCAGGCTGTTGATGACGTTGGCGGCGTTGCATTTCTTGGCCTCCTGGATGCCGGCGGACAGGGCCTTGTGGAAGGCATGGGTGGTGAAGCGCTCGGCCTCTCCGCAGCCGACGATGACGATGTGTTCATGCTTGCTGCGGCTTGAGTTATGCAGGGTGGTCGCCTGGCCCAGGGTGGCCTTGGCGTGGCCGCGCTGGCAGGCCCTGGTGAGTTTGCCCCGGTAGAGCGTATCGAGCTTTCGTGCGGAAGGGCTCAGTTGTCTGGGCTTGAACAGGCCGACGATGACACAGTTGGCGGTTTCCTTGTCCAGGGCTGCGGTTTTGGCGATGTACTCCATGGAATTCCTCTATATTTGACGATGGGTTTTCCCGTTACTGCTAAAATAATACTGGTTTTGGCCCGCATGTGGGTAGACCCGAAGCTGCAAACCACCCGATGTTTTCGACACTCAACCGTTATTTCTCCCGTGAACTTGGCCTCACCTTTGTTGCAGTGAGTGCCGTTTTGCTGGCCGTGGTGGTGAGCAAGTCCTTCGTGTCCCTGCTGACGCGGGTCATGGAGGGCAAGATGTCTGCGGATGCAGTGCTGTCGCTGCTGGGCCTGGGGATCCTGGAGGCCGCGATCCTGCTGGCCCCGTTTGCCCTGTTCATCTCGGTCATGCTGGTGATGGGCCGCCTGTACCGTGACAGCGAGATCTACGCGATCAAGGCCAACGGCATCGGCCAGCTGAGACTGTTCCGGTATGCCGCGCTGTTCGTGCTGCCGGTGATCGTGCTACTCGGCTATGCCTCGGTATTCCTTGCCCCGCAGATCGCACAGCAGGTCGAGACCATCAAGCTCGAGGCCAAGGAGCGCACCAGCGTGCTGGGCCTGGTGCCCGGCCAGTTCATCGAGGCCCGGCAAGGGGACTGGGTCGTTTTCGTCGAGTCGGCCGACCGTGAGTCCGGCACGGCCAGGAACATATTCATCTACGACCGGCGCGGGGACAGGATTTCGATTGAAACCGCGCGCAGCGTGCAGCAAACGGATTCCCCGGAGCTGGAGGGCAGAACGCTGGTGCTGAGTCAGGGCCGGCGGTATGAGGGAATCCCGGGCGAGGGCAATTTCACGGTACTGTCCTTTGACCACCACAAGGTGCGCATCCCCGAACTGAATGCCGCACCCGACGACGATGACCCCGAACTCATGACGGCGGCACAACTGCTCGCCTCGCACGCAAACCCCGAACTGGCAGAACTGCAATGGCGGCTTTCGATCCCGGTGGCGGCCCTGCTGCTGGTGCTGCTGGCCTTTCCGCTGAGCGTGGTCCGCCCGCGCCAGGGAAGATTTGCCAAGCTCGGCCTGGCCATCGTCATCTACCTGATCTATTCCAACCTGATGATCCTGGCCGAAACCTGGGTCGCGGAAGACAGGCTCCCCACCGTGCCGGGCCTGTTTGCCGTGCACGGGGTCGTCGCGCTGGTGGTTGTGTTCCTGTTCATGAAGCAGGGCGAGTGGGCACACAGGACATGAAGCTGGTTCGCCAGTATGACGGCTACTTGGCCCGCGTCGTTCTGGTCAGCACCCTGCTGGCCTTCGGCGTTCTCTTTGCCATCGATTCGACCATCGACCTGATCAACGACCTGGAGTCCGTCGGCAAGCGGGGCTTTGGCGTGCGCCATGTCCTGCTGATGCTGTTGCTGGGAATGCCGCAGCGCCTGTATGACCTGATGCCCGCATCCTTGCTGCTCGGCACATTGCTGGGCCTCGGACACCTGGCCGCACGCAACGAACTGGAAGCGTTGCGCTCGGTGGGGGTTGGGCGATTGCGCATTCTTGGCTCGGTGCTGGCGGTGGGTACGGTGCTGTTGGCTTTCAGCATGCTGGTCGGGGAAACCATTGCCCCTACCACGGAGGGCTATCTGCGCAGCCTGAACAAGACCAGCGACCTGCACAAGATCTCCATCCGCTCGCGCCATGGACTCTGGACCCGTGACGGGCACCGCTTCATCAACGTCAAGCAGATCTTCACGGATTACCGCATGACCGATGTCTGGGTGTACGAGATGGATGCCGAGCAGCGGCTCAAGCGCGTGAGCTTTGCCAAGACCGCGGTCTACGAGGGGGATTCCTGGAGGCTGTCGCAGGTCCGCCACAGCCTGATCACGGAGCACGGAGTGCAGATTTCTGCCTCGCAGGAGGAGTCCTGGCCGCGCCTGATCACCCCGGAGCTGTTCAACGTGGTGACGGTCAAGCCCGAGCACATGGCCGCAGCAAAGCTTGGCATCTACATCGATTACCTGGAACAGAACGGGCTGAATTCACAGCGCTACCAGCTGGCCTTCTACAACCGGTTTGCGGTGCCGTTGTCGGGGCTTGCGATGCTGCTGCTAGCGGTGCCGTTCGTATTCCGCCCGGTGCGCTCCGGGGGGCAGGGCCAGCGCATGGCGCTTGGCATCGGTATTGCCGTGGCCTACAACCTGCTGAGCCGGATGCTGGGAAATGCCAGCGTCGTGTACGGGGTACCGGCGTTTCTGGGTGCGTTCTTTCCGGTGGTGCTGGTGATCGTCATCGCGTACATCGCCTACCGGAAAATGGCCTGGATCTAGAGGCGCACCAGCCGGGTGCCCGAGGCGATATCGTGCCAGCTGCGCGATTGCGCATCGAACAGGACCCAGAAGTACCCGAGGCCCAGGGGAATCCAGGAAATCAGGGCCACCGTGAAGCGCACCAGTGCCGTCCTCCAGCCCAGTGCCGAGCCGTCCGTGCCGACCACCTTGAATTTCCAGGTGCGCATGCCGAGTGTCTGCCCGCCATGGGTCCAGCACCAGGCATAAAAGACAAACGAAAGCACGAGCAGGTACCCCTGGTAGAGGATGAACAGGTCATGCCCGGGATGGATCTTGAGCGGGACCACCAGAATGAACGAGGCGAAGAAAAGAAGCGCGAACAGTATCAGGAAGTCATACAGGATGGCGGCGAAGTGGCGCTGCAGTGAAACCGGCTGGCCGTTGTGCAAAAGCATCTCGTTCATGGGCAGATTATAGAATAGGCTCATGCGTACAGTTCAGACACTTTCGGGACTTTCCGGTGATTGCACATCGGTTTTTGGATGAGGTCGCGCAGGGGCGGGAAGTTCCGTCCCTGCGCATTCAATTGTGCACTATTCCCGCGAAATTCACGCAATTATCATAATGAAGCCTGTATATATCACACCATGTTTATGACCAATTTCTTATCGTATTGGGGGACCCATGTAAAGGCCTCCTAAGTTCCAAGCCCGGGGGCCAGCGGGGTCGCGAGATTCAAGAAGAAGTTGAAGCACCTTGCCCGTTAATGTACCCCCCCCCCCCCCGACCCCAACACACTACCCCAAGTCTTACGGGGCGCGGCGCGCCACATGCGGTGATGGGTGGCACACACTCA
>JAPOYL010000023.1:0-2861 GCA_026706595.1 Gammaproteobacteria bacterium | reverse complement strand
TTCTCCCCCCCCCCCCCCCCCAAGAAATTGACCTCAGCCCTGTAGGGGTCGAGCCCTCGAAAGTCCGGGGCGTGTTCGTGACACTCGTCTTCGCCCTGCTGCTTACGCTTGGTGCGGGTGCTGCACAGGCTGCGCCGGTCACGGCCGAGTGTCCCACTACCACCACGCACACGGCGGGGAACCGGGTCGAGTGCACGGAGGACAATACCTCGACTGACGACATCAGCCTGGATCTGGATGGTGTGGCAATCAGCACGGAAGACGCCAACGAGGATGGCATCAAGGCGACCCATGCCGGAGGCACCTCGACCACCTCCGCGGACATCACGATCGATGTCACCGGCACCTCAACGAATAAAACCATATCGACAACCGGCGCTGAATCGGAGGGCATCCATGGCAGGCATACCGGCACCGGGGACATCACGATCAACATCGAGGGGAAAACGACAGGAATGACCACAACCCCCTCAACCATCACAACGACCACCACTCTCTCCCACGGCATTATTGCCGAGCAAAAACCACCTGCCATGGTCACGGCGGGCGGCGACATTGACATCACGCTGGGGGATACCCAAATCAGTACAGATGGTCCGAGCGCGAGGGGAGTTTCAGCTTTTCAGAACCGCGAAAGCCGTGGCGCTGTCACTGCAACCCTGAATCCGGGCGTCACCATCACTACAACCGGTATGCAGGGAGTAGGCGTACACCTTGTTAATCTCAGCGATAAGGACAACACGAGAAGAGACACCACTCTCACTGCAAACGAGGTTGCCGTCACGACCGAAGGTGATGGGGCTAGAGCACTTTGGGTCCAGCGGGTGCATGGGGATGGCGCTGTCACGATTGATCTTGACGGCAGCATGATCACCACCAAAGGCGATAGTGAAGCGCACGCCATTTACGCGAATGTCGGCGACGGCAGTAATGGCAATATCACCATCGATGCCAGGGACAGCATCATCACGACGGGCAGCGTTATGGAGGAAGGCGGCACTAGCATGTCGAGGGGCTATTTCTCCATGGGCATCTACGCGCAACATCAGGCTACTGGCAATATCCAAATCACCACCCAGGAGGACTTGCATATCTCGACAACTAGTACAAAGCATTGGCCAGGCACTACCTCGACCTTTTCCTACGGTATTTGGGGTGTACACCAAGGGTCCGGCAATATCACCATTGATATGCTGCCAGGCTCCTCCGTGACTACGCATGGGTCGAACTCCCATGGCGTAGTCGCCTATCACTATGGTACGGAAGACGCGCGGCGCATGGATATCACGGTGGGCGGACCTGTGACGACCGAAGGGGCTGACGCCCAGGGGGTACGAGTCGGCACGATCAGCAGTGCCGGTGTTCTGTCGCGCATGGCAGCCCTGGATGATAATGGTTTTCGCCGTCAGACGGTGACGGTGAACGGGCCGATCACGAGCGCCGGAGAGGGCGTGTTCCTGGTCAACGGCGGCCGGGTGATCATCGGGCCGCGGGGCAGTATACGTTCCAGCAAGGGCATCGCCATTCTGGCCACGGGCACGGTGCCGGAGGTGCCGGACGATACGAACACCCCGGAAAACGAATTCATGGCGGCGATCCCGCCGAAGCTGTACGTGGACCTGAACCTCGGGGGCCGGCAGGTGGCGCAGGCCCTGGGGGATGACTGGATTATCAACGACGACGGGCAGACCACCATTGCCGTAAACAACGTCGTGCTGCACGACGGGGTGAGGGGAGTGACGGGGAGAACAGCCCCTAATGGCGTTTGGGATGTGCGCATGGCAGGCAGTGGGACCAACGTGACGAGGTACACGGACGATCCGATGACGATGGACATCGACGAGTCGGATTCGATGCACTGGACGAAGGCACCGCTGGCAGAAGGCGTTGCCGTCGACCGCGACTTCTCGGCCTCCGACTTCACGGAGGTCCGCAGACCACCTCCGCCCCCACCTGAACCAGAGCCCAAGGCGATGGATATCAATGAAGCGGTCATGGCGGATGAGGATGAAGTGGCTGCGGTGCACATCGAGGGCGACGGTACGGTTCGCATCGGAGCGCAGGGCAGTGTGCGGGCCGCCTCCGGCATTGCCATCCTGGCCACCCGCGATACTCCGGGCACGACCCCGGAGCTGACGGTGGACCTGGACCTCGACGGACGTACGGTATCCCAGGTGATCGGCGATGACTGGATCATCAATGACGGCGGCGGCACCACGATCAACGTCAACGGCGTGACGCTGCACGATGCCACGACCGGGGTCGTGCCGGATGCGGTGGCGCCGAACGGCGCCTTCAACACGCGGGTCAACGATGAGGTGCGCATCCGCACCGAAGGTGTGCGGGTCACCGACCGCAGCGATCCGGATCCTGCGAACTGGACCATCACTGAACCGGCGGCCGGCGTCATTGCCGACCGTGACTTCTCGGCGGCGGACTTCATCGAGACCGCAGACGGTGCGATGCCCCGACCGCCGATGATGATCGAGGAGTACGCACCCCGGGCAGCCGTCTACGAGGCGCTGCCGAGCGTGCTGCTGGGGCTGCAGGAACGAACGCCCACCGCGCCTCGCACGAGGCAGCCTTCCTGGCTCCACCTCACCGGGCACACCGGATCTCAGGACTTCGCACGTTCCACCGTGGGCGCCGAGTACGACATCGACGCGGTACAGCTTCAGGCCGGCAAGCACTTTACGTTCGCTAATGGCACCGAGGCCTGGGCCACCCTGCGGTACCTGGACGGCACCGCCGAGGTCGACTCGCCGGTGCAGGGCGGGGACATCGGCGTGCAGGGCCTGGCACTGGTCCTGGAGTTGTGCCGAGGATGCAAGGATGGTGAGAAGTATGTCTCAGGGGAAGTC
>JAPOYL010000024.1 GCA_026706595.1 Gammaproteobacteria bacterium | reverse complement strand
TAACTGGTCAATCGTCCGGATCGTACCTGCCGTCCCTACCACGTAATCCCAGCCGAGATTTTTCACGGAAGCAATAATCGGCCGTAACTGCAACTTGGCCTCTACCAGGGCTTTCTTGAATCTCTTCTTGTCCAGGTTGCCCTGCTCGAAAAACTTCTGGCTCATGCCAACACAGCCCATCTGGACGCTTTCCATCAGGATGGGTCGACTTTTCTCTCCAATGATGATTTCGGTACTGCCGCCGCCGATATCGATGACCAGCCACTTCCCTGGTGGCCCAGTGACGGAATGAATCGTACCGTGGTAGATCAGGCGCGCCTCTTCGACACCCGATATGACCTGGATCGGATGGCCCAGGGCCTCTTCTGCACGTTGTATGAATTCACTGCTGTTCTTGGCGCGGCGAAAGGTGTTGGTCCCCACAACACGCACGGAATCGGCATGCATCTCCTGCATCCGCTGCCCGAACCGCTGCAAGCATTCGATGGCCCGGACTTGCGCATCCTCGGAAATCTTGCCCGAGGCATTGAGACCGGCCCCGAGACGCACCATCTCCCGAATGCGGTCGATGACCTTCAATTGGCCGTGCTCGTCGCGCGCGACCACCATGTGGAAACTGTTTGAACCCAAGTCCACCGCAGCAATGACAGAGGAAACTTCCAGCGGTGGGTCGTCGGGATGCCGGACCGGAGAAAGAGCTTCCATAGACGCTGACTAGCGTACCAAATGAACCCCTTGGACCCAACAAGTTTTTGCTGCAGTCGGGTGTTAACAAGTGACATGGGCAGGCATGCCCGTGACAGTCCAAGGGTCTTTGCGAACTCCCCCACAAAACCGGTTTGCGGGTGGGTCTACGTACTTGCCAAGGGCAAGCGTTGCGGGCCTGGATCAGGCTATTCCAACCCTGCGCTGGTATCTTGCCGGATGCAGGTTTCCTGGAGCTGCCAATACCGAAGCAAAGAATATAAGCCTGCCCGACTGTGTGGACCGGCTAGATGTCATGACCCAGCACTGAGCCCGTGCCCGTTTAACTGCCGGTATCAAGCAAAGCCTATGGTCGTCGCCGCGATAATTTTATATGATAGCCGCCCTCGCATTAGAACCGATGGAAATACGATAACGTCCGCAGCCTGCTTTCCCCCAGCAAAACTGCAAGCAACGAGCCGCTTGCTATGAATCCAAGTCGGGCCCTGCCGGGCCCAGATGTGGGCTGAAAGCTTAACCTGACTCAAGTCATTCAAGGAAATACTCAAGATGAAGATTGGTGTCCCAAATGAAATACACAAAGACGAGCACCGTGTAGCGCTGACCCCGGAAACGGCCGGCCGCCTGCAAAAGCTCGGGTATGAATGTGCCATCGAAGCGGGTGCAGGCGCACGCGCAAAATTCACCGATGACATGTATCGGGATGCCGGGGTTGCCATCGTCTCGGACACCCGGGAGCTGTGGGCCGGGTCCGATATCGTACTCAAGGTGCGTGCCCCGGAACAGCATGCGGGCCTTGGCGTTCATGAGACTGAATTACTGCGTGAGGGCGGAACACTGGTCAGCTTTATCTGGCCTGCACAGAATGAAGCCCTGATGGAACAACTGAAGGCGCGGAAGGCAACTGTCCTGGCCATGGACTCCGTGCCCAGAATCTCCAGAGCCCAGAAGCTCGATGCCCTGTCTTCCATGGCCAATATCGCAGGCTACCGTGCCGTCATTGAGGCGTCGAATCATTTCGGACGATTTTTTACCGGGCAGATCACTGCAGCGGGCAAGGTGCCACCGGCCAAGATCATGGTCATTGGTGCGGGTGTTGCAGGTCTTGCAGCTGTCGGCACAGCAAACGGACTTGGTGCAATCGTGCGGGCATTTGATACACGCCCGGAGGTCAAGCAGCAGGTTGAAAGTATGGGTGCACAGTTTCTCGAGCTTGATTTTGAAGAGGAAGAAAGCGGTGGCACCGCAGGTGGTTATGCCAAAGTCATGAGCAAGGAGTTCATCGAGGCCGAGATGGCCCTGTTTCGGGAGCAGGCGAAAGAAGTCGACATCATCATCACGACGGCGCTGATCCCGGGCAAACCGGCACCAAAACTGATCCTTGAAGACATGGTCGAGATGATGAAGGAAGGCAGCGTCGTGGTTGATCTCGCGGCCGAACAGGGAGGTAACTGTGAACTGACCAGCCCGGGTGAGGTTGTAATCAGGCATGGCGTGACGCTGATCGGCTACATGGATTTGCCAAGCCGGCTGCCGACCCAGTCCAGCCAACTGTACGGCTCCAACCTGTGCCATCTGCTCAGTGACATGACACCCGAAAAAGACGGCAACCTCGTCGTGGACATGGAAGATGATGTCATTCGCGGGACTACGGTGATCCACCAGGGAGAGATCACCTGGCCGCCACCGCCCATCTCGGTTTCTGCTGCTCCGGCACAAGCGGCGGCGGCACCGGCTCCTGTTGCTGAAGAGCCGGTCAGGAAAAAAAGCGGGATCAAGTTTGCCGTTACCCTGCTTGTCGCAGCACTCGCACTATGGGGTCTGGGCACTTCTGCTCCTTCGGAATTCATGCAACATTTCACCGTGTTCGTGCTGTCCTGCTTCATCGGATACTGGGTGGTCTGGAACGTCACCCCTGCACTGCATACACCATTGATGAGTGTTACGAATGCGATCAGCAGCGTGATCATCATTGGCGCACTGCTACAGATTGGAAGCAGCAGTGGCGTGATCGTAGTTCTGGCCACGATCTCCGTGCTGATTGCCTCGATCAACATCGGTGGTGGATTTTTCGTTACGCAGCGCATGCTGCAGATGTTTCGTAAAGAAGAATAAGGGAGAGCAATTTCATGAACCCACAACTTTTGACAGCCTCGTACCTCGCTGCGGGTGCTCTCTTTATTCTGAGTCTGAACGGCCTGAGCCACCAGGAGTCTGCACGGCGCGGCAATCTCTGCGGCATGCTCGGCATGGCAATTGCAGTGATAGCAACCATAATGAGCGGGCAGGTCGGCGGCTTCGAAAAACTTCTTCCGGCCATGATTATCGGCGGGCTGATCGGCGCATTCATTGCCTCACGTGTGGAGATGACACAAATGCCAGAACTGGTCGCCATCCTGCACAGCTTCGTGGGGCTTGCCGCCGTACTGGTCGGCGTTTCCAGCTACCTGGATCCCAACGCACATTTTCAGGGCGCTGAAAAGATCATTCATGAGGTGGAGGTCTTCTTGGGTGTCTTCATTGGCGCGATCACCTTCACTGGATCGGTCATCGCCTTCGGTAAACTGAAAGGGAGCATCAGTGGCAAACCCCTGATGCTGCCGGGACGGCACTGGATGAATCTGGTGGCCTTGCTGGCCTGCATCTATTTTGGGTATGTATTCCTGGGATCAGACTCCCATGCGGCAGGCCTTGTTCCTCTGCTGATCATGACGTTCATTGCATTTGTCATTGGCGTACACCTGATCATGGCCATTGGCGGCGCTGACATGCCGGTGGTCGTCTCGATGCTGAACAGCTACTCGGGATGGGCGGCGGCGGCTACCGGCTTCATGCTGGGCAATACCGCCCTGATCATCGTCGGCTCCCTGGTCGGATCCAGTGGTGCAATCCTGAGCTACATCATGTGCCGTGCGATGAACCGAAAATTCCTGAGTGTAATCCTTGGGGGCTTTGGCACTTCTTCGGGAACCGCTGTCGACACAGAAGAAGGCGAGGTCACCCCAACAAGCGCTGAGGAAGTCGCATCCCTGCTGAAAGATGCCAGTAATGTGATCTTCGTGCCGGGGTACGGAATGGCCGTAGCGCAGGCGCAGAACACGGTCAGCGAGATCACCAAATATCTGAGAGCCAAGGGCGTGAATGTACGGTTTGGAATACATCCTGTTGCTGGGCGCTTGCCAGGTCACATGAACGTGCTGCTTGCAGAGGCCAAGGTTCCGTACGACATCGTGCTGGAGATGGATGAACTCAACGAAGACTTTCCTGAAACCGACGTGTCCCTGGTGATCGGAGCGAACGACATTGTCAATCCCAGCGCACAAACGGACCCGAACAGCCCGATTGCAGGAATGCCAGTGCTTGAGGTGTGGAAGGCGAAAACCTGTGTGGTTCTCAAGCGAAGCATGGCTTCAGGATACGCCGGGGTGGATAACCCGCTGTTTTTCCATGACAACACAGAGATGTTGTTTGGGGATGCAAGGGAAAGCATGGATGCAGTCTTCCAGCACCTTGGCTAGCGCCTGTTGCTTTCTTTGCCGGGCGGCCCAGGCGACCTGCAGCTAAAGGAATCGACGCCAGCAGCACCGATCAGATTCCCGTGCTACGGCACTAGGCCAGAAAGGTCATTAGTGCCCTAGCTCTTGCAGCAAGGCGCCGGGAATCGTTTAGCAACTATCACCACGTGATGTGCACACGCTGACCAACGGTTGCTGCGGGGAGATCTTCAATGAGGATGGTGATTTCTACCAAACCTGACCTGGCATCGTAATCAATCACTTTGACTTTTCCAGAATGGGCCTTGCCAGCAATGCTGGTGTTTATGCCACTGCCAATATCCAGCCCTACGACTTGTTCTGGGTTCAGCGATATGACGGCCACCAATTGGCCGCCAGCCACGCTAACCAAAGGGGTGGCCTGCAATCGGTTGATGACCGTTTGTCCAATCACCACATGATTTTTCAGAACGATGAGATCAAAGGGTGCTTTCAGTTCAGTGTACTCAAGATCCAGTTCTGCCTGATCAACGTCGGCCCTGGCCTCCAGATAACGTGCATCTTTTTCGGCGAAATCAATTTTCGCCTGATCCAGCTCCACTTGAGACAGGACCGTCCGCTCATACAAATCCTCAGCACGTTGCAACTCATTCCTGGCCTCATCACGACCAGGGGCAAACTGCGCCATGCGAAACTTTGCAGATTGCAACCGATACTGAAAAGGCCGTTTGTCCAGTGATAGCAGGACAGTACCTTTTACAACTCTCTGTCCCGGGACGACGTTCATTGATTCAATCACCCCGGAAACCGGTAAGGACAATGCAGCTTTTTGCTCCCACTGCAACACGCCATCCGCTTCACCAGCTGCATGCGCCATCGATGCCATAGCCATCAGGGCCAACGGCAGCAAACAGGTAACTACTTTATTGCACATGTTCTCTCGCTTGTTGGACAGCCTGTGGCTGGATGTCTACCTTTTCAGTGACCGCACTCCAGTTCATTGAATCTTCTTCACCGATCAGGTGGTTCAGTTGCGCCAGCAGAAGGGTCATTTGAAAGGTTTGCCTGACATCACGTAATTGGGATTCGGATATCTGGATCATTGCATCTCCAAGGTCCGTCTTCACTTCCAGTTCGTATAGCGCCCTGGAACGATCCATGTACAGTTCACGATAGCTGGAAAATACATCGCTTGCACGCCGCTGTGCTTCAAGCAGGACAAACTCTTCCACCATATCCCAGATCTTCTGGCGTATATCCAGCTCAAGTTGCCGACGTTGATAAAGAATTTGGTTCACCTTGAGCTGTGCTTTGCTGGTTGCGACATCGCTCTGACCACCGCTGAAGAGTGGCCAGGTCATTTGCAGTCCGGCCCGCCACTTGTCATGGCTGCCCAGGTCCCTCGAATATTCACTGCGCTCGACCACAGCAGAAACATCGGGGCGGTAAGGCGCACGCGCAACTTCTACTTCTGCCCTTGCCGAAAGCAATTCAGAGTCTAGGGCGGCCAATTGCCGATTATTTTTCAGGGCTTTTTCGACCAGTATGTCGAACTCCAGCAACGTGCGATCATGGACATTGAGCTTGGGCAGGGATAACGCCGAAGGCTGCTGTCCAGGCCGGTTGAGTGCCAATGCCAGGGCCTGTCGCGTGCTGCTCGCCCGTCCCCTGCTTTCAACCATGCGCAGACGCGCTTGCTGGTATTCGTTTTCCAGGGCCAGCAATTCCACATCGGAAATCTTGCCAAGCTCATGCCCGTCCTGTCCGTCTTCAAAACGTACGAACCTGACAGCCATGTCTTCGTTGTCGCGGGAGGCTTCAAGGTCGGCGAGTATGACGTCAAAAAACTTCTGCATCACCGTGATGGTGTACAGGCTGCGGTTTTCCGCAATCCGCAGTTTGGCTGCTTTTCGACCCTGCTCGGCTGATTCGGCCAGTGAACCGCTGTACCCGCCATCATACAACGGCTTGCTCACTACCAGACGCAGGCCATGATCGTCATGGTCCCCGACATCAAAGCGTGAACTCCCCGCCTCATACCAATGCACCCTTCCGACCAGATCGACACTCAGGCTGTTATGCTCGCGCGCCTCGTTCGCGGTGTTTTTAGCCCGCTCCAGCAACAGCTTGTCCTGCAGCAGCACGGGATGCTGCTCGTCGATAAGTGATATGGCCTGTTGCAGGCTCAGGGGATCCGGAACAGGCTGGGTGTCTGCCGCATGCAAGGGCCCGGCCGCCAGAACTGCATAGGTCAGCGTCATGGACAATACGCAGCTTCTGCATCGATACATGCACCATCCCCCAATGAATGTATGACAAGGCTGGTGAGAGTCTGTCAGCTTTTTGCCAACTCCTCTTTCCTTCCCCGTTTATAACGGGTGAAGCTGGTATTTTTGTAATGGCCATCGGCAACATAGTCGGCCAGCCACATGAACTCTTGCACGCTTTTCGTTGCACCGATATAACGCACAATCCGGTTTCCTTCCAGATCAAAGAAGGCAAACACGGGAGTAGCTCGAACGCGGTGTACTTTTTCCGCATATATCTTCTGCGTCGTATCGTTGCCCTCAAAATCCACAATCTCAATGTCCCCCTCAATATCATGGGCGAGCAGTATGAATCTTTCTCTGTAGTACTCCTGGACTTCGGGCTGATTCATGATCGTGTCTTTCATACGATGGCAAAATGGGCATTCGTCCATTTCAAAAAATACCATAACACCTTTCTTTCCCTGTTCCCGGGCATTTTCCAGTTCTTCCGAGTAGTCCCCGAAAGACAGATCGAAAAAATACTGGTATGGGTCACGAGGCGCTTCCGCATATGCGGCGAACAGCAATGTCCATAGCAGGACACTCGTTACGCAAGCCAGGAATTTCATGTGTTTCATGTTCGCTCCATCCGGCAAATAACCGGCAACTCGACGATATCCTGGGCAGGAAGTATTCTTCAGACTCGATTTCTGTATCAGCCCGGCCCATGTTTTAACAAGTCGGGCATCTGGAGAAATCACGAAAGTTGCTGGCAACCCCTTTAGGACCAACGCCTCAGGCATCTCCGGGTCTTCTTCCCTATATGATAACTCATGATCAATCCCAAAGCCGTTCGCTGGTTTAGTTGAAAGCGATGGCAATGGGTTTATTCATGATGCTGACCCCAAAATCAATTATTCCCACAGCAGGAATGATTGCTAGGGGCTGAAACCGGGAAGTTTCCCGGTACCGGATGGGGTTACGAGCCTTGGTTGCCCGCTAATCAGTTGAATTAACTGGTCGGAGTGAGAGGATTTGAACCTCCGACCCCTGCCTCCCGAAGACAGTGCTCTACCAAGCTGAGCTACACTCCGCTATCGAGCCGCATATGGTACTCGATTTTTAAAAATAACAGGTTCGGGTCCCAGTGTAACGCCGTAGCCTTTCGAATCTCGAAAAAAGTGCTGTGTCACCGGCTGACATTTTCTAGGATGTCCGGGAAATTGCAAACCGGGTCAAGTCCGTCAGTGCTCTCCGGTATTCGTTATCCGGCAGCTTTTCAATATGTTGCTGCGCGATCAGGGCTTGCTGCTCGGCGGCTTTCAGGGTGTGCTCAATCGCACCGGTCTCCTCGATCGCGGCCATAACTTCCTGCATGTGCAGCCTGCCACCCTGAATGATGGCCTCACGGATCAAATCGGCAGTGGCCCTGTCACTGTTTTTGAGTGCATGGATCAGGGGCAGCGTGGGTTTGCCCTCGGTCAGGTCATCGCCCAGGTTCTTTCCCATTTCTTCGGGCGAGGACTGGTAATCGAGGACATCGTCCTTGAGCTGGAAAGCCGTGCCGAGGTGTGCCCCGTAATTCGCGCAGGCTTCTTCGATTTCCTGCGGTTGTCCTGCCAAAACGGCTCCGAGCTGGCATGCAGCCTCAAACAATTTTGCCGTCTTGGACTGGATCACAACCATGTAATGTTCTTCCGATGAGTCCGGATCATTGGAGTTCAGAAGCTGCATGACTTCACCTTCGGCAATAGTGTTGGAGGCCCGCGCAAGAATTTCCATAACGCGCATCTCGCCCACTTCCACCATCATTTCAAACGAACGTGAAAACAGGAAATCACCCACCAGTATGCTGGATTCATTGCCCCAGATGAGATTGGCAGTTTCGTGGCCACGGCGCATGCTCGAGCTGTCCACAACGTCATCGTGCAGCAGGGTCGCAGTATGGATAAATTCGGTAATGGCGGCGACCAGCAGGTGTTTTTCACCCGTGTAGCTGCAGGCGCGGGCACTCAACAGGGCAAGCAGCGGGCGAATCCGCTTGCCGCCACTCTCCAGGATGTAGTTGATGATCTGGCAAATCAGGGTGATATCGGAATGCAGGTAACGCCGAATTACATCGTTGACACCTTCCATGTCGTCGGCCACCAGGCCCTGTACCTGTTTGAAGTCCATAGCTGGGCATTTTACCCTGTTCTCGTGCACCCCGGTGCTGATTTTGGAAGCGGCCTGGCTGCAAAATTGTTTTGTTTGACCCCTGCCAGACCTCCCGCTAGAATTGCGCCTCTTTCCAACCCATTCCCGGAGTAACCCAGGTGTATGCCGTGATTGCCACAGGTGGCAAACAGTACCTTGTCCATAAAGGAGACCAGATCAAGATTGAAACGCTGGATCTGGACCCGGGCAAGAAAGTCGAGTTTGATCAGGTACTGTTGCTGGCCGATGGGGACGACGTATCCATTGGCACACCATACATTGAAGGTGGTAAAGTCACTGCCGAGGTTCTGCGCAATGCCCGGGCCAAGAAGATTGATATCATCAAGTTCAAGCGCAGAAAGCACCACATGAGGCGAATGGGCCACAGGCAGAACTACACACAGGTTAAAATTACAGACATTTCTAAGTAGAGGTCGGTCATGGCACACAAGAAAGCAGGAGGCAGCACCCGTAACGGACGTGACTCAAAGTCCAAACGTCTGGGCGTGAAGTGTTTCGGGGGGCAACAGGTAAATGCAGGAAGCATCATCGTGCGCCAGCGAGGCACCCGCTTTCATGCCGGGGAAAATGTCGGCCGGGGAAAAGATGACACCTTGTTCGCAAAAGAGAACGGACAGGTGGTATTTGAAACCAAAGGGCCCAGAAACAAAAAGTTTGTGCGTGTTGATGCCGTACACTGATCCAGCCCACCAACCGATTTGATGTGAAGCCCCGCATGTCGGGGCTTTTTTGACTCTGGGCACAAAAGATCATGAAGTTTGTTGACGAAACGACGATACATGTGCAGGCCGGTCATGGAGGAAACGGCTGCCTGAGTTTCCGGCGCGAACGCTCCGTACCGCTCGGAGGGCCGGACGGCGGAGACGGCGGAGACGGCGGCAGTGTCTATCTGGTCGCAGATGACAGCCTGAATACACTTGCCGACTTTCGGCATGTGCGCTCTTTCAAGGCTGAGCGCGGACAGGATGGCATGGGCAAGAACCGCACAGGCAGGTCAGGCCAGGAAAAGGCCATCCGGGTGCCAACCGGCACCTTGGTAAAAGATGCCCAAACCCATGAGGTCATCGGTGATCTGACAAGGCATGGCGAACGCCTGCTGGTTGCCAGCGGAGGAGTCCACGGACTTGGGAATACGCGCTTCAAAAGCTCGACCCGGCGTGCACCTCGCGAAACAACCCCTGGCAAGCCTGGCGAGGAACGCGACCTGTACCTGGAACTCAAGCTGCTGGCCGATGTGGGCCTGCTGGGACTTCCCAATGCCGGCAAATCCTCCTTGCTTCGTGCCCTGTCCTCGGCTACCCCGAAGATTGCGGACTATCCGTTCACAACGCTTTATCCCAACCTGGGCGTTGTGTATGTCGCACCACAGCAAAGTTTCGTGGTTGCAGATATCCCCGGGCTGATCGAAGGGGCTGCTGAAGGGGTCGGACTGGGAGCCCAGTTCCTGCGGCATCTTTCGCGGACTGGCTTGCTGTTGCATATGCTTGAGTTGTACCCGGCCCAAGCGGAGGGTGATCCCTGCCAGGATTTTTTTTCGGTTACCAATGAATTGAACCGGTATGACGCACAACTGGCAGCCAAGGACCGCTGGCTGGTATTCAATAAAACCGATCTGTTCGACTCCGAGGACTGCAAGCAGGTGATCGAGGACTGCGTGTCGAAACTGGAGTGGCAGGGGCCCGTGTTTGCCATATCTGCACTCAGCCAGGCGGGCACACGGGAGCTGAGCAAAAGCATTTATAATTATCTACATGAACAGCAAGCGTAACCAGGCCATCTCCGGTAAACGCTGGGTAGTCAAGGTCGGGAGTTCCCTGGTCACCGAGGACGGCCATGGTCTGAACATGCAGGCCATCTCCGGGCTGGCTTCACAAATTGCTTCCCTGGTGAATGCGGGCAAGGAAGTGATCCTGACCTCTTCCGGTGCCATCGCAGAGGGCATGAACCGGCTATGCTGGCAAAAGCGCCCACGTGCAATTTACGAGTTGCAGGCGGCTGCCGCAGTCGGCCAGATGGGACTGATTCAGGCGTACGAATCCTGTTTGCAGCAACACAACCTGCACAGCGCACAGGTGCTGCTCACGCACGCCGATTTGCAGAACCGCAAGCGATACCTGAATGCACGCACCACGTTGCGCAAGTTGCTGGAAATGAAAACCGTTCCGGTGGTCAACGAAAATGACACTGTGGCGACCGACGAAATCAAGTTCGGAGACAATGATACGCTGGCAGCCCTCGTCAGCAATCTGGTTGAAGCCAGTCTCCTGATTATCTTGACCGACCAGGAAGGCATCTATGAAACCCCTCCTGGCGACCAGTCCAGCAGCCCCTTGATTGACGAAATCTCCGCCAGCGACCCGTTGCTGGACCGTGCCGCCGGCCCCAGTGCCAGACAGACCGGGCGTGGCGGCATGCTCACCAAGGTGTCGGCAGCCCGTATTGCTGCGCGTTCCGGGGCTGCGACCATCGTTGCCTCCGGAAAAACGCAGGACATCCTGAACAAAATTTCAAAAGACATTCCGTGTGGTTCACTGCTGTTGCCGGACGCTGAGCCATTGGTCGCACGCAAACAGTGGATTGCAAACCAGCTGTACACCCGCGGAGAGTTGTTTCTGGATGACGGCGCGAGTGCCGTGATTTGCAAGTCCGGGAAAAGCTTGCTTGCCATCGGAGTTGAAGATGTCAAAGGAGATTTCGAACGCGGAGAAGTGGTCAGTTGCCTCAATCGCAGCGGGCAGGAGATTGCACGCGGGCTCGCAAACTACTCCTCTGAGGAGGCACGCAAACTTCAAGGAAGACTCAGCACGGAGATCGAAGCTGTGCTGGGTTATGTGGACGCACCGGAACTGATTCACCGGGACAACCTGGTGATTCTTTAAAGTGAATAAGAGGATGCAGCGCCCAGCGACGCCAGTTACATGGCTTTAATGCGTGCGTTCAGACGGCTTTTATGACGGGCAGCCTTATTGGCATGGATCAGTTTTTTACCTACGGCCGAGTCGATACTGGGCTGGGCCAGCTTGTATGCGGCTTCGGCGGCACCCTTGTCCCCTGCCTGAATCGATTTGACCACTGCTTTTATCCGCGTACGCAACTTTGTGCGCTGACTCACATTGTGCTGACGGTGCTTGACCGCCTGACGTGCACGCTTTCTCGCTGAAGGGGAGTTGGCCAATGTCTGATCGCTTTACTGCTTGGATTCTGCGTTTGGGCTGCGAACTATGGTAGTAAGATAAATAAATGTCAAGCCCTCGTCCCTAGACTACACCCCAAATACAAAATGGCTGAACACCGAGCCTTGTTCAAATCCACCGCCGTCACAGGAGGCATCACGGCTGTCTCCAGAATATTCGGATATCTCCGGGATGCCGTGATCTTTATCTTCCTGGGTGCAACCGGCGGCACAGATGCTTTTTTCGTAGCCTTTCGTATCCCGAATTTCCTGCGGCGTCTTTTTGCAGAAGGCGCTTTTTCACAGGCGTTCGTACCCGTCCTGTCCGAATACAAGGAACAGCGATCGCAAGCGGAACTGCAGGCACTGATCAATCACGTGACCGGGACACTCAGTGTGATCCTTTTCCTCATCAGTGTTCTAGGGGTGGTGCTTGCACCTGCGCTGATATACATCTTTGCCCCGGGTTTTATCAGCGATAGCACACGTTTTGATCTTGCCTCACAGATGCTGCGCATTACCTTCCCGTACATACTGTTCATCTCGCTGACCGCCCTGTCGGCCAGTATCCTGAACACCTTCAACCGGTTTGCCGTGCCGGCCTTCACACCTGTTCTCCTGAACCTGTCACTGATTGCAGCAACCCTGTGGCTGGCCCCTGAAATGGAACAGCCCGTAGTGGCTCTGGCATGGGGTGTATTTGTTGCCGGTATCGTGCAGCTGGCTTTCCAGCTTCCCTTTTTGTCGGCACTGGGTGTGCTGCCAAAAGTTTCACTGCATGGCGCGAAAGAAGGTGTTCAAAAAATCATGCGGCTGATGCTGCCGGCCATTTTTGGCTCATCCGTAGTGCAGATCAATCTGCTGATCAACACCCTGATCGCTTCATTCCTGGCCGTTGGCAGTATCAGCTGGCTATATATCTCGGACCGCTTTGTGGAACTCCCGCTGGCTATTTTCGGTGTGGCCATGGCCACCATTATCCTGCCTCGGCTGTCCAAGCAGTATGTCAACCGCTCCACCCAAGAATTCAACATGACGCTTGACTGGGCGTTGCGGCTTTCCGTGTTCATCTCTGTGCCTGCCACAGTCGGCCTGATCCTGCTGGCAAGCCCGATTCTGACATCGCTGATCCAGTACCGGGAATTCACGGCCATGGACACCCTGATGGCTTCAACCAGCCTGAAAGCCTATGCACTGGGATTGCCGGCGTTCATCCTGATCAAAGTGCTGGCGCCAGGGTTTTATTCACGACAGGATACCAAGACCCCTGTGAAGATCGGGGTGATTGCCATGGCCGTCAATATCGTCCTGAACCTCGCCTTCGTGTGGATCTGGCTGCAGTGGGAGCTGGCTGCCCCGCATGCGGCCCTGGCCCTGGCCACCTCACTGGCCGCCTATCTCAATGCTGCGCTGCTGTTCTATAAACTAAAAAGCTCGGCAGCCTTGGTGTTGCCTGCGGGCTGGACCAAGTACCTGGCCCAAGTCGTGGGGGCCACGGTCGTGATGGGAATAGCACTTGTGTGGATCCTGCCCGAGGCTCATCAGTGGCTGAACTGGGATGTGGTCGAACGCATTATTGCTTTGCTGGGCTTTATGCTATCGGGGCTTGTACTGTATATTGGCGCGCTGGCCTTGCTGGGGGTGCGCAGAAATTCCTTTGTGCTGCAACAGTAGGCACCGGGGCGGTTTCATGAACGGGTCTTTGATTTTATGCAGTTAACGAGATACCTCAGTACTGGAACAGGCCGTCCTGTGTCATACGTGGCGACCATCGGCAACTTTGACGGCGTGCACCGGGGCCACCAGACCGTTTTGAAAAAACTGCTGTCGCAAAGCCAAGCGCTCGGGCTGCCTTCCATGGTCATCGCCTTTGAGCCGTCGGCCAAGGAATTTTTCCTGGGCAGCCAGGCTCCTGCGAGACTGACCAACTTCAGGGAAAAATTCAACCTGCTCCGGGATTTCGGGATCGACCGTTTTGTATGCCTTTCCTTTAACCGGAAGCTGGCCAACATGCCGCCCGAGACCTTTGTCAGGGATGTCCTGGTCTCAGGCCTGAACATCAAACACCTGACGGTCGGCGATGATTTCCGTTTCGGGAAAGACCGCAAGGGCGATTATCCCATGCTCACGCGCATGGGAGACGAGCTGGGCTTCAGCGTCGAGAACACCGAGGGCTTCGTGGTCAATGAAGAACGTGTCAGCAGCTCTTCCATCCGTGACCATCTTGCCAACGGCAGACTGGATCTTGCAGAGCAGTTGCTTGGACGCATGTACAGCATGTCCGGGCGCGTCATTCACGGAGACCACCGGGGACAAGACATCGGTTTCCCGACGGCCAATATCCCGATCAAACGCAGGTTCTCCCCAATCAGTGGTGTTTTTGCCACCAAGGTGAGGATCGAGCATGACACCGAGGCTTTGGGGGTGACCAACGTAGGGCATCGGCCCACGGTCGCCGGTACACGCACCCAGATCGAAGTCCACCTGTTCAACTTCTCGCAAATGCTCTACGGAAAGCACCTCACGGTATTCTTCAGCAAGAAAATCCGGGAGGAGCAAAAATTCAATTCACTTGAAGAGTTGAAGAACCAGATCCGTGTTGATGCCGAAACTGCAAAAGAGCATTTCAAGATCGCTGCCTGAAGCCTGCAAATGAGTAACTACAAAGACACCCTGAACCTGCCAAAAACCTCTTTTCCCATGAAGGGCAACCTCGCACAGCGCGAGCCCCAAATTCTGAAGGAATGGGAGGACAGGGACGTATACCAGCAAATCCGAAAGGCGCGAAGAGGTGCGCAAACATTCATCCTGCACGATGGCCCTCCCTATGCGAATGGCGACATCCACATCGGCCATGCGGTCAATAAGATTCTCAAAGATATCATTGTAAAAAGCAAAACCCTGGCAGGGTACGATGCGCCTTACGTGCCGGGCTGGGACTGCCACGGCTTGCCCATCGAACACCAGGTCCAGAAAAAAATCGGCAAGGCGGGAACCCGGAAAAGCCACAGCGAATTCCGCACTGCCTGCCGCGACTTTGCCAGCAAGCAGATTACCAAACAACGCGAGGACTTCAAACGGCTTGGGATTTTTGGCGAATGGGACAAGCCCTACCTCACCATGGATTTCGGTGTTGAAGCCGATATCGTGCGATCACTGGGCAAACTGTATGCAAAAGGCCACATTGCCCGTGGCTTCAAGCCAGTCTACTGGAACGTGGTGGATGCCTCGGCATTGGCAGAAACCGAGGTCGAGTACCATGAGAAAACCTCGCCAGCCATTGATGTGCGTTTTAGCATTGTGGACGAGGGGACGCTTGAGGAAAGACTCGGTACGCTGACTGGACGGGGACCGCTATCCGTTGCCATCTGGACGACGACTCCGTGGACCCTGCCTGCCAACCAGGCAGTGTGTGTCAATCCCGAACTGGATTACGTCGTGGCGGAGTTCGAGGGCAACTGCGGCCGGGAACGCGTGTTGCTGGCTGAGGCGCTGCTGGAAACCTGCATGCAGCGTTATGGTGTCGAGG
>JAPOYL010000001.1:54346-78799 GCA_026706595.1 Gammaproteobacteria bacterium | reverse complement strand
GTTACATTTACCAACAAGGCTGCTGCAGAGATGCGGGCACGTGTGGAAAACCTGCTGGGCCATGAGATTGGAGGTCTGTGGATCGGGACCTTTCATGGCATTTCACATCGTCTGTTGCGTACTCACTGGCAGGCGGCGGGCCTCAAGGAGAACTTTCAGGTTCTGGACAGTGAGGATCAGTTGCGTCTGGTGAAACGCATCGTTCAGGATCTGGATTTGGATGATTCCAAATGGCCCCCGAAACAGATGCGGGGGTACATCAATCACCAGAAAGAAGAAGGTTTGAGAGCTACAGACCTGCGGGACCGTGAGGACCAAACGGCACGGCAGTTGATCCGGATCTACACTGCGTACGAGCAGGAGTGCGAGCGTTCGGCCTTGGTGGATTTTGCAGAACTGCTGTTACGCAGCCTGGAGTTGCTGCAGCAAAAAGCCGAAATCCTCGCCCACTATCGTGAAAAATTCCGCCACATTCTGGTCGACGAGTTTCAGGATACGAATGCGATTCAGTACAAGTGGCTCAAAATGTTCGCTGGAGATGACAATCCGGTCTTTGCCGTGGGTGACGATGACCAATCCATTTACGGTTGGCGAGGCGCACGCATTGAAAATATCCGCAGCTTCACACGCGATTACAAGAACACACAGCTATTCAGACTGGAGCAAAATTACCGTTCCACCAATACGATCCTGTCGGTTGCCAACTCGTTGATCGACAACAACCCGGGACGCATGGAAAAAAAACTTTGGACAGACGGCAGCTCTGGAGAGCCCGTTTACTTGTACACGGCATTCAATGAACAGGATGAAGCACGCTTTGTTGCGGACAGGCTACAGCAATGGGTCGAGTCCGGCAGGAGCCGCCGTGATGAAATTGCCATATTGTACCGCTCCAATGTGCAATCCCGGGTTTTCGAAGAGGTCTTTATTTCACAAAGCATCCCATACCGGGTGTACGGGGGGTTGCGCTTTTTCGAGCGTGCCGAAATCAGGGATGCCTTGGCTTACCTGCGTCTGGCACGAAATTATGAAGATGATTCCTCTTTTGAGCGAATCGTCAACGTGCCTCCCAGGGGGATCGGTCAACGCACGCTGGCACAGTTGCGCGATTTTGCTCGCGATCATCAAATGGCACTCTGGGATGCTGCTGAAAAAATCTGCCGCTCTGACAAGCTGATTGCACGCTCTGCCAATGCCTTGGAGAATTTTCTGGAGTTCATGCAAACCCTGGAACAGGGACTTCAGAACCTGGAGCTCGAAGAGCAGGTAGATCACATCATCCAGGTGTCTGGTCTGCTGGACCATCATGGCCGGGAAAGAGGAGAGAAGGCGAAATCCCGTATTGAAAACCTGCAGGAGCTGGTCTCGGCTGCCAGGGACTTCAATTTCGAGAATGAGTTGTATGCAGGCATGCAGCCTGTGGATGCCTTTCTGACCCACGCAGCGCTTGAGGCCGGTGAGGGACAGGGAGCCCAATGGGAGGATTGCGTCCAGCTGATGACCCTCCATGCAGCCAAGGGTCTGGAGTTTGCTCTTGTGTTTATCGTCGGGCTGGAGGAAGGGCTTTTCCCTTCAGGGATGTCGATGGAAGAACCGGGACGGCTGGAGGAGGAGCGCCGCTTGTGCTACGTAGGCATTACTCGTGCGTGCCTGCAACTGGTTCTTAGCTATGCGGAGTCAAGGCGTCGTTACGGTTCTGAAAGCTACTACAACTCGCCTTCACGTTTCATTAGCGAGATTCCGGCTGAGTTGATCACCGAGGTTCGCCCCCGGGCCATGATTGCAAAACCGGTGTATTCAGCCACTAAGGCAAGCACGTTTGCAAAGGATACGGGAATCAAGGTTGGGTGCAGTGTCATTCATGCCAAATTTGGCAAAGGGGTAGTGCTGGACTGTGAAGGTGCCGGCAGCAGTGCACGGGTGCAGGTGAACTTTGAGGAAAAGGGTTGCAAGTGGCTCGTCGTGTCTTACGCCAATCTTGATGTGCTTGCTTGAAATACATCTGGAGTCTGCATGATGTGCAGGCCGGACGTGAACACTTGACGCTGAATCGATTTTAGAAGTATGTCCCCCGGTAGCTTATACTTCAGCTTGGAACACTACCCGAGTTGACCATGCAAAGAAGAAAATTTTTATGCTACGCAGGAGCAAGTACAGCCCTTGCCGGAGGCTTGGTTGCTTGCAAGGACGAAAATGCGTCGCAGGCACCTTCGTCAGTCGTGAATCGAACTTGGGACTGGAAGATGGTCACTACTTGGCCAAAATATTTTCCGGGTCTTGGTACCGGAGCCGAGTTCCTGGCTGAACAGATCAACGTCATGACAGGGGGACGGATTCATGTCACGGTCTACGGGGCAGGTGAGCTCGTCCCGGCCTTTGAGATTTTTGATGCCGTATCCAACGGTTCTGCACAGATGGGGCATGGCTCAGCCTATTACTGGAAAGGCAAATATCCGGCGTTGCAGTTTTTCTCCACCACGCCCTTCGGGATGACCGCCATGGAGATGAACAGCTGGCTGTATCACGGGGGTGGCATGCAGTTGTGGCAGGAAGCCTACGATACGTTTGGTCTTGTCCCTGCAGCGTCAGGAAATACGGGTGTACAGATGGCGGGCTGGTTCAACAAGGAGGTGAATTCACTGGAAGACTTGAAAGGCCTGAAAATGCGCATTCCGGGCCTTGCGGGTGAGGTGCTGAAACGTGCAGGCGGTACCCCGGTTAATCTTCCCGGTGGTGAGCTTTTCACTTCATTGCAATCCGGTGCAATTGACGCTGCGGAATGGGTGGGCCCATACAACGACCTGGCTTTTGGATTTCACGAGATCGCGCAGTATTACTATTATCCGGGCTGGCATGAGCCTGGCACTGCCCTTGAGTGTTTCATCAACAAGGCAGCCTTTGAGGAATTGCCCGAAGACTTGCAGGGCATCGTAGTGAACGCCTGCCGGGTGGCAAACCAGGACATGCTGGCCGAGTATGTTGCCCGCAACAATGATGCCCTCGAGACACTTGTGAACGAACACAACGTTGAATTGAGGGCCTTGCCAACAGAAGTCCTGAACAAACTGGCACAGTTTTCTGAGGAGGTCATTGAAGAACTTGCTTCCTCAGACCCCTTGGCAAGGAAGATATATGACTCCTATCGAAGTTTCCTGACGAAGTCGCGCGCCTGGCTGAATATATCCGAACGAGCATTCTTGAATTTAAGCCCTGCCGGAAAAACCACTACCTAGTCGATCCCGGTAACGCGGCAGCCCGGTCTGGCTCCGCGGTCAGACAGCACGTCTTAGTAGATCTTGTCCGGTAGCCAAGTGGCCAAGGCTGGGAATTGCACCAGCAACAACAAGGTCAAAACCTGTATGGCGATAAAGGGTGCCACTCCGCGGTAGATCTGCTTGGTGCGTATCTCTGCAGGTGCCACACCCCGCAGGTAAAACAGGGCAAATCCGAAAGGTGGAGTCAGGAAAGAAGTCTGCAGGTTGATGGCAATCATGATGCCCAGCCAGACAGGGTCAATCCCCAAACTCAACAACACGGGACCCACGATGGGTACCACCACGAATGTAATCTCGATAAAGTCCAGGATAAAGCCCAACAGAAACATCAGGACCATAACCACCAGCATTGCGGAGAGTGCACCACCCGGCAACTGCATCAACAGGTCGTGCACTGCACTGTCCCCCCCATACCCCCTGAACACCAGCGAGAAAATCGAAGCCCCTATAAAAATCATGAACACCATGCAGGTGATCCGCACAGACCTTCTCATCACATCCTGCAGGCATTCAAGATCAAGACGCCGATAAAACAAGGCCAGCAGGAGTGCGCCGACGGCACCCACCGAGGCAGCCTCCGAGGGCGTGGCAATGCCCTGGATGATCGAACCCAGCACAGCGACTATCAGTGCAATGGGAGGTACCAGCGCATGCAATATCTGCTTGATCCAGGTACCGATGCCTATGTCCGACTCACGCTCGATTACAGGCATCATATGCGGTTTAAGCCAGGCAACAGTCACCAAATACAACAGATACAAGCCCACCAACAGAAGGCCTGGAATAATCGCACCTACGAACAAGTCACCTACAGAGACGGTGTCCGGCTTGAAATTTCCTTGGCTGAGTTGCGCTTGCTGGTATGCCGATGACAGGACATCGCCGAGCAACACCAGGATAATTGACGGGGGAATGATCTGTCCAAGTGTTCCAGAGGCGCAAATCATGCCGGTTGATATCTCGGGGTGATAGCCTCTTCTCAGCATGGTGGGCAGGGACAGCAGTCCCATGGTGACTACAGTGGCCCCGACAATACCGGTGCTCGCCGCCAGCAGCATGCCCACCAGTACTACCGAGATCCCCAGACCCCCACGCAACGAACCGAACAAGGCACCCATGGTGTCTAGCAAGGTATCGGCAATATTGGAGCGTTGCAGCATGACACCCATGAATACAAACAGGGGTACGGCAATAAGTGTCTCGTTCGTCATGATTCCGAACAGGCGGCTTGGAAAGGCTTGTAGCAGGGCAGGATCGAACACACCAGTTACAACGCCTGCTGCTGCAAATGCAAGGGACACGCCTGCAAGTGTGAAAGCCACCGGATAGCCGAGCAACAGCACCAGAATTACGGCAAGAAACAGTAGAAAGGCAACGATCTCCATGTCGGCTCTCTACTTGCGCAAGACAAGCCAGGCGCGTCCGCCCATTGAAATAGCCTGCAGAAACAAAAGGATCGCCATGACGGGAATGAAAGTCTTGAGGATAAACACAAGTGGCAAGCCGCCGGCCTCGCGGGACTTCTCGAGATACCTCCAGGAATTGATAACGTAGTCAAAGCTGGTCCATACAATAAAGCTGGCAAAAGGCAGCAACAGCAGCACACAGCCCAGGAAATCAACCCAGGCTTTTTTCCGCGGGGACATGCCTTGGTAAAATATATCCACGCGTACATGCTCGTTGTGCTTCAGTGTGTAGGCACCGGCAATCATGAATACGAACGCATGCAGGTAGGTGATAGATTCCTGTAACGCAATGCTGCCGAAATTGAGGCCATAGCGCAGCGAGGCCACCAGAAAGGTAATGCCTGCCATGAGCAGTATGAGCCAGGCAGCGAATGCCCCGACGCGTTCATTTAATGCGTCGATACAGCCGCACAGCTTTTCCATGTTTTTTTCCAAGCCAGCGACACCGCCTCAGAGGCGAAGATCCGGGGTATGGTGAATTCGTGAAAGGAGAATCATTTTATAGACATCGGGGTCCTTGATATGTGTGATTTCGCCGTCTTTGGGGTAAATCTGGTCGCGCAGGCGTGATAGCCAGAACCTGAGTGCAGCCGCACGTAGCATGCAGTTCCAGGCCTCGAACTCGCATTCATGAAACGGGCGCTCCATCTGGTATGCCTCTATAAGTGCGGCATACAATTCCAGATCCAGGTTACCCTCATCGTCGCTGCACCAGTCATTCACGGTAATGGCAAGATCGTACAGCAGGTAATCATTGCAGGAGAGATAGAAGTCGATAATGCCAGTGAGCGCATAGCGCTTGAACATCACGTTGTCGCGGAACAGATCGGCATGCACTATTCCCTGCGGGAGATTTGCATTGAAAGGCTGTTGGCGCAGTTTCAGTTCCTGTTCGAGCAATTGCTGATCATCAGTCGAAAGCTTATTAAACAAGCGATCTGCAGTTTGTACAGCCCACGCAATCCCGCGTGGGTTGACCAGTACACCGCTGAACGATTCGCCCAGTATGTGTATTTGCGCCAGGGCGTGGCCGACGGCCGCACAGTGTTTCACAGTGGGTATCAGCACATTGTGCCCTTCCAGGCGTCTTACTATTGCAGCTGGTTTGTTTTTCAACATGCGCACGTAATCCCCCTGCAGGTCTGCAATTGGGTGAGCTGTTGGCATGCCATGATCAGACAGATGCGCCATCAAGGTTAAGTAGTATGGCAGGGTGTCGAAACCGACTTCTTCAAAAATGGTCAACACAAACTTGCCATTTTCGGTGGTGACAAAATAATTGGTGTTTTCAATACCTGCGTTAATACCTTCGTGGTTTAATAACGTACCTAAAGAGTAATTCTTAAGAAAAACTTCAAGCTCGTGTATCTTGATGTTTGTGTAGACGGACATGTATCGTGGATGCAGCTAGTTATGTCGTTACTGTGAAAGGGCAACAACCCTCAGCCAGGTGCTTTGCATACCCTTGTCCACCTGCCTGAGCAAAAGCATGAGTGTATGCTGCGGGATAGATTGTGCAACCTTCACTGAAAACACGGGCCATCATAGCGTGACGGCCAGACTTCATCCACTGACCGCCGATCTTGAGTAAGGCATGTCAGACAACGACACACCTCCACTGATTCTGGTCGACGGATCGTCCTATTTGTACCGGGCCTTTCATGTGCCGGAACTGCAATCCCTTACCACATCGTCTGGACAACCCACCGGCGCCATATACGGTGTCGTCAACATGCTCAAAAGGCTGCTTGGCAAGGAGCAGCCCAGCCACATTGCGGTGGTCTTTGATGCCAAGGGAAAGACTTTCAGGCACGAACTCTATGGTGACTACAAGGCCAACCGTCCCTCTATGCCAGAGGAGCTTCGCGCACAGATCGATCCTTTGCATGCGGTTATTCGTGCATTGGGGCTTGTGTTGATCTCGGAGCCCAACGTCGAAGCGGATGACGTGATTGGAACACTGGCCTCTCAGGCCGTGGATCAGGGTCATGAAGTGCTGATATCAACCGGTGATAAGGACATGGCGCAGTTGGTCAATGACCATGTCACCCTGGTGAATACCATGACGAATGCCAAGATGGATGCCGTGGGTGTAAGGAAAAAATTTGGGGTTGCACCGCACCAGATTATTGATTACCTCGCACTCACGGGGGACAAGTCCGATAACGTACCGGGAGTACCGGGTGTCGGGCCAAAAACAGCCGCCAAATGGCTGAATGAATTTGGATCACTGGAACAAATTACCTCCCATGCAGACTCGATTACTGGAAAGATTGGTGAAAAACTGCGCGCACACCTGGAGCAATTGCCTCTTTCGCATGAACTTGTGTCGATACGTTGCGCGCTGGACTTGCCGATAGATGTTGAAGATCTGCGCACACAGCCACCGGATTCGAAACAGTTGCAGCAGTTGTACTCCGAGCTTGAGTTCAAGAGCTGGTTGGGCTCCCTCGATGTTCAGGAAGGCGAGATGACGGATGTTGCACCTGCTGAGGTAACTGCGGCTGGTCGTAGTTATGAATTGATATTAAGTGATGAGGATCTTGACCGCTGGCTGGTGCAGTTGCAGCAGGCAGATCTGGTGGCTTTGCATGTAGAAACAAACTCTCCGGATTACATGAAGGCCAATGTCGTGGGCTTGTCTGTTGCTGTCAGCCCGGGTGAGGCAGCCTATATTCCCTTTGCACACGAATATCCCGGTGCCCCTGAGCAACTGAACCGCGAGGCCACCCTGGAAAAATTCAAGATTATTTTTAATTCAAGCCCGCCCAAAATCATAGGGCACAACCTCAAGCATGATCGTACCGTATTGTTGAATCATGACATTCATCTGGAAGGCATCCGGCACGACATCATGCTGCAGTCTTATGTGTGCAATTCCGTGGCGAGTCGACACGACTTGGATGCATTGTGCAAAAAGTATCTCGGGCATACGAGCATTGACCTGCAAGACATTGTCGGCAAGGGATCCAAGCAAATTGCATTCGATCAGGCGGATCTGAAGGATGTTGCGGACTATGCCGCGGAATGTGCTGATATGGTACTGCGGCTGCACAAAGTATTCTGGTCCAAACTGGAACAAAAACAAAGATCCAGACAAAGAAAGCTCTATCAGGACATTGAACTGCCCTTGTCGGAAGTACTGTCAAACATGGAGCGACAGGGTGTGCTGCTTGATTGTGGGCAATTGACGAAGCAGAGCCGGCAGTTTGATGAAAGGATTCACGAAATAGAAAAACAGGCTTTCGAGATCGCTGGAGAGGAATTTAATCTAGGCTCCCCGAAGCAGATACAGGAAGTCCTTTTTGAAAAACAAGGATTGCCGGTACGGCGCAAAACCCCTACGGGCCAACCCTCCACAGCAGAGGATGTATTGCAGGAGCTCGCCCGGGACTTTCCTCTGCCTAAACTTTTACTAGAGCATCGAGCACTCAGCAAACTGAAATCAACGTATACGGATAAGCTCCCTACACTGGTCAGCGCAAAAACAGGCCGCATACATACTTCCTATCATCAAGCGGTTGCAGCTACCGGTCGCCTGTCTTCATCCGATCCGAATTTGCAGAACATCCCGATACGCACCGAGGAAGGAAGGCGAATTCGACAAGCCTTTGTTGCACCGGAATCCCACATGATTCTGGCCGCGGATTATTCGCAGATAGAGCTGCGCATCATGGCACACTTGTCCCAGGATGAAGGACTGTGTAACGCCTTTTCAAGGGGTGAGGATATTCACCGTGCAACTGCTGCCGAGGTGTTTGCAACGGGTCTTGACGATGTAAGCGCAGAACAGCGCCGTTCTGCCAAGGCGATCAACTTCGGCTTGATCTACGGCATGTCGGCTTTTGGCCTCGCCAACCAGCTTGGGATTTCTCGTTCCGAAGCCCAGCAGTATGTAAGTCTCTACTTTGAACGTTACCCTGGTGTGAAGAAATACATGGGAGACATACGTGAAAAGGCGCGTGCCCAGGGCTATGTGGAAACGCTTTTCGGGAGGCGATTGTACTTGCCTGACATTAATCATAAAAACGTAAAGCTGCGCCAATACGCGGAACGCACCGCAATCAATGCACCCATGCAGGGAACGGCCGCTGATATCATCAAGCATGCCATGATCCAGATTGATGCATGGCAAGAGCAGGAACATCCGGGATCCAAGATGATCATGCAGGTTCATGACGAACTTGTTTTTGAGGTCCAAGAGGACCACAAGGACACTGTACAGAAGATGGTAAAACAGAAAATGGCTGCAGCAGTTGAACTCTCTGTGCCCCTAGTCGTGGATGCTGGGTATGGCCATAACTGGGATGAGGCGCATTAACGCTACAGCTTGCTGAACAGGAAAAGTACAGGTGGGGGTGTACCGGAGGTTACCTGGACCGACTACCAGCACTCTCCTGCTGCACAACCCATATCTGACGCATGAACGAATCCAGTAAAGCAGGCTACTGCTAATTCTGTGCATCGCAGGCCGAATTGCGAAGGCAGCAGAACTAATAGATCGGTGCAGGTGGTCCGCTCCACCGGATAGACGGCCTGCTCGTTCTTGAAAACAGATTTACTCAAAAACAGCTTCGGGATTATCCAGACTGTCAGATCCCTCGAATTTGACCGAAGTTAACTGGAGTACAGCTGCAGCCTGTTCAATCCCACGGGTTTGCGAGGTCAAGGCGTCGATGGCTGCCTGAACTCTGGCATTCCCTGAATCATTCCCTTCCCCGATCATCTGGTCATAGGCTTCTCCATTTTTTGCTGCATGCACGAGCTTTTCCATTGCGGACATGGTGGTATGCAGTTGATCGCGCAGGTTCTTGTCAACTTCTGGTGATGCAGCAGCAACGAGGGCAGAGATGCTTGGCCCCTCTACCATGGAGCCATCTATGCGGCGATACTTACCAAGATAGATGTTCTGAATGCCCATTGCATCATAGTAGTGGGAGTGATGTGTGTTGTCGCTGAAGCAGTCGTGCTCCTCTTCGGGGTCATGTAGCAGTAGCCCAAGTTGCATCCTCTGGCCTGCCAGTTCCCCGTAAGAAAGACTGCCCATACCGGTCACAATCGCAGAAAGACCGTGCTTGGTACTGCCATGGATCAAGTCTTCACGGGCTTCACCGCCAGGTGCCCACTGAGCCACCATCCATGCTAAGTCGTCAACCAGAAGATCAGTAGCCATTTTCAGGTAAGCTGCCCGTCGCTCACAGTTTTGCCAGGAACAATTGTCCGGGTCAAAGTCGGTCGCCGGACGGTTGCCATTGCCTGGTCCAACACCGTTTAGGTCTTGGCCCCAGAGCAGAAATTCTATGGCGTGGTACCCGGTTGCCACATTCGCTTCGATACCTCCAAGTTCATGAAGCGTATTGGCAAGTAACTCTTTGGTGATGTGCGATGCATCAATGGTTTGCCCGGAATAAGTGAAACTTGGGCTCGCAATGACATTGGCTTGGTAGGCCGGATTCTCTTCCGACTCGGCACCGTAACTCGCAGCAACATAGTCGATCAGGCCTTCATCGAGAGGCCAGGCATTCACCTTACCTTCCCAGTTATCGACAATCGCATTGCCGAACCGGTAGACCTCGCTCTGCATGTAGGGTACCCGGGAAGCCAGCCAGGCCACTCGCGCATGGCGAAGGTTTGCGACCGTCGGCTCTGTAATCAGCTGGTTGACCGCTTTTTGCAAGGTGTGTGCCGTGACCAGCGAATCTTCGTACACCGCATGTGCCAGATCAGCGTAGTGTTTGACCACATCACTCGCCTGTAGCATCGCAAAAACGGGTGCTGACAGAAACGCAAGCAATGCGGATGCCAGAACAGTCCTTATTGTCGTTAATTTCATGATCGGGATATCCTCTTAAACGCGGCTGTTTAGAACTCAGTTGCAAGCTGGAAAGTGACGATATCGGCATCACCTCCAGAATAGTCATTTGTTTCAGGATCGCCATAGTCCTCGTCGAATGCCCCCTCAACGGCCAATGTAACCCCGTCCATCATTTCAACAGACAGGCCGACCAAGAAGCGTTCTTCAGGCAACTCAAGGGCGGCAGCTTCATCAGTCTCCTGATAGCCCAGGGCAAACGTTGCAGGCATCCCTGCAAGTTCGAAATCTAGGGCCGCCTCAACCATGTAGCTGATCGGTTCGGCGCCTTCCCCTTCGAATTCCATTTCACCTATTTCAAAGTCTTCGGCTGCACCGAGGTATTCGGCGAGAAGTGACAGGTTGTTAAATCGCAACAAGGTACTTGCAGACCAGCCACTCACCTGGTCGCTGTATATGCCATTTTCACCAAGATTGTCTGTTACCAACTCCTGCAGGTTGTCGGAATCTCCAATGTCACTGATGTATGACAGGTTCAGGCCAAATTCCATGCCTTCTCCTTCAGCCGAATACCCAACAGTTGCACCGAAACTGTCAATCTCGGAGTCTTCATCTTCATCGAGGTCACCGTTGAAAGCATAGACCGCACCATGGAGGCCTCCAGATTTCATGCCGAATTGCAGTGCAGACTCCCTTGTCTCACCCAGTTCTAGTGTCAAGGAGTCAGAGATGAAGTTACTCTCGAATACACCAAAGGGAACAATGTACTGACCTGCCGTAAATGGCCCGATGCTGATCGCGGCAACATCAACCTCCAAGTCCGTATCATCTTCCTCATAGAGAAGAACAACTTCGGCGCCCACCATGTCAGTAATCTGTGCAGCAACCCCAAGTTTCACCTCTGCCACCGTTACATCAGATTCTTCATCTCCACGACTTGGATCCATGTAGGCAGCCTCGACTTCCACGAGGCCACCAAGGTCAACGGAGTTGAACCATCTGTCCTCTTGTCTGGACAGCTTTGCAAGTTGGCGGTCCTTTTCAACAATTACTTCATCTTGAGCAGCTACCCGCTCTTCCAAATACTGTACACGCCGCTCCATATTGGCAAGACGTTCTTCAATGGTCTCTTGAGCCAGTGCAGGCATGTCCCATGCAAGTAAAACCGCTCCGGAAACGAGGATGATCTTTAAGGTTTTCATATTATGCCCATAAATACTAATGCGTATTATTATCATTATTATTTGTATATGTAAACCGTCAAATCATAAAATGTAGCCATAAACTGACAACTCAGAATTTGACTGCCCTGCGCGACGCCCGCACCTATTCCAGGTGAGACTATCTTAACTGGCGGAACATCATCAGGAATCTGATGGGTGACTTCGGTTTATTTCTCAGCGTGATCAGCCTAGGACATGTAGCAACTAGAATAGTTTTCTTCAGTGGCTTTTCAGGTGTTTTCGATGCTGCCACCAAAGTGGCTCAGCAATTCCCCTGCAAGCGCGAGATACCCCTCAAAAAGACATGCATCTTTGTGCACTGACTGAGCGCCTTATTTAGGCATTTGTTCTGAGATGTCGCCAAGCAATAGTAATCGACGTTAGTGAAAATAATGCGGCAGCGGTGCATAGCAGTATAAGCAAAATATCCCAAAGTGGCCGGCGGTAGATTAGAACACTGAAATCCAGTGTATGCAGTCCGTTAAATAGCCACCGCTGTACACGGTTTTTGAATGTCAATCGCCCCAGTAACTGGCCTGTTTGTGCATGAATATGAAACCATGTCGATTCAGGGTCTGAAAATTTGACCCTTATCACCGGCAGTGGGCGAAAACGTTCATGATGCGAATAATAATAGCCATCATAGTCTTCTAGATACTCCATGGATGACACTTCACTGTCAGGGAGCAAATGGCTTATCGCCGTTTTTATCTGTGGAGCCAAGTCAGCTTCAGTAAGCGAGTCCTTGCCGCGCACAGATCGGAACACATCAGGAGAATGATGCAGAGCAAGCAAGGTATGCCCTGCAAGCCAATGCCAGTTCAATTCCTTGATGCCGTATGTTTGGTGTTGTTGCAAGAGTTGACGGATTTCCTCCGCAGTGGAGTAGGTCGACTCCAGACTTCTGATATCACCCGGTTGCTGGTAACGCCACAATTGTTGGGCAAAGCTGGTTTTAGTATCGAACAAGCCCCAGGGTGTCATCGACATAAATCCGCTGAACATAAAGGTCGTCAGGAAAAACGCACAGGCCAAACCAGCAATATGATGGAGCTTCATCACGCCCTCATATGGGCTCACATCCTTCCCCCGATAACGCCGCTGTACACGCAGGCGCATGAGGCCAATGATGATGCCGCTCAGCACCGAGGCTAGTCCCACTAGGGAAAGTACGATCAGCAAATTTGCCCACACCGTGCGGTGCTTGCGCAGCTGCACCGGATAGATCCAGTGCAAGTTGGCACCAAGCCAGTTCCAGACACGTTCGTTGCGCGTCACATCCCGGACCACCTGACCTGTGCTCGAAGAGACATAAAGCCAGGTTGCGGCAGCGTCATGCAGGGCAACTTTATGCAGAGGCCGGTGTGAATTCAAGGCACTGGAAACCGTCCATTGATCCATTTCCAGCATGCCCCGGTATAGGACCTCAGTCGATTCCCCTCCAGGCTGTTGCGCCTGGAAAAATGCTCTGGCAGCGCTTGTAGCATCCTCGGCCGTTGATTTTTTCAGCCACTTGCCGGTGTCGGCATAAAGCCCCAGCCAGGGGTGTCCTGCCTGTTTCAATAAATAGGCAGGGCGGCTTGAAACACTGCTTAAACTGAATTGCGTGACCGGAGCCTCAGGCAAGGCGCGCTGCAACAGCTTCGATGGTCCTTCGCGAATTTGCCCGGCATCAAGGGCAGGCAGTCCGGCATGGCGCTCTTTCTCGGTGAGCTCCGGAAAACCGACATACATCATCACCACGCCCGTCAGGGGCCACATGATGAACAGCAGGCACATGCCGATGCCGAGCCAGCGATGAAAAAGGAAAAGCCCGCGCTTGAGCTTCATGGCAACCCTCGGTAAACGGCCGGCCCGGCTGTAAGCTCGGGCCAGCACGTCTTAGGTACTGCTTAAAAGAAGTTATAATCCAAGGTCAGGCTGTAAGTGCGTGGTTTGCCGACCAGCCACTGAGCATGCCAGTAATACGCGGCAGAGGCATAAAGTTCATCAAATACGTTGTCGACGCGAAGCGCAATGGACAGGTCCTCGGTGAAGCGCCAGCGTGCAGAGGTATCAACGACCGTGTACGAAGGAATTGGGTTCTCGGGGTGAAAGCGCTTGCCGATATAACGGGCATCGGCCAATAGCCGCAGCTTGTCCAGCGGAGCCCAGGCCAATCCCAGGTTGTAGGTCTCTTCAGGTGCCTCCACATCTGCACACCAACCACAACCACCGCCAACGGTTCTTTCCACGTTCACCAAAGTCCCGTTGGCTGTCAACTGCAAGGTCTCGGTCGGAGCATAGGCTAGGCTGAACTCCACCCCGTCGGAAGTCTTCTCTGGAATGACGATTCGATTATCTGGGCCGGGGTTATCCGGATCCTCTGCAAGCACGTCATTCTTGACGATGTCAAACCAGGCCAGGGTCCAGTGCAGGCGATTATTCAGCAAGCTTTGCTTGATCCCGACTTCGATCTGTTCAGTCTCGGTGAAATCTACATCCCGTTGGTTCCTTGAGATTCTCACGATGCCACTATTGGTGTGGTTAGCACCTGTAGCGTACGAAGCGTAAAGCACCGTAGCATCGCTGAGATCGAAGACCAGTCCTGCTCGACCCGTCAGCTCATCCGCGTTTAGATCGAAGGTCGACCCATCGGTATCTTTGAAATCCGTTTCAACGTCCTCATGACGTAATCCCAGCACCAGCGTCAGCGATTCGGTGAGGCCGATCTGGCCCTCAGCAAATACCGCGTATTGTGCAACATCAGAAATGATTTTCTTTGTGGTCACAGGATTGGGGAATACACCAGGGTTGAAATTGAAGGCATTGACGACATCAAATTCATTGCCAAAATAGAATGGCCGCTTAAAGGTTACATCGTTGATTTCAAAGCCTGCCGAGGTTTTCAACTTTCGCCCACCATCACCGGCATCGAAGACAACATTGGTACGAAAGCCGTTGTGCTCGGTGTCATGCGCAATGATTAACGGTGAGTCGCGCTTAACTGTGCCGGCATCCCGATCGTATGCGTACATATCAACATTTTGCCAGAAACGATCGTTTTGCAGGCGGTACAGCTCAGACTGCATGGATAGGCGTTCACTGATATTCCAGTCGGCTTTAATCCGGGCAGCGCTGTCCTTGTAACGGACCTCCGCATCGCTGACCTCGTAGTTGCGTTTCAGCAATTCACGGGGGAAATCCCCATTGACTACAAGATCACCTTCCATATCTCCGACTAGTGGTATCCCAGAGTATCGCATGGGTTCTTGGTCACCCCAGTCGTAGCGTGCTGTTAGCGTGAAATCCTCGCTGACCTTCCACAGCAATGAGGCGGAAACCATCTCGGTTTCGCTGTCACCCCTGTCCACCCAGTTATCGGACTGTCTGTTGCTGTAATCCAGCCGGTACGCGAGGGTATCTGTGAGCCCGCCGGTCAGGCCGACACCAATGAAACGGGTATCGTCTTCACCGGTGGACATACGCAGATCAGCACTGGGTTCCCACTGTGGCCGTTTGGGGATGACATTGAATGCACCACCAATGCCACCTTCACCGTACAGTACGGAGGAGGGCCCCTTCAGTACCTCGATACGCTCAATGCCCCAGGTGTCGAAGGGAAAGGTGATGGTGTTGAATGCGTTATAGTAATTGCTGCCGTCGTACAACTTAGTGACGGTTTGCTGGCCAAAAAAGCCCCTGGCGGCCATGTCCAGGCCACCTTCAGCATGGTGTGCATCATTGCTAAAACCGGCGGAACGGGTGACGGCCTCCATGACACTCGTATCCATGCGTTCACGGATCGTATCGCCCTCAATGACATCCACCGTCGCCGGTGTTTCCATGGCGGTCAGTCCCAGCCGACTGCCGGTCTCGTTGTCAGTATCAAAGTACTTGCCATAGATAGTAATCTTTTCAAGATCCACTCTGTTGTTTTCTTGGGCATTTAATCCTGCGGTTGCCGCTAGAGTAGCGATTAAGACCCCTTGAATTAGAGAAGATATATGTTTTTTTAATTTCATTATTTCTCCCTCGAAATGAAGAAAAGACAATCGTGTTGCCACCACTCCGCATTAGCAACAAATAGACTTGTCCGGTTTTCTCTGTCTTCCTGCAAAGCCCGAAGGGTATAGCCTGGAGGGGCTAGCAGGTTAGAACTGATCCCGTTCAGATGGCTAGTGATGTTATATTGTGAAATGCTCAAAATACTATATCGAAAACCTATTAAGTTTCCGGTTTCTATAGCCATATTCTTATGGGCAATATTTGTGCCTCTATCGGGAAATACTGATGAGGAACGCCCTCGAGTTCTGGCAGTTACACAGCCTGCAGAAGATTTTTCTGGGGCAGAAACCTATGAGCTTCGACCAGGCGGGGCGGCTACAGTATTCAAGATGCTAAACCGAGATGCTTTCTCGCATCCGTCCGCCAACATGCCCTTTGAACGCCAGCTCGATTTTCGAGTGGGTGACGGAATCTTCAAAAAAATATGGGTGTCTTCCCCAAGCTCGACCCGATCGTCAGATGGCTTGGGCCCACTCTTTAACGCGCGTTCTTGCCAGCGCTGTCACCTGAAGGATGGGCGTGGTCGTCCACCAGCTGAGGGCGAGAAAGCCAGTCTGATGCTTCTGAAATTATCGATTCCACCACAGAATGAAACTCAGCGCTCAGCACTTTTGCAACACCGTGTCAGCAGCATTCCAGAGCCCACATACGGGAACCAGTTGCAGAATTTCTCAGTTCAGGGTGTACGCAGTGAGGGAGAATTCACCGTTCAGTACAAGGAGTTGCCCGTGCGGCTTGCAGACGGGGAAGTCGTCAATCTCCGGGCGCCGACGTACCAAATCGTGGACCTGCAGTACGATGCCTTGCATCCTGACTCGATGGCCTCACCCCGGGTCGCTCCTCCGGTTATTGGCATGGGCCTGCTTGAGGCCATCCCGGAAGTCGATATCCTTCGTCATGTCGACCCGGATGACCTCGACGGAGACGGTGTTTCCGGGCGGGCTAGACGGGTGTGGAGCGATGAGCATCAAAAGGTGATGCTTGGCCGTTTTGGCTGGAAGGCGGGGCAACCTACTCTCGTGCAGCAGTCGGCGACCGCATTTCGGGATGATATTGGCATTTCGACTCCACTTTATCCTGTTCCACATGGTGACTGTACTGCAGCACAGCAGAGTTGCATGGCAGCCCCGCATGGAGATATACCTACCGGCGACGGGGTCGAGGCGGTCTCGACGATGTTTGACATGTTGATGTTCTATATTCGCAACCTAGGTGTTCCTGCGCGGCGCGAGGTCAGCGACCCACAGGTACTTGAAGGCAAGCGCTTGTTCTACGAAGCACGTTGTACTGTCTGCCACGTCCCGAAATTTGTAACGCGGCGGGATTCAATCGGCGAAGAACAGTCCTTTCAATTGATCTGGCCCTACACGGACCTGCTGTTACATGACATGGGCGAGGGTCTTGCTGACAACCGACCGGAAGGGAACGCTTCTGGGCGCGAATGGCGTACACCGCCGTTGTGGGGGATCGGGCTCACGGAGACTGTGAGCCATCACTCCACTTTCTTGCATGACGGACGTGCACGAAACCTTCTTGAAGCCATTCTCTGGCATGGCGGTGAGGCGGAAGCAGCAAAACAGCAGGTTGTCAGGATGACTCGAGGACAGCGCGAATCGCTACTGGCTTTCTTGGGTTCACTTTGACAGGCTGGCAAGGATGATGGGTGCTCCATGCAGACCTATGTATTTGTTGACAAGTATTTGTTTTTGAAGGCTTTTCATTGACCCAACCCTCGACCTTGCCAACTCCCTCACGAGGGGCTGTACCTTGCAATGCTGGGGGCGTTGGATTTTACATCCACCCAGTTGTGAACTTTCACGGGTATTTGCCCTCTAAGCTGTAGTGCTAGTGCTACAAGCACGACCCGCTTCCCTCCCTAAAGCGGGCATTTTCGACTTGGATTTCCAACCGAGTCACAGTTCGCCCCGGTTTTCCTTTTGACCGGGGCACTTTTTTATCCCGGACAGCTTTCAACTAAAGCCTGGCTGACCCATGCTGATATCTTTTTCTGCACCTGCGCTATACCGATCCGTTGTGTAGCAGAAAATAGCTGCGTGCCGGCATGGAATCCATGCTGCTCCATTTCGGAAGTGACGCGCGTTAACGATTTAGCCATTGCATTTCTGCTGACTTTATCGGCCTTGGTCAGCAGGATGTGAAGAGCGAGTTTGTAGTGTTTGCTCCAGCGAATCATGGTCCAGTCTACTTCAGTCAATGGATGACGAATATCCATTAATAAAATCAGGCCACATAATGCACGGCGATGGACCAAGTAAGATTCCATCAGGCTTTGCCACTGGTGCTGTATATGTGCAGGCGCTTTGGCGTAGCCATACCCGGGCAGATCTATCAGCCGTGTGTCCCCATCCAGTTTGAAAAAATTGATCAACTGCGTACGCCCAGGTGTCTTGCTGGTTCGCGCCAGGTTTTTTTGCCGGCATATTGCATTGATCGTGCTTGACTTGCCGGCATTGGAACGTCCGCAAAAAGCAACTTCTGCCCCTGCATCCTCAGGGAAGTCTTGCAAGCTGCTGGCACTTTTTAAAAACTGTGCCTGTTGAAAGGGCAGGCTCATTTGACCGCAGTCGCAGTGTGATCCCAGGTATCGTTGATGCAGCCTCGGGGCAGATTCAGGAGTCCGAAAGCGCTGTCCTGCACAGCAGGGAGTTGAGATACGTTCACCTGAGTCAGTATTGCGGATTACCGCAGAGGTCGGAAACGATAGTCGGTTTCCTTGTCGTAAAGGGCGAACTGAAGCACTCCATTTTCTAATATTTCCCCTGCGAGATTACAGCTTCAGCTTACGTGCCTGAGTCAATTGCTCTATCCCTGATAAAGCTTTCTGGCGCCTTTCAAATCCTGTTCCCACACCGCTACCGCGAGCTTGAGAAGAAAATCCCTCCATGTTTCCAAGCTGGCCCGTTCAGCATCCGGGTATGGAATTTTGTGTTTTTTCAGGATTTCCCTGGATAAGTAATCAAGCTTTACGATTATATGGTTTGGCATGTCCTGGCGTTTTTGGCTGTTGCAAATCAGCAAATCATCCAGACACCCCTCTACTATAAACTGACAGTCCCGCTGAAACCGGTAGCTCGGACGCAGTCGGTGCCAAAATTCACGCATCCGCCTCAACTCCCCTGTCATCCAGCGGGCGTCGTTGTGAACCCGGTGGCAGCCAAAAAACATGTCTCACGATTCATATGCGAATGTGTACTCTTGAAATCAGGTATCGCTCTCTATCGCCCATAAACTTCAGGTTTTTGGTGGCCGTGCTGTCACAGTATGTCAGTAATATGCGCACCTTCTGAGCCTTCGGGCATCAAGCCGTTGGCTCAACCCTGCTTGCAAATTGTTTGTGTGGCCATTTTACACCTCTTGATTTTGACTTGCAGGGGTAAGGTGTCTGCGATTTGGCGCCGATATTTTGGCGTTATTATACTTTACAAACCCACCTAGCTAAATTATGATGGTGCTCAACGAAGGAGAAACGACATGAGCACCCTAACCCGACGCTGCTTTTACGACGAGGAAGCCGCGTACAAATACATCGAATCGAAGCTGTGGCCGAAAGGTCCGGTATGCCCGCACTGCGAGGAAACCAAGCGCGTCAACAAGATGAAGGGCAAGGCCACGCGCATCGGCCTGTACAAGTGCTACGCGTGCCGCAAGCAGTTCACGGTGAAGATCGGCACCATCTTCGAGAGCAGTCACGTGAAGATGCACCTTTGGCTGCAAGCGATCCACCTGGTCGCATCCAGCAAGAAGGGCATCAGTGCAAACCAGCTGCACCGCACGTTGGGGGTAACGCTCAAGACGGCCTGGTTCATGGGACATCGTATTCGGGAAGCCATGCGCTCGGCAGATACCGGCGAGCAGCTGGGCAGTGGCGGCGGCACGGTCGAGGCGGACGAGACGTTCATTGGCCATCAGGCGATCAAGCCCTCCAAGCATCGCGGCCATGCCCACAAGCAGAAAGTGCTGTCGCTGCTGGATCGCAACACGAAGCGCACGCGCAGCATCGTGGTGGACGATCTGCGCGCGGGCACCATCCAGCCCCTGCTCAAGGCGCACATCGCCAAGGAAGCCAAGTTGATGACCGACGAGGCGCAGCACTACGCTTTTGCGGGCAAGCACTTTGCCGATCACCGTACCGTGATGCACACCGCGGACGAGTATGTGTTCGCCTTCGACAAGAGCATCCACACCAACACCATCGAAGGCTTTTTCAGCATTTTCAAGCGCGGCATGAAGGGAGTGTACCAGCACTGCCGCCATCATCACCTGCACCGCTACCTGCACGAGTTTGATTTCCGTTATGCGTTTCGCGTGGCGAACGGCGTGGAGGATGAGCAGCGTGCGGACATCCTGCTCAATGGTGTAAAGGGCAGACGCCTCACCTATCAAACAGTTAGTGAAGGAGATGCCGCACCGCAATAGGCGGGTGCGGCGGTCGTGGAAGAAAAATCACGTGTGGTGCGCGTACTCTCGCGCCTACGTGGACATCTCGCACATGGTGCTGGAACAGATGGAGTTCGAGTTCGAGGACTAGCGTGTGCGGTCCTGATGTCCGTGGCGTTGGCAGGGTGTAATGAGCAACCGCCCGTAGCGCAAGGGGATTGCCCTTATACACCGGACCCGGACCCGCCGGAATTTGTGACGCTGGAGTTCACACCGCCGCAAGTTCTCTCGTGCGGGTTCTGCAAGCACTGCGAATGATGTCCGCCCCCCCCCCGCAGAATTGGAAGAACCGCACCCTCTGGACGGGCGACTGCCTTGACATCATGCGTGGCATGAACAGCGCCAGCGTTGACCTGATTTACCTGGACCCGCCATTCAACTCAAACGCCAATTACGCGGCCCCCATCGGCAGCCAGGCAGCGGGTGCCGAGTTCAAGGATACGTGGACACTGACGGATATTGATGTGGAGTGGATCAACCTGATCGAGTCCAAGCATCCGGCTCTCTACCGAGTCCTGCTGGCTACCCTGACCAAGAGTGACAAATCCTACCTTGTCTACATGGCAGCCCGCATCCTTGAAATGAAGCGGCTGCTCAAGCCTACCGGCTCGATTTACCTGCACTGCGACCCGACCATGAGCCACTATCTCAAGCTGGTGCTGGACGCGATTTTCGGGCGCCGGTCCTTCAAAAACGAGATTGTCTGGAAACGGACAAGCGCTCACAGCGATGCTCGACGATATGCTCGCGTGTCGGATCGTTTGTTGTTCTACGCCCTCGATGGCGCGACGTGGCATACACAGTACCTGTCCCTGGGGAAGGAGTATGTCTCCCGCGATTACCGGCACACGGACCGTCTTGGCCGTTACCGTGTAGGTGATTTGACCGGTCCCGGCATGTCAGACGGGGAGTCGGGCAATCCGTGGGAAGGATACGATCCGGGTTCGAGCGGACGTTGCTGGAGTGTTCCCAAGACTGGCAGTTATGCCGCTTGGCTCGACACGAACCTGATCCCCGGATACGCACAGATCGAAGGGGTGCACGCACGATTGGACGCCTTGTCAGAGGCGGGGCTGATTGATTGGACTTCAAAGGGTTATCCACGATTAAAGCGGTATCTTGCGGCTTCAAAGGGTGAGGCCGCGTCAGACTTTCTCGCGGACATCCCGAACATCAACAATCGCTCCAAGGAGAAGCTCGGGTACCCTACCCAAAAACCAGCCGCACTTTTAAAGCGCATCCTACGGGCGTCCAGCAACGAGGGGGACGTGGTGCTCGATCCCTTCTGTGGCTGCGCCACCACGTGCGTCGTGGCCGATGCCCTGGACCGCCAATGGGCGGGTATCGACATATCTCCCAAGGCCGCCGAACTGGTGCGTAGCCGCATTGACGACATGACTCGCAACATCGTCCACCGCAACGACATTCCCAAGCGCACGGATCTCGGCAAACTGCCGCCGTACAACTGCAAGGCCAATCGGGTCAGGCTGTATGGCGAGCAGGGCGGAGACTGTAACGGCTGCGGCACACACTTCGAGCCGCAGCACTTCGAGGTGGACCACATCATTGCAGAAGCCAATGGCGGTACGGACCATCTTGAGAATTTGCAACTGTTGTGCAGCCACTGCAACCGCGTAAAGGGCGATCGCGGCATGGAATACCTGAAAACCAAGCTACAGCTATAACAACAAGAGAGGGCAACATGACACAAACCCCATCCCTATCGGAACTGCATGAAATGCTGACGAAACTCGTGCGGCGCCACGTGGACCTTTGCGGCGAGATGGAACTGCACAGGGTGATGGTGATGTTCATGTGGACGCACACGCTCTCGATGTCCAACACGCGGCACAAGTCCCTGGAAGTTCTCGAAAACGGGGTGCGGCAAGTGCTGGACGAACCGGCGGACGATCCATTTGAGGAGGAGATCAGGAAGGTAGCCCGGGGCTATGCGGACGAAGTGCTGGAGCAGCTGCACGATGTGGTGAAGTCCCTCGACCGCAAAGGGATGTAAATTGAGCCGTTGACATCCTGTGGACGTGGGTGTAATGACAGTGATATGAGAAACGCAGCAGAGGCCATGCAGTGATGCTGGAACTGGAAAAGGCTCCCAAGCCCGACTGCGTGATGTACGGGTGTCCGCATTGCGGGTTCAGGTGCGGCAGCAGTGCCGTGCTCGATGAGCACATGGACACGCACAGCGAGGTCAGGACGCAGCGCATCCTCAAGCGGCAGATGATGGCGTTCATCAGGAAGCGCACCGGCATACGATTGGCGCGCTTTCGCACGCGCACGAACCCATGACAAAACCCAAGGCCACGCGCAAGCGCGCGCGCAGATCCGTCAAGCCCGAGGATCCCGAGCAGTACAAGCGATTTGTGGAGACTGCCAAGCGCCTTGGGTGCGATGATCCCAAGGCGCTTGACAAGGTGATGGATTCCGAGGGCATCAAGCCCAAGCCCACCGGCGGAGGCGCTTAAATCGAAACTCTGGCAGTTATCCTCAAGGCCGTGCTGTTCGTACTGTTCATCGCGTTCCTGGTTGCGGTCGTGCGGTACTCGCACGATCCGCCGCACGGTCCCGATTAGGCTCCCTCGCGTTCAGCAGCCGCCAGGTTAAGCCGGTGGCGCATCCAGTTGGACAAGCTGCGCCCATCGGCTTCGGCAGCCTGTTTCCACGCCTCCCACTCGGCATCTGCGGTGCGGAAATTCCGGGTGCGTTTCGGGGCTTTTGCGTCGTGGCGGCTCATGCTTCACCTCCCACGTCAGCCGACAACCGCTCTGCCAGTTGTCTCATAAACACGCGTACCGCTTCGGTCACGTTCTCGGCTTCTTCGAGCGTGTACTTGGCGCCGATGTGCATGGCCTTGTTGCGCCAGCACTCCTTGGCCGCGTACAGCAGCGCGGCAATGCACACCCAGTGCTCGCGGTTCGGGTCTGATTTGGGCAAGGCTTCGGCCTTGTCGCGGAAATTGGACACGACCGGACCCCATCCAATGAACTCGCCGTGCTTGTTCGTAACCGTTGCGTTAAGGTGCGAGGCGGCTTTGCGTGCGGCGTATTCCATCGCACGCATCAGGTGGAACACGCACGCGGTAGAGCGTTCAAATGCCAGGCACTTCATGGCTTCATCGAGGTCATAGCACGCATCGGGGATCACGGCGGGAACATTGCCAAACGCACGCTCGCCACGCGTGATGTACTCGGCTTCCTTGGGGAACAGGCAGTAGAACGTGCGCCGTTCGAGTTCGCGCCGGATGCACTCGCCCATGCGCGTGATCCGTGCCAGGACTTCATTGGCAAGGCCAGGCCTGGACGTGTCCAGTTCAGAGCCGACAAACGCGACCACGTGCAAGTCATGGGCGAGTTCGGCAGATCGCTCAAGGTCCACGCGCTCAAGCTGCGCCTTGACATCGAGCAGGTGCGCAGTCAGTTCCTGCACGTTGGCCGGATCGTTGTAGAACGCGGGATTCTGCGCTGCGGCTTGTGCCAGAGTAACCAGCAGGTCGTAGGCCGCTAGAGCCTTGTGCACTTCTACTTTCAGCATTTCCCACTCGTTAGTCAGTCTTGATTTGGCGCAAATCATATCAAAATACCTCCCGTTTGGGTTTGCGAAATATAATATCGCCGATATTTTGCGACTGTGCCCGCTTTTATGATATACAACGGCTTCTTTGGTCGGCTCATTTCTGACTCAAAGTTGACCTCTAGCTACATTAACGATACAGCAGGATTTTATGTTCAGGATTGGATGTATGAAGAGACTGTGGGTGCTGGCTGTTTGCCTAATATTTGCAACTTGTGTCAATGCAGGGGGCGACCCGGAGGCAGGAAAGCAGAAAGCGGTGCCTTGTGCCGCATGTCATGGGACTGATGGAAACAGCGCTAACCCGGCCTGGCCAAAACTCGCAGGTCAGGGTGAAAAATACCTGGCCGGACAAATGCGTTTGTTTAAAAACGGGACACGCGTGAATGCTTTGATGAATCTTCAGGTGGAAAATTTGTCCGAGCAGGATATTCAGGACATTGCTGCCTATTTTTCCAGCCAGGTAGCCAGTTTGGGGATTGCCAGTGCCGACAAGGAATATCAGGGTGAAAAATTGTACAAGATAGGAGAGCGTCGCGCGTACTTAGGTGCTCTCGATCGGTTTCTCGTGCACGTTTGCGCCATCG
>JAPOYL010000001.1:0-54336 GCA_026706595.1 Gammaproteobacteria bacterium | reverse complement strand
TACAAGATAGGAGAGCGAATTTATCGTGGCGGCAATGCCGCGACAGGAGTACCAGCCTGCATGTCGTGTCATGGCCCCAATGGGTTCGGCAATGCACCGGCACAGTTTCCACGTCTTGCAGGTCAACATGCACAATATACCGCAGCGCAACTGCGGGCATATCAAAGTGGTGCGAGGCACCATCCCGAGGATCACCTGAATGCGATGCCTGGCATTGTCGGCTACATGACAGAGGTGGAGATTGATGCGGTGGCGGAATACATTGCAGGTCTACATTAAGGCGGATGTCGCTGTAATGCTTTGAGCGATATGAGGCAGGGTTCCAGCTGAGACCTGCGATCAACAGGCATTATGTACACATGGTGAAAAATAAAAACTCATCTCATACTTCCATTTTTTGGCTGCTGATCGTGTCAGCCGTTGCTGTCTGGACGACGGCCTGGGCGGGTGAGTTTGAAGTCGAGTTTGAAGAAGGCTATCACTACCATAGGATATCGCCTGCTTTGCCGTTGCAGGTGGATACGGGTCATGTGGAAGTTTTGGAGTTGTTCTGGTACGGCTGCCCCCATTGCTACGACTTTGAAGAGTATCTGACGAAATGGAAACAGGAAAAGGCAGATCACGTACAGTTTTTGCACATGCCGGCAGTGATGAATCGCAACTGGGTACCACAGGCACGCGCATATTTTGCCTTGAAGGAGATGGGAGAAGCGGAAAGGATGCATTCCCTTTTTTTTGAAGCCATCCATGTACAGGGGCGGCGATTGGGAGACATGAAATCCATTTCACGTTTCTTGGGCCAGCATGGTATCGACACCAGCTCGTTTGAAAAAGCTTACAGGTCTTCCAGTGTTTCCAAAAGCATCCAGCATTCCAGACAACTGGCACGGGACTCTGGGGCCAGCTCTGTGCCTACAGTTGTTGTCAACGGGAAGTACAGGTCCACAGCCAGCGATGCCGGCAGTTATAGCCGGCTCTTCCAGCTGATAGACCATCTTGTACGGCAGGAAACGAATTCGGCCCGATCGGCAAACTAGCGCGAGTCATACATGCAAAGTGGTATGGACCAGCATTCGACTGCAATGGGAATGCGGACCCTACAACACATGAGGTTGTATCATCAGCACTGACGCTTTCTCCCAACACACAAGTGTTCGTTATCAGCCTGATGAAAATCCTCCGGCTGCACTAGCTTTTGGCCTTGGTCTGCAGCTGGCCATCCTCTGTATATCCGGCATCGTGCTGACTCCGGCAATCATTGTCCGTGCAGCGGGCGGGTCCGAAGCTTTCCTGTCGTGGTCCGTATTCGCTGCTGTTGCAGTCAGTGGTATCAGCACGATGCTGCAAGCAGTACGGGTAGGGCGGGTTGGCGCGGGTTATGTGTTGGCGATGGGTACTTCCGGCGCCTTCATTGCAATTTGTGTCACAGCAATTGCCGAGGGCGGTCCTGCCATGCTGGCTACACTGGTGGTGGTTTCATCTTTTTTCCAGTTTGCGCTTTCAGCGCGGCTATCCCTGTTTCGCAGGATCCTGACCCCGACTGTGGCTGGCACAGTCATTATGTTGATACCCGTCACGGTGATGCCAATCATTTTTGGTTTTTTGAAAAACGTCCCTGACGGGGTGCCTGTTTTGGCCGCTCCGATGAGTGCGCTTGCGACCTTGCTCAGCATTATTTTTATAGCCCTTAAGGCAACGGGGGTGCTGCGGCTCTGGGCACCTGTCATCGGGGTTGTGGTTGGTTCGCTAGTTGCAGGGTTCTATGGCCTTTACGACATAGAGCGTGTCGCCGCCGCTTCTTGGGTGGGTTTCCCAACTGGCGAGTGGCCAGGTCTGGATTTAAGCTTTGGACCAGTCTTCTGGACGCTTCTGCCTGCATTTGTATTTGTCACTCTGGTAGGAGCGATCGAAACGATCGGGGACTCAATTGCCATCCAGCGGGTGTCTTGGCGCCAGCCTCGTGCGGCCGATTTCCGGGCAGTGCAGGGCACAGTGGCCGCTGACGGAATGGGCAATCTGTTGTCTGGTCTTTTGGGAACCGTACCCAATACGACCTATTCAACGAGTGTTGCTGTAGCTGAACTTACCGGAGTTGGCGCCCGCCGGGTCGGTGTTGCACTCGGGCTTGTCTTTGTTGTACTGGCGTTCGTTCCAAAAGCGCTGGCCGTCATTTTGGCGATTCCTGGGCCGGTTGCTGCTGCCTATATCGGAGTGTTGCTGATGATGCTGTTTGTCGTTGGCATGAAGGTCACCGTTCAGGACGGGATAGATTACCGCAAGGGCCTGGTCGCCGGTGCTGCATTCTGGATAGGAGTTGGCTTTCAGAACGGATGGATATTCCCCGAGTACGCTTCTAAGTTTGCTGGAGGGCTTTTGGAAAACGGAATGACTGCGGGAGGTTTGGTCGCTATCCTGATGACGTTGTTTGTAGAGTTGACGGAGCCGCGTCGCAGGCGAATCGAAATGGTGCTTGATCTGTCGGCTTTGCCGAAAATTAAGACATTCCTCGGTGAATTTGCTTCTCGCAGCAATTGGGATGCAGCCATGGCAGACCGCCTTGTAGGAACGGCCGAAGAGACCCTGCTGACACTCCTTAAACATGGTCAGAGTCAAAGTGCAGAAAAGCAGGAACGCCGTTTGCTTCTGATGGCCCACAAGGAGGGTGGTCAGGCTGTACTGGAATTTGTGGCCGCGACAGGTGAGGAAAACCTTCAGGACCGTATCGCGCTACTCGGCGAGCGCGCAGATGCTGAGACAAACGAATGGGATGTTTCGCTTCGACTATTACGACATCTGGCCTCCTCAGTTCGCCACCAGCAATACCATGACACGGATATTGTGACTGTGCATGTGGATGCCCCTGAATCCATGCAGTCGGCACAGGTTTAACGGGCCGAACACAACCCTGGCGGACCCGGATTCTGTCGCATGGGTTGCACTCCAGGAATGAGCTTTTCTATCCACATCGGGTAGAGGGCGACGGTGCAGATATGGCAACCAAGATAGGCCATAAAGAGTATTTGGTTTCACACCCATCATTCACTATAATTCGCAGCGCATTAAAGCTGAATCAACAGAAATAGGAGTTCATGTGAGCGACCAAAAGTTTGTAAAAACACTGAAAGTCGTATTTGGAGTGCTGGTAGGATCGACGGTCGGAATTTTGGCACTTGCAAATGTGCTTATTTCAGATGCGGACTATTCCCATGAGACTGTGATTCAGGAGAACATTGAGGACCGCATCAGGCCGGTAGGCAATGTGCACCTGTCCGGCGAGACCGCGATGGCCGAAGCTGTCGTTGATGCCGAGAAAACCGAGCCGGTGCTGGTTGCTGCTGCCGAAGAAAAACCAGTCGAGGAAATTTATCAAGCCTGCGCCGTATGTCACGGTTCAGGGGTGTTGAATGCTCCTAAACTGGGGGACAAAGCCGGCTGGGAGCCACGCTTGGCAAAAGGTGTTGAACAGCTTTATGCGAATGCCATCAATGGTATCGGTACCATGCCCCCCAAGGGTGGCCGTCTTGATTTTTCTGATGAAGATATCAGGAGAGTCGTGGACTATATGCTGGATTCAGTACGTTAGCTGCTTGTGCCGGGGGCAATGTAGTGTTGCCGGTATAGTTTAGGCCAACGTAATTCTTGCCGGACAAGGCTGCCGTAACCGCGGATTGGTGCCTGACCCTTCGTTCACTTGGTCTCTTTTCCTTCGAGCTCCTGTACGCGTTGCTCCAACTCCTTGACGCGTAGCTGGCTTTGAGCCAGCATCTCGCTCTGTACGTCGAATTCCTTGCGCGTGACAAGATCAAGTCGCTGAAATACGCTTTCTGCTGCAGCACGCACATTTTTCTCAAGCCTGTCCCTGCCTTTTTTCAAGTCATCGGGAAGCACCTCATCAATTTTGCGAGTTAACTCATCCAAAATACTGGAACCGAGTTTCATAGCTGAATACTCCTTATTCTTTCACCTAAGGTACAAACGTCGAAGACTATCATACCGAGTTTAATTTTTTATGCACTGATGCTGTGCATCCGGGGTTCAGCAAGGTGCGTTATTTCTCAAGCCGGATGTGACCTGCATCCATGCGACTCCCGTAACTGATTGTTTTTTCAGGCAAGGAAATTTTGGCACGGTGTGTGCTTAGTCTCTATATCGAATTCATAGATATGGGGAGGAAGTCGATGAGCAAAACATTTTACAAAGTGGTGTTACTGGCCGTTCTGGCCAGTCCAATGGTCCCGTTGTCAGTTGCTGCCGAGATCAGTGTGACTGGCAATGCTGGAATCATGTCTGACTATATTTTCCGGGGAATCCCACAAGATACCGGCGTTGCAAATGGAGGGATCGATTTGGAAGCCGGCGGATTTTATCTGGGCACCTGGATTGCGGATGTGGGTGAAGGGATAGAACAAGATTTCTACACCGGGTATGTCATGGAGTTGCCCGCCGGACTGTATCTGGGCGCGGGGTTTACCAGCTACCAGTATTCTGATGACTTCGACGACGAATACAACGAAGTCAACCTGTATGCCGGCTGGGCCAGTGACAGTTTGTCTCTAGACCTGGAGTACACGGACGGTGAATACAACGGGGTCTTCACAGAACTCGTGGGCGGCCAAGAGGTTGAGAAAGGCGACGAGTACGGCTTTTTTGCAGCGACCTTGGGCTACGGAGGGGCGTACCTGACCTACGGAGACTTTACCGATGACGCAGACGAAGCTCTTGGGAATTACCTGGAATTCGGTTATTCGCTTGAAGTTTCAGGGTTTGAAGTGACAGCCGCAGTTGTACACACAGATGCCGATATTCTGCAGGGCGAGGATGATAATGACGAAACTGAAGCCTATATCAGCATTCATCACGGCTTTGATCTTATGTAGCGGGATAGTGGCAACGGATCAATAACGTCTCTGCCAGTGTATCCAGTTTGAATTCGAATCTCTCAGACTAACAGCACAATCAGGAGTAATCGCTATGAAGCTTGTTACCGCAATTATTAAGCCTTTTAAGCTTGATTATGTACGCGAAGCTTTGTCGGAAATTGGTGTGACAGGTGTCACCGTGGTCGAGGTCAAGGGCTTCGGCAGGCAAAAGGGACATACAGAGTTATACCGGGGAGCAGAGTACGTTGTTGATTTCTTGCCAAAGGTGATGCTGGAAATTGCCGTTGACAGCAACTTGCTGGATTCGGTGGTTGAGGCAATCAGCAAAGCAGCGAGCACGGGAAAAATCGGTGATGGCAAAATTTTTGTTACCCCGCTTGAACAAGTCGTGCGTATACGCACCGGTGAGACGGGTCCGGATGCCCTGTAACGAAAAATACATTCCTTAGGAGGAAGTTGTGGTTGATCAAATTTTTGAATTGCAATATGCGATTGACACCTTTTATTTTTTGGTGTGCGGCGCATTGGTAATGTGGATGGCGGCCGGCTTTTCCATGCTCGAATCGGGACTTGTGCGGAGCAAAAACACGGCTGAGATTCTGACCAAAAATGTCGCGCTGTATTCGATTGCCTGTGTCATGTACATGATTTGCGGGTACATGATCATGTATGACGGAACATTGTTCTTGTCTGGCATTGCAGGTGGCGAGAGTCTGGTGGATGATGTTTTGGCAGCCTCTGCCGAAAATGGCTTCCACGGTGATTCCGTATACTCGGATGCGTCGGACTTCTTCTTCCAGGTCGTGTTTGTTGCAACATCCATGTCTATAGTGTCGGGCGCTGTAGCCGAGCGGATGAAAATGTGGTCATTTCTGCTGTTTGTAGTGGTATTTACCGGACTCATCTACCCGCTGGAAGGCAGCTGGACCTGGAATGGAAAAGATGTATTTGGCTGGTTCAATCTTGGTGATGCAGGATTCTCCGACTTTGCGGGGTCGGGTATTGTCCATATGGCAGGAGCAACCGCCGCGTTGGCCGGGGTCTTGTTGCTCGGAGCTCGTAAAGGCAAATATGGGCCCGATGGAAAGGTAGTCGCCATTCCAGGGGCCAATCTTCCGCTTGCGACATTAGGGACATTCATTCTGTGGATGGGATGGTTTGGTTTCAACGGCGGTTCCGTGCTGAAGCTCGGAGACGCTGCCAGCGCCAATGCTGTAGCCATGGTGTTCTTGAACACCAATACAGCAGCAGCAGGCGGTTTGATGGCCGCATTGGTTACTGCACGTCTGTGGTTTGGCAAGGCCGACCTAACCATGGCCCTGAACGGTGCGCTGGCTGGCCTGGTAGCTATTACGGCTGAGCCTTCCACTCCTTCTGCCTTGATTGCAACCCTGATTGGTGCAGCAGGCGGGGTACTCGTAGTGTTGTCTATTGTACTGCTGGATAGGATCAGGATAGATGATCCGGTAGGCGCGATTTCCGTGCATGGAACCGTCGGACTGTGGGGGCTACTTGCCGTACCGCTCACCAATCCCGATGTGACATTCAGCGGTCAGTTGCTTGGTGCAGCCACAATATTTGTCTGGGTATTTCTGTCCAGCCTGGTTATCTGGGGCGTGATCAAGGCAGTCATGGGACTACGCATCAGTGAGGAAGAAGAGATGCAGGGGGCAGATATTTCCGAGTGTGGCATGGAGGCTTATCCAGAGTTTGTAATCGAATAGGTCTCGGAAAGTCTTGCAGGTTAAAGCGCCCCCTCTTAGGGGGCGCTTTTTTTGTTCGTGTTCCCTACCTCTTACTTCATGAACTGCGGTATTGCAAAGCAAGCAAGGTGCACTGCATGGTTGTAATATCGGGTTTGAAACTCTAATTGCCTGGCAGACATCTCGCGGGCAAAGGAAAGCTGGCCAGATTTACTTGCGACCGTAGCGCTCCACCACCCCGTCGGGTAGCAGGGTTGTGGAAAATAGACAAGGTCAGTACTTGAAAATCCGGCAGACTGCATCGAGTCATGCATTGGCTGAATGATACTCTCAAGGTGCACCATGGGAGATTCGCTTTGCTGAACAAGCAAGCCTTCGGGCTTGAGCGTGCGCAAGCAATCTTCATAAAAGGGTGTGGAGAAGAGGCCCTCAGCAGGACCAACCGGGTCTGTACTGTCCACGATGATGATATCCACCGAGCTGGATTCCCTCCCTTGGAACCACTTGATAGCATCCTCAAAAATGAATTCGATGCGGGGATCGTTATTGGCCTTGCACAAGGCGGGAAAATACTTCTCCGATAACCGGGTAACCCGCTCATCAATCTCGACCTGAAAAATATTCTGTACACAGGAATGTTTTGCCACTTCACACAAGCTGCCGCAATCTCCCCCTCCCGCAATGACCACGGTTACAGGATCTGGATGACTAAACATGACCGGGTGAGTCAGCATTTCATGGTATATAAAGTTGTCACGTTCCGTTAGCATGACGAAACCGTCTATCATCATCAGCATGCCGAAGCTTTTGGTGGAGTAAATTTCTATTTTCTGAAAGGGTGTCTGTTCTTGGTGAAGTTTCTCCTTGATCTCGAACGAGAGCGCTGTGCCACATTCTGTGCAGGCTTCGGTAAGCCATTTTTTCCTCTTGTCCAGCACGTGAATATGTATTGAAGAAAAGTTGCAGGTACGGTAGAGCGGGCAGCTTCAGTTAGCAAACAAACAGATCATACGTTACTGCTGTGAAAATCCGTAAGCATTGGGGTGTTGCTGATGCCAAGGTTCATTACCGGATTACCAGCTGGGGAATGGGTTTCTTCAACATAAACGAGGTGGGCCATGTCAGTACCAAGGCGGGCGATTGTGAGCTCGACCTGTACGCACTGAGTCAAGACCTCAAAGACAGGGGAATGGAATTTCCAGTTCTGCTGCGTTTCCCGCACATCCTGCAACGCATGTTAGACAGGTTGCATTCCGCATTCAAGAAAGCCATTACTTCCTGTGAGTATGTCGGTAACTATGTTGCAGCTTACCCAATCAAGGTAAACCAACAAGCATCCGTGATTCAACATTTCAGCCAGCAAAATCAGCACCCTGTCGCTTTTGAAGTGGGTAGCAAGGCAGAGTTAATAGCCTGTCTGGGGCTCATGCAAACGCAGACAATAATATGTAATGGCTATAAGGATGAGGCCTATATCCGGCTAGCACTGACCGGGTGCTTGCTGGGACATGAAGTCGTTATTGTCCTTGAGAGCCCGGGTGAACTCCAGCATGTGCTCAAACTGTCAGCGGAAATCAATGTTCAACCCGCTCTGGGCATGCGGGTTCGCCTGTCTGCAGTCGCAAATGGGAAATGGCAAAACACGGGGGGGAAGCGTTCAAAGTTTGGTTTGACTGCCGGCCAGGTCGTACAGCTACTTCAGGAGTTAAAGAAGAACGGGGCACTTGGGTGGATGCGCATGCTGCATTTTCACATGGGATCCCAGATCCCTTCCCTGCAGCATATCCGTGAAGGCGTTGAAGAAGGCATGTGTTATTTTGTGCAACTGTACAGACTCGGAGCACAACTCAGTCAGTTGAACGTAGGTGGAGGTCTGGCCGTCGATTATGAGGGCAGCCTGTCAAATTCATATTTTTCGAGAGAGTACAGTCTGGACGAATATGCCTACTCCGTCATCCGTGCTGTCCATGCCGCGTGCTTGGAAAACAAGGTGCCAGAACCTGCTATTTTTACCGAGAGCGGACGTGCGATGACAGCACATCATGCCGTATTGGTCACCAACATAATTGATGCTGGATCCTGGAAGGAGAATGCCACTGTGGCATCTCCTGATTTTAATATGTATCCGGAAACTGCAGAAGGAAAGCTCAAGGAGTTGGTCGGGTTGTGTCGACGCATTCAATCCGATGTTGAAAAGCCAGATAACCAAATCGATTATCAACATACTTATACCAGTCTGGTCCAGGCTGCAAAACGGATTGATCAGGACTTTTCTCGAGGGGATCTGTCCTTAACCAGCAAGGCCTACGCAGAGGAAATTACACAGGAGGCCTACCGACAACTGTCTAGGCACAAAGAGTGTCTAGATACACACTGCAGGCATGATCTTGAGGAAGATCTGGTTGACAAGTATTTCTGTAACTTTTCCTTGTTCCGATCAACTCCGGATATCTGGGGCTTGGATCAGCCCTTCCCAGTTTTACCCCTACATCGTTTGGACGAAGGTCCAACCCGGCAGGTGCGACTGCATGATCTCACCTGCGATTCGGATGGTCAGATTGATCGCTACATCGAAGCAGATTCGATTCAGTCTTACCTGTCCCTGCATGAACTTATCCCGGGACAGGACTACCTGATTGGCATGTTTCTGATTGGCGCATACCAGGAAATTTTAGGAGACTTGCATAATTTGTTCGGAGATACTCTTGCAGTAAGTGTCGAGATGAATGCTGATGGAAGCTATCGACTGGATGAGCAGCGACAAGGCGATACTACTGAAAAGGTGTTGTCCTATGTTCACATCAACGCTGCAGAAATTCGCAAAACTTGGCATACACGGCTCACTGAAATGAACATGCCAAAGCTCCTTGTCAAACAGGTACTGCACACGCTTGAGACTGCATTGCAAGCCAACAGCTATTTGACATCGTCTTCAGGATGAACACAGGCACGCACCATGAAGTGCTATGTTTACAAAAGCTTGAAAAAAGAAGACACATTTCTTTACTTGGGCGAGAAAGACCGCTTTGATCTACTCCCGGAGGGGCTTCTGATCCTTTTCGGCAAGCTTGGTTTTGTGTTGGAATTCGAGCTGACAAAAGATCGCAAACTGGCACAGGCCGATGCCAGTCAGGTTTTGGCTGATCTGCATGAGCGTGGGTACTATCTGCAAGTCCCACTACAAGACCACGAACGATCCTGACTTAAATGATCGCTGCTGTTCTAGAGCATGGAAAACCTTCGTCAGGCGGGAAGCTCTGCTTGTGCCAAATCCAGCGGCTGTGCGCCGGTGTCATACGGAAGAATGTTCTGGTCGAGCCTCAATTGGCAACAAAATCGAGCATTCGGTGGGTAGAACGGTATGCCTTGTTGCGTATCTCTTCTGCCACGTGAATCTCGTTTTCACCGGATTCCAGTACTGCCTCAAGATTGTGTAGCCCGTTCATGGCCATCCAAGGGCAATGCGCACAGCTTTTACAGGTGGCTCCTTCTCCGGCTGTAGGGGCTTCAATGAAGACCTTGTCTGGTGCAGCCTTTTTCATTTTGTAAAAAATGCGATTGTCCGTAGCTACGATAAATGACCGGTGAGGTAACTCTTGGGCTGCTCGGATAAGGGCTGTGGTCGAACCGACAACATCGGCAGCCTCAATAACGGCTTCCGGCGATTCCGGATGTACCAGAATACCTGCGTCAGGGTGCTTTGCAATCAGGTCCCCGAGGGCACGCGCCTTGAACTCTTCATGCACGACACAGGCTCCCTGCCATGAAATCATGTCAGCGCCCGTAACTTTTTCAATGTAGCGGCCCAGGTGCCGATCCGGTGCCCAGAGGATTTTTTTGTCCTGGTCCATCAGATGGGAAACCACTTTCAGGGCAATACTCGAGGTAACGACCCAGTCTGCTCGCGCCTTGACCTCGGCACTTGTGTTGGCATATACGACGACTTCGTGCTCCGGGTGCAAATCGCAAAAAGCACTGAATTCCTTGGCGGGGCAGCCAATATCGAGCGAACAGGTCGCCTGCAGGGTGGGCATCAATACCCGTTTCTCAGGGTTGAGTATCTTGGCTGTTTCGCCCATGAAGCGAACTCCGGCCACGATCAACGTGGTGGCGTTGTGACGACTACCAAATCGTGCCATTTCCAGTGAGTCAGAAACGTAACCCCCCGTCTCTTCTGCAATCCTTTGCAGGGTTTCATGGGTGTAATAATGTGCAATCAATACCGCATTTTCTTTCTGGAGCAGAAATTTGATGCGGTCAATTTTTTCTTTTCTCTGCTTCGCGGAGTACACCGGCAAGCCTGCCTGGACAACGGCTGTCTCAGGGATGTCCTGCAGGGGTACGGTGGTTTCAAATGACGTGTCTAGCATACTCAAACTACAAATACATGTTGCTCTTATATATAAAGGGGTACTGGGGGTAAATCAAGCTATGGCACAGCAGCGCCTGGGGTTTGTGAGGTGTAAGATGGCTGTCATAAGAAAAAGTAATTGCAACGTCGTTGTCCGCGTACAAAACAGGTGCTGGAGTGCTTTTGCAAATGAATGACACTGACTACATTGCTCCTGAAACTGCGAAGACCCTTCCCGGCTTGTTCTATGAACGTGTGGTGCGTTCTCCACATTCGCAGGCTTATGGTTTTTACGATGACGAGAAAAATACTTGGGAAGGCCTGACCTGGGAGCAGGTGGCGCAGTATGCAGCAAGAATCCAGGAGGGGCTGCGGAGCAGAGCAATTGTTAAGGGCGACCGTGTAGCCATCATGTTGCGCAATTGCCCGGAATGGGTCATTTTTGATGTGGCTGCATTGGGTCTTGGGTTGGTCACAGTGCCTTTGTACACGAATGACCGGGCGGAAAATGTAGCCTACATTGTTCAAAATGCTGGCATCAAAGCGATGCTTGTGCAGAACTCGCGCCAGTGGCGACAACTGTCGCAAATCGAGAGCATCCGCAGAGCATTGCAATGCGTGATCAGTGTTGCTCCAATTTCGAAAGTGTCTGATCACGACTCCTGTCTGGTGCATATGCAGGACTGGATTGACCATGACATTAATACCGAGTATCAGCCAGAGGCCTTGGATGGCGGCAAACTCGCCACGATTATCTATACCTCAGGCACAACGGGACGCCCCAAAGGGGTAATGCTCAGCCATCGGAACATCCTTTCGAATGCCTCTGCGGCTTTGCAATGCGCAGACATTTTCGAGAAAGACGTGTTTTTGTCCTTTCTTCCGTTATCACACTCGATGGAACGTACAGCAGGCTGTTTCATGCCCATGATGGCCAACTCGAAAGTGTGCTTTGCCCGTTCGATACAGCAACTGGGTGAAGACATACAGGAAGTCCGCCCAACCGTATTTGTGTCAGTGCCACGGATTTACGAGATCATTTTCACAAGGATTTTAAGTCAGGCAGCGCAGTTACCCTACCCTAGGAAAAAAATGTTTGCGTGGGCGCAGCGCATCGGCTGGCGGTATCTCCAGTTCAAATTAGGTAGGGCAGGGTGGCATTGGAGCCTGCTGTTATGGCCGATGATGGATCGCTTGGTAGCCGCAAAGATCAAACAAAGGCTGGGTGGCAAGTTGCGGTATGCCATTGTTGGTGGTGCTGCACTGGATAGGACAATCACGAAATTTTTTGTCAGTCTCGGAATTCCGGTGTACCAAGGCTATGGGATGACAGAAAGCAGTCCGGTGATCAGTGTAGGGCGGCCCGATGCCAATGACCCTTTTAGCGTTGGCAAGGCCCTGCCCGGTGTTGAGGTGAAACTTACAAAAGAAGGTGAACTATGTACTCGCAGCGACTGTGTGATGCTCGGATACTATGGCAACAAACATGCAACTGAACAGATGATTGACACCGAAGGTTGGCTGCACACCGGCGATATTGCGCATATTACAGATGACGGCTACTTGTATATCACGGGCAGGATCAAGGATATTATTGTCTTGGCAAATGCCGAGAAAGTGTCCCCCCAGGACATGGAGACTGCGATTTGTGCTGACCCGTTGTTTGACCAGGCCATGATACTGGGTGAAGGGCGGCCTTTTCTGTCTGCACTTCTCGTGTTAAACGAGATGGAATGGAACCCTCTTGCTGAATCCATGGGGCTGAGCAGCGGGATACAGGAAAATCTACAGGATGCTTCTGTACACAAATATGTGATGCAGCGTTTGGCTGGTTGTCTGAAAGAATTTCCAGGATATGCCCAAGTGCGCAGGGTGAGTATCTATCTGGAACCTTGGACTACCGAGAACAATTTGCTTACTCCGACCCTAAAAACTAGAAGAAATCAGCTGATGAAGTTGTTTGCGGACGACATAGAAGCCATGTACGACTCCATGGAGAAGTAGCGATAGGATACTCCTTGTCCAGCTATTGCTTTGCCTGCATCAAAATTGTATCGATCTGATGGGTGCGCAGACGCATCCTTATTTGTTCCAGCTCCTGCCGGTCGCTTGAGGGTCCAACACGAACCCGATGCCACTGGGTATTGTTCACATCCACAGATTGAACGTTGGCCTCTATGCCCAACAATGCCAGTCGCGCCTTCAGGCTGTCCGCATCGTTAAAGCTTTTGAATGAGCCTGCCTGCAGCAAATAGCCGCCTTGGTGTGTCGGGGCTGTGGTTTGTTTGGCAGGCTGCTTGTCGGGCAAGCCTGTTTCTTCTTGTGGGATGATGATTTCCAATTCAGGCAGCAATGTATAGAAGTCGAAGCTCCGTTTTATTGGTGGCTCTGTGGTTTTTTCTGTTTCTTGCGTAACTGACTGGGCCTTGTCGACATACCAGCCATCGATGTCTATCAGCATGGCAATACCGATACCTATCACGGTACCAAGTGCCAGCCAGGCCCAGGCCGGCACGGTGCTTGACGATCGGGTTGCTCTTTTTTTCTTTCTAACAGGCACACCCACCTCTACATTTGTTCAGGCGCACTCACATCAAGCAGTTTCAGGCCATTGTTGAGCACAATTTGTGTAGCCCGGATCAGCTTGAGACGTGCATTCCGCATTTCAGGTTCGGGTACAAGAACCTGATGCGTGATATAAAAACGATGAAAGAAACTTGCAAGCTCGCGCAAATAATTGACGACAATATGTGGCGCCAACTGGTCTGCTGCTGCCTGTACACTTTCCGGGAATTGCGCCAATTGCTTTACCAGGCTTTTTTCCTGTTCCGAAGCCAGCAATCCATCATCGATGTCGGCCAAGATTTCATCTTGCAACGGGGCCGTGCTTTGTTTCAAGATGCTGCAAATTCTGGCGTGCGCATACTGCACGTAGTAAACAGGATTATCATGGGTTTTTGAGGTTGCCAGATCCAGGTCAAAATTCAGGTGTTGTTCCCATTTTCGCATTACGTAGAAAAACCGTGCGGCATCCTTGCCGATCTGTTTGCGCAATTGCCGCAAGGTAACAAATTCTCCGGAGCGCGTAGACATGGGAAGCTTTTCACCATTCTCATAAAGATTAGCAAACTGTACGAGCAGGATCTGCAAACGGCTGGTGTCTTTGCCAAGTGCCTCCATGGCGGCCTGGATTCGTGCCATATAGCCATGGTGATCTGCGCCCCATATGTTAATCAGTTGATCAAAATCGCGGTCATACTTGTCCAGATGGTAAGCAATGTCAGAGGCAAAATAAGTAGTCTTGCCGTTTTTCCGTATCAGCACGCGGTCTTTCTCATCACCGAACGCAGTGCTGTTGAACAGTAATGCACCGTCCTTTTGGTAGGTGTGTCCATTTCTCGTCAAGGTGTTGAGAACATCCTGTATTCTTGCTTGACCTAATGATCGCTCGGAATACCATTGATCGAAGGTGACAGCGAATAATTCCAGATCGTTCCGTATATCACTTGTCAGCGTATCGAGTGCATAACCAAGCAACATTTTGTAGTCGTCTTCTGCAAGTAGATTTTTTGCCTTGCTGATAACTGCATCGATGCGACTTTCCGCATCCGTTTCTTCACCGGTGTGTTTGCCACACTGCAGGTTCAAGGCCTCCGCAGGATGAAGGAAGGCATGCTTGTGCTCTCGGTGCACAGCTGCCGCAATATCCCATATGTAGTCGCCCTGGTAGGCATTGTCAGGGAAATGCAGGGTCTGTCCACAAAGTTCCAGGTACCTGAGCCACACGGAAACAGCCAGGATATCCATCTGGCGGCCTGTATCGTTTATATAGTATTCACGCTGTACCTGATGGCCTACTGCTTCCAGGAGGTGGGCAATGGATGCTCCGTATGCGGCCCCTCTCCCATGGCCAACATGTAGGGGACCGGTAGGGTTGGCCGAGACAAATTCGATCAGTATCTTCCTGCCCATATGTGTTTTGTTACGGCCAAAGCACTCCTTACTTTGAAGGATCTGACGCAGGATTTCCGCCTCATAGCTGATGTGCAAATAAAAATTTATAAATCCGGGACCTGCGATTTCAACTTTTGCAATATTGGAGTCCTCCGGTAAATGTGCTGCAATTTTTTCAGCTAGTGTGCGTGCCGGTACCTTGGCAGCTTTGGACAGCTGGAGTGCCAAGTTGGAGGCAAAATCGCCATGTGTGTTGTCCTTGCTACGACTAACTTGGACAGCAATGTTGGTATCGGCAGGCAAATCTCCTGTGTCTTGTAGACTGGATACCGCGGCAGCTAGCAGTTTCGAGATTTGTGCTTGCATGGAGAAAGGATAATCCTGTAGGGCAGGCTGCATTGTACCCAAATGTAACTACCCTGTACGTGAATTTGACAGGGTATATGCTTTGGTAATTCTTTGGATTTCAGTATTGCTGATCAGCCGGTTTCAAGCGGGTCCACTTCGATGTTCCAGCGTACACGTTTTGCAAGCGGATGTTGCTGGATGACCGTGGTCCAATTGGGCAGGCGTTCTTGTATCGCCTTTCTGTTAGTGGCAATGACCACCAACTGGCTCTGATACATGCCAGCCTTGCGTTCGAGACTGGCAGGAATGGGCCCAAACAGGTTTAGGCTCGATGAACCCGAGGGCAGCATTGAGGATTTAATTTCCCGCAAGAATCGATAGGTCAAATCTTGTTGATGCGCGCGTGCACGAACTAGGAGCATGAAGGAAAAGGGTGGCAGCGCACAGCGTTCACGTTGCCTAAGGACTTCTTTGGAAAAATCCTGATAGCCATGCGTCAGCAATCGGTTGAGCAAAGGATGCTCGGGCTGGTGGGTTTGCAGCAGTACCCTGCCTTTTTTTGCTGAGCGTCCTGCCCTGCCTGACACCTGTACAATTAATTGTGCCAAGCGCTCCGAAGCGCGGAAGTCACTGCTCAATAATCCGTGATCAACGTTCAGGATGCCTACCAGGGTTACATTGGGAAAGTCATGTCCCTTGGCGAGCATCTGTGTACCAATGATTATCTGGTGTTTACCCTGGCGCACCTCCTCCAGCTTATCCTGAAGGGTGTGTTTTTTGCGCGTGCTGTCACGATCAATGCGTATCATGGCAGTGTCGGGGAAAATTTCCTTGAGACGGTTCTCGATACGCTGTGTCCCTTCGCCCAAGAACATGAGGTTTTCTGAGCCGCATTGCGGACATGCCACAGGAGCTTTTTCCTGTTTCTGGCAGTGGTGACACTTGATAATTTCCTGTCCCTTGTAAAAAACCATGCGCGAGTCGCAACGCGCGCACTCGGCAGCCCAGGCACAGTCATGACAAAGCAGAACAGGAGCGAAACCGCGCCGGTTCAAAAAGAGCAGAACCTGGTGTTTTTGTTTGAGCTCAGTCTCTATGGCCTGCAACAATTCACTCGACACGCCATCTACGGCGTGTTTGGAACGCAGGTTGATCAGCTTCACTTGTGGAATCTTGGCCAGTTTTGCACGTTTGCTCAAAGTGACATTTCGATAATGGCCCAGAGTGGCATTGTGCTGGCTTTCCAGAGAAGGTGTTGCGCTGCCTAGGACGATAGGAATTGAAAGTTGCTTGGCCCGATAAACTGCAACGTCACGCGCGCTGTACAGGATGCCTTCCTGTTGCTTGAATGACAGGTCATGCTCCTCATCGACTACGATCAGGCCAAGGTTTCTGAAGGGTAGAAATATGGCTGATCGGGTACCAACAACGACACTCGCCTGGCCTGTGTTGGCCTGTAACCATGTCTGGGCTCCTTCGCCGGTGCTTAAATCAGAGTGCATCAATGCGACCTGAATATTCAGCCTGGATTCAATTCTCTGTACCAACTGTGGCGTCAACCCGATCTCCGGAACAAGCATCAATACCTGCTTGCCACGCGCTATTACATCTTTCGCCAGAGCGAGGTACACCTCGGTTTTGCCACTGCCGGTCACACCTGTCAGCAGGTAGACACCAAATTGACGGATACTTCGGTGGACCTGCTCGTAGGCATGACGTTGTTCCTGATTGAGGGTCAAGGATTCTGCAACAGCACGTGGAGGTTTTGCAGAGACTTTGCTACACATGGTTTTCTGGACAAGATTCTTGTCCATCAAGGCACGGACAAATGGGTGCCAGTGACTCATGTGTGCAGTTATCTCATCGGCAGTAAGGCCTGCGGGATGCGCTTTGATGAGTTCAAACACCTGCCTTTGTTTTGGTGCCCTATCCAACAGTTGTCCGATGGCCTTTTTCGTACAGGCGCGGTAGATGGCCTTGGAGGCAGTGCGGATATGCTTCTGTTTTCGCAATGCCTTTGGGAGGGCAGCATTGAGTACTTCACCCGTTGGCTGCTGGTAATATCGTGCTACCCAAAACAGCAGTTTTTTCAGGACGGGATCAAATACAGGCTCGGCATCCAGAATTTCCTGAACTGTCTTGAGCTTGTCCGGGGCAAGTGAGGAACTGGGACATTTCTCTACAACAATGCCGGTGAGTATTCGTTTTCCGAATGGCACGCGAACGCGCACCCCCACCTGGATGTTGTCGAAGGCAGTGCCCTGAGGGGCTCTGTACTCGAAATACTTATACAGTGGTACAGGCAGCGCAATTTTTAAAACGGGGAGTGCTGGCATGGTGATGCAATAGTCTACCAAGGCACTTCAATTGCTGTTTGGGCCTTGCCTGTACGTGCCTGCTACGCTCGGCATGCTGTGGATAATTCTGTGGATAAAATGTCGTATCAGGCCTCCATACCACTTAAAAAACTCTTCGGTTTGCAGGAATTATCAAAAGTCATCAGATGAACCCTTTAAAATCAATGATCTATCTCGATACACGGGTTACAGTGATCCGGAACATGATCGCATCATGCTTAGCGCCAAATGTGAATAAAACACATCAATATTGCTGGATATCCCTTTCATAGCACATGCCTGTACAAGCATTTTCTTTTGTTTCTGCAGGCGATGCGGCCTTCCCGGCAGGGTGGGAGGTCATTGCATGTGTGGAAATAGTGTAGTATTCACATGCTCCAATCTTACAAGTGCGACAAAGTGTGTTCTGGCCTCGTTGTGAGTGGCTCCGGTGAACCAGTGAACAACTTCAACCTACAAATACTACGCACGGATGTATCAGGCATGCCCATGGAATGGGTGAACTACCAGGATGCGGTACGCCTGTACCATATTGAGCAGGTAGCCTACACCTGCGGAGAGCGCCTGTATGTCGTTCGCGGCGGCATCAATGCGCGCAGTGGCCTTCGCAGTCAAATCGAGGTCCATTCCATCATTGCCACACAGGGCAGCAACCGCTCCTTGCATGACAGCTACATCCCTCCCCTGAATAATCGTGCATTGTTCAAGCGGGATGCCAACATGTGCATGTACTGTGGCCAACAATTCACTCGACGTGACTTGTCAAGAGATCATGTGCGCCCCCTGAGCCAGGGTGGTTATGATGACTGGAACAATGTCGTCACTGCCTGTAAGCGCTGCAATAATCATAAAGCCGGGCAAACCCCCGAGCAGGCCAACATGCAGTTGCTTGCAATTCCTTTTACTCCCACTCATGCAGAATACATTTTTTTGCAGGGGCATCGTGTACTCGCTGACCAGATGAAGTTTTTGCTGGCACATTTCCCACGCACTAGTCCCTTGCATAAGCGTTTCAACAAACTGGCATAATTGACAGTACCCTTGGAGGAACAAAAAATTGTGTCGACTGTCCAGGTCGACAGGCTTCACATTTTTCCTCTGCCTATGGCCGGGATTCGCTGCAGGTGATATCAAGCAGTTCACATTGATGTTGAAATACAAAGGCAAAAAGGATCATGTTCACGGGGACGACACCTGCCTTGGCGTGCTGATTGTCAACCTGGGTACACCGGATGCGCCGACAATTCGTGCTATCCGGAAATTTCTTGCAGAGTTTTTATGGGATCCGAGGGTTGTTGAGATGCCCAGAGTCCTGTGGTGGTTGATTCTGCATACGGCAGTGCTGCAGTTGCGGCCACGGAAAAAAGTCGAGTCTTACGTCAAAATCTGGACAGAAGAAGGCTCGCCGCTCTTGGTCATTGGGAAAAAGCAGGAATCCGCATTGCAGACGGCATTGCAGGAATCTTGTGCCGGCCGGGTAAAGGTAGTCCTCGCCATGCGTTATGGCCAGCCTTCGATAGCATCGGCCTTGCAAATTCTGCAGGAAAATAATGCCCGTCGCATACTGATATTTCCCATGTATCCACAGTATTCTGCCAGTACCGCAGCCTCTACATTTGACGCGCTGGCGAAGCAGTTTGAGCAATTGAGGTGGATCCCGGAAATACGCATGATCAACTGTTACGGTGCAGAACCCGAGTATATTCGTGCCTGTGCAGAACGGATCAGTTCACACTGGGAGCAGCATCCGCGCAGCCAGAGGCTGTTGTTTTCTTTTCACGGACTGCCAAAGCGTAGTCTGTTGCAAGGAGACCCCTATCACTGCGAATGTCATCAAACAGCACGCTTGATTGCAGAACAGCTGGGCTTGAACGACGAGGACTGGCTGCTTACTTTTCAATCGCGTTTCGGCATGACCGAATGGTTGCAGCCCTATACCGATAAAACCCTGAAAAAACTGCCTTCCGAAGGGATCGAATCAGTTGATGTATTTTGCCCTGGATTTTCAGCCGACTGCATTGAGACCTTGGAAGAAATCGATATGCAGAATCATGAAATATTTCTACGCAGTGGAGGAAAGTCTTTCAACTACATCCCGGCCCTGAATGACACACATGCGCATATCCAAGCCCTGACGCGGATCATCTCCCGGCATATACAGGGCTGGCCGGAATGCACCCAGAGCCCTAAGGTGCCCGAAGAGAGGGAAACCGTTCGCCAGCGCGCACTGCAGCTGGGTGCGAAACAATAGTGTGACGTTCTGACAGCTAACTACTTGAGCTCGCTGAGTACTTTCAGGCAAGTTTGTTCGGCCTGCTTGGCATAACTGCCGCCAAACAGATTGAAGTGGTTCAGGACGTGATAGAGATTGTAGAAATCCTTGCGTACCCGGTAGCCCCCGTCCAGAGGGTATGCCTCCATGTAGGCGCTGTAGAATTCTCGACTGAAGCCACCAAATAGCTCAGTCATGGCGAGATCGGTTTCCCGGTCCCCGTAATAACAGGCCGGGTCATAAACTACCGGCCTTGCCTTTGTGTCGAAGGCAAAATTTCCTGACCAAAGATCACCGTGCAAAAGGCTGGATTCGGGTGAGTAATTCTCAAACAGTCCGTCCATATCACACAGCAAATGTTCGCCATGTTCTAGCAGCGTGTTCGGGGCGCAGTTATGCTTCGCCAGCATCAGTTGATGTGCAAGCCGTCTATGACGCCAGAATGAAATCCAGTCCGTGCACTTCGTGTTCGGCTGTAAAGTCGTGCCGATCCAGTTGTCCTCGAACCAGCCGTAGTAGTTTTCGGTATGCCGGTGCAATCGGGCAAGTAGTCTGCCCAAGGTTGCACTAGGCCCACTTTGATGAAGTTCCAGAAATTCAAGCAAGAGATAGCAGTGATTACCGACCTGTCCATGGGCAATAGGCAACGGGACACGCAAGGTCTCTGTTTTGCCCAGAGCTTCCAGATTTCGTGCTTCGCTTTGCAGCATGGCATACATGCTTGTGTGGTGAATTTTTAAAAAACAAGGATTGGGTTTGCACTGAACTTTAAAGGTTTTGCTGATGTCACCGCCTGCAATCGGTGTGATTTTTTCAATGTGCAGAGGCTTTGAAATTTTCCTGCTCAGCTGCACTTCCAGCGACTGCAGGTCGATGCATGCGTTTGCTGTTTCAGGCTCCAAGGACACTCAGCCATCGCTCACGTCGATATTTGCTGAACCCTAATTTGTCAAACAACTTCTCAAGAGTCGGAAAATCAGGAGGTTTCCGTTCCAGGCTGATGTCGTCGGAGAAATCGATGTCACAATAAATCGTTGTCAGCTTCTTATATAGCAACAGATGCTCTTGGTGATCCTCAATCAGGCCTTGGATGCGCTTGGCTCCACGAATGTTCATCGAGCTGATTTCCGCACAGTTGCTGAGTAATTCTTCTAGGCTGGAAAACTGGTTCAGCAGCTTGGCTGCAGTGGCCATGCCAATACCCGGTGCGCCTTCGATGTTATCCGTCTTGTCACCCGCGATGGCGAGCTGGTCAGCGATCTGGCTGGGGTCAACGCCAAACTGTTTTCTGATCTGGGGAATGGAGTGTCGCTGGCCTTTGGCAAAATTCCACAAAATGTCGTTTTTAAAAATGAGCTGTGCCAGATCCTTGTCTGAGGTCACGATGGTGATCGGATGACCGCGCCTGCGCATTTGTCTGGCCAGCGTACCTATGATGTCGTCCGCTTCATATTTGGGTTGTGCTGTCTCGAATAATCCCGAGGCCTGCAAAAGTTCCCGGCAGTAGACAAACTGCCGTTTGAGTTCCTGGGGGGCAGGTTCACGATTCGCTTTGTATTCAGGATACAACTGGTTACGGAAGGAGGTGCTGAGGCTTTCGTCAAAGGCAAAGGCAATGTGCTTGGCCTGCGTCTGTTTCAGAAATTGGTGTACGAAGTCGACAAAGCCGTACACGGCGTTTACGGGCTCATTGTCTTGATTCACGATGTGATTCGGCACGGTAAACCAGGCGCGAAACACGTAGATACTGGAATCGATGAGGTAAATCTTTTCAGGTGTCATGTGAAGTTTCCAAAAGATTCAGAATGAAGGGCTGATATACGTAATCAACTCAGTGGACAATTTTGATCCATTGGCCGGGTTTGGGCTCGCCCTTGGGATACATGCCGTTGATCAGTCGCAATTGTTCCACGGGGTGATTGGTGAGAGTTGACTGTTTTGCCAGGGAAGCGAAAGTATCCCCTGGCTTTGCACGAATCAGCCTGATGCGCTGGGGTTCCGCTAGTTTTTTTTCACCTCCTTTGAGGTGTCGCATGCTCCGAACCGTGTGCAGCACTGAACGGTCATAGCGGCCCAGGACACTCTGGTCTTTACCGATGGCCGTAATCGTGTAAACACGTGTACCCTGGATCACAGCTGCAACACGTCCCGGCCGTGGCGTACCCTTGATGTTCAGGGTGGTGTACCCCGTGTAGCCTGTAAAATCTCCAGTCTGTATGTCTTGACCTTGGCGAAGCCGCCCTTGGGTTTGCCGGGTCAGAAATTCTTTTGGGGTCAGGTATCTGTTCAGGTCCTCCACTGCAACCAGTAGTTGCAGTTCCCGGTCTGCAGGAGTCGCCACCAGGCTACTTGGCAGGTTATCTATTTTCCAGCCTTCGGGGAACTCAATAAAGAGATCCAGGTCACCATGATAGAATTTCTGGTCCCGCAACACCCCGTCACTTTCGCCTGGGCCGAATGTGAGCCCCTCTACCAAGCGCAAAAATCTCTCGCGGTTGACCTTGCGCGCAACTGGTGACCTGAATTTGTCTGCAGCCTGCACTACTTCCTGAAGGCGCGAGTCGTTATCCGGATGGGTCGAGAATATGCCGTGGTACACGTTGGGCTCGCGCCCTTCCTGTTCAGCCAGTTTCCTTTCAAACTCTTCTTGGGATTTAAGGATTCCCAGAACGCCGATCATTTCCTCGGGGTCGTAGCCGACACGGGCCAGATACTCGGCGCCGAGGCGATCCGCTTCCAGTTCGTGTTTGCGGCCGTAGCCGCGAATCAGTGCAACCCCTCCGATCCCTGCAGCCTGTGATGCGATTTGGCTTCCTGTCAGGACCTCTATGCCTTTACCCACCAGATCGGTCAGTGTTCCGGCGCTTTGCTGGCGGACTCCGTGCCGTGCCGTGACGTGCCCGATTTCATGTCCAAGCACGCCTGCCAATTCGGCTTCCGAGTTCATGTAGGCCATAATGCCGCGTGTGATGTATATGTAGCCACCCGGCAATGCAAAGGCGTTGATCTGGGGGCTGTCCAGAACCGTTACATGGAATACCAGGTCCTTGCGGTGACTTTGTTGCGATAGTTCCCGGACAATCTCTTCGACATAGCGTTGCAGCTCAGGATCATTGTAGGGGCGGTACTGGCGCATCATTTCCTGGTGCGCCCGCCGACCTAGGCCGATCTCCTGGTCTTCTGTCATCAGCACAAGGTCCTGCTTGCCCGTGACCGGGTTGGTGGCGCATCCTGGAAGGAGCAGCCATCCTGAAAGGATCAGGCACGTGACAAAGGATCTCATTCCCCGAAGCATGGGCTTTCCCGGAATAGTCGTCAACCAGACAGGTCTGACAGCATTCAGATACCCTTATTAATTGCCGGACCTTGGGCAGGTGCAGTCCGATGGGAAGCTTGGGGTACTCCTGGGTGACTTGCGGCAGATTGCTGGATTCATCCAGTGCTGATAGAGCAGGCCTTCAAGTTTTCAAAAATCGCCTGGCGCTGGCAACCTGTGGCATATCAGCTTGTTTTGCCATAGCGCTTTCTGAACTTGTCCACCTGTCCGGCGGTATCCACTATCTTCTGCTTGCCTGTGAAGAATGGATGACATAATGAGCATACGTCGATATGCAGGGATTCGGCACCATAGGTCGAACGCGTGGTAAAGCGGTTTCCACAACTGCAAATTACCTCGACTTCTTGATACTCAGGATGGATATTGGCTTTCATAATCTTGACGTCTCCCGCAAAGTGGCAGGGAGCATACTGAACCCCAACCTGCAACTCAAGTACTTGAGCCGGAGATTTTAAGTTAGCAGATTCCCTTAAAGTATTTTTAACCATTTTTGCTTAACTGATTGTCCATGTGAGGGTTTATTGCGTAATCCACAAATTTTGTGGATAAGATTGTGGACAATTCCCAAACATCGCCACGAATCCCGAGAAATATGACAGTTTTGTTAGACTGCTTAAATAACGTACGATATTTTAACCAATTGATTATAAATGAAAAATTCTGGAATTTCCGTTCCGATCAAGATGCCGGCATGCAAAAGTTCATAAAATTCGGCTCTAGATTGCAGTTGTGCATAACTCTATGCCTGAAATGGTAGATATAGGGTAATTTTCCTCGTATCTGGACCATTTGAGATCAGTGTCAGCGGTCCGTGTATAGCAGTCCACGAGGCCTTTTCCTGCGAAGCCGTCAGGCGGTACGAATCCCGGAGGGGATGCGAACTGCATGCTTACCCAGTACAGTCCTGGCCGGCCTTTCGGGCCCGGTTACTGCGTGCTCAGGGGCGCTGCCGATGCTTCTGGAAGCAGGCGTAACAGAAGGTCATCCAGATACCGATACCCGGTCTCACTGCAGCGCAAACCACTGTCCTGCCTGACAATCAAGCCCTCTTGGATCAGGCCTTGGAGTTTCGTGGCCAACGGGCCAAAAGAAAGGCCGGTATTGCACTCAAACAGTTGCCGGGTGAACCCTGATTTCATACGCAGGGCATTCAACAAAAACTCGAATACTAGCTCGTCGTCACTCAGGGGATGACATACAGGTCCGGCCGGAGGGTCATTGAGTACCTGCTCCATGTATTGCAGCGGATTTCTGGGTTTTTCGCTGCGCCAGACACCGGTCTTGTCGGAGCTGATTTTCTGATGCGCCCCAGCACCAATACCGAGGTAGTCTCCGAACCGCCAGTAATTCATGTTATGGATGCATCTGGATTCGTCTTTTGCATAGGCAGAGATCTCGTATTGTTGCCAGCCGTGCAGCGTTAGCAGGTCTGTCCCCTGCTTTTGAATTGCCCAGCCAAGTTCGCCATCGGGCAGTGTGGGTGGGTGGCGGTAAAAGTGGGTATGCGGCTCGAGCGTGAGTTGATAATAGGAAATGTGGGAAGGTGTCAGGTCAATGGCCTGTTCGACATCCCGCCGGGCCTGCTTCAGGGTCTGGCCTGGCAGGGCATACATCACGTCAATGTTGATATTTTCAAAGTGGGCTCGTCTGGCTTCGAGCACGGCCTGTCTCGCGGTGTTGGCATCGTGGATACGTCCAAGGGCATGCAACAGGGTGTCGTCAAAGCTCTGTACTCCAATCGAGATGCGATTGACGCCAGCGCTTCGAAAGCCGGCAAAGTTTTGCTGATCGAAGGTGCCGGGGTTGGCTTCAATTGTAATTTCTGCATCCTTTGCGAGGCCTGTTTCACGTGCCACAGCATCCAGCAGCCGCTCGATGCTTTGAGCAGAAAACAGGCTGGGTGTTCCTCCGCCTATGTAGACACTGCCAATGCCCCGTCCAGCCACGGCAGCCGCCTGTCTTTTCAGATCGGCAATCAGTGCATCGACGTAGCGGACTTCAGGCAGGACAGACCGTCTCTCGTGTGAATTAAAGTCACAATACGGACACTTTTTGACACACCAGGGGATGTGGACATAAAGCGATAACGGTATTTCGGTGGCCTGCATTCCGGTAGCGTAAGCTCCGCTGTTTCATCCTAGAACAAGCATCAGTTTTTGCAGGGCCTGTGCCCTGTGACTGATACGGTTTTTTTCGGCAGGGTCCAGCTGTGCTGAAGAGCAGTCATGGGACGGGACATAAAACAGGGGATCGTAGCCGAACCCGTTGCAGCCCGCGGGTTCATGCAAAATGAGGCCTTCCCAAGTGCCCTGGCACAGGATGGGCATGGGGTCACGCGCATGTCGCATGTACACAATGACGCACTGGAATCGTGCAGTACGTTCGTGATCGGGCACTCCCTGAAGTTCAGCAAGCAGTTTTTCATTGTTTGATGCATCGCTTGCATGGCCACCCGAGTAGCGTGCACTGTAGATGCCTGGCGCGCCTTGCAGCGCATCAACTTCGATGCCTGAATCATCCGCCAATGCGCTTAGCCCGCATTGCAGTGCGGCATGCCGCGCCTTGATGATTGCATTCTCCACAAAGGTGGTGCCGGTTTCGGCAACTTCCCCGATCTGCAGTTCAGATTGTGCCACGAGCTGGTATTGCTGCTTGTCCACCACGGCCTGGATTTCCCTCAGCTTGGCGGCATTATTGCTGGCTAGGACAATCTTGTGGGCCATCTATATTCCCAGGCAGCTTTTTTGGCACTGAATGATTTTCTGGATGCCCTGGCTGGCAAGCTCCAGCAGTGTAGCCAGTTCCTCACGGGAAAAGGCCTGCTGTTCGGCAGTTCCCTGGATCTCTATAAATGACTGTGCATCGGTCATCACAACGTTCATGTCGGTATGTGCAGCACAGTCTTCCGCATAATCGAGGTCCAGTACCGGAACGTGATTGCAAATCCCAACTGATACCGCTGCCACGAAATGTTGCACCGGATCAGCCGGGATCTTGCCGGCATCTGCCAGTTGCATGAGCGCCATGTACAAGGCAACAAATCCGCCCGAGATTGAAGCCGTGCGTGTCCCGCCATCGGCCTGAATGACATCACAGTCGACCGTGATGGCATAACCATCCAGCCCATGCAGGTCCACACCTGCTCGCAAGGAACGGGCGATCAGGCGCTGGATTTCCAGGGTGCGCCCGCCCTGTCTGCCACGTGCGGCCTCCCGTGGCATGCGCTCATTTGTAGAGCGTGGCAGCATGCCGTATTCAGCGGTAATCCAGCCCTGAGACTTGCCTTTGAGAAATTTCGGCACCTGATCTGTAGTCGTTGCAGTACAGATCACACGGGTGTCTCCGAATTCTGCTAATACGGAGCCTTCGGCATGTCGGGTATAGTTGCGTGTGAACCGAATCTCACGCAGTTGGCTGGGGCTTCGATCGCTGGGTCTGCTCGTTGGGCTCATAAGTCAACCTGGAAAGGGCCAAAGAGGCGTATTATATGAAAAGTTTGCCTGCTAAGGTGCAGGCTCATCTGGACGGATAGAAAAGGGATCATCTCATGCTCTGCAGTATGACAGGATTTGCGCGGGTCGAGGATACATGCGAACAAGGAACTCTGTGCTGGGAAGTGCGCTCAGTTAACCATCGTTACCTGGACATTAATTTCCGCCTGCCAGAGGAGGTACGAAGACTGGAGGCGCGGTTGCGCAGCCACCTTCAGGGCCAGCTTGCACGCGGCAAAGTTGACTGCATATTCCGCTATCGGATGACTGAAGTACAGACAGCGGCACTGGAATTGAATAGGCCGTTGCTGGATAGCCTTGTGCAGCAAATTTGCAGGGTGAATGAAAAATTGCCTGTTTCTGCACCGGTGACAGCGACAGACATTCTGGCCTGGCCCGGTATGATTCAGGCCGTTGAGGGCGATCGGGAAAGTTTCCATGCGGCCTGTTTCAGCCTGTTTGAGCAGGCTGTCGAGCAGCTGGTCGACATGCGAGCAGCAGAAGGTCGACGGATCGAAAAAATATTGCAGGACAAGTGTACTGAGGTCAAATCGATTGTCCGGGACGTGCGGGTTCGACACCCCCAGGCATTGGCCTCGATTCGGGAAAAGCTGCAACAACGCATCGAAGAATTGCTGGAGAGTGTGGATCAGGTGCGGCTTGAGCAGGAACTCGTCTACCTTGCACAAAAAATGGATATCATGGAAGAACTGGATCGCCTGGACAGCCACTTGGATGAAATGGCATCCATATTCGAAGTCCGGGAAGCTACCGGCCGGCGACTGGATTTCCTTATGCAGGAATTTCATCGTGAGGCGAATACCCTTGCGGCAAAATCTGCCGACGTGGAGACTACCCAGGCCGCTGTCGATCTGAAGGTGCTGATCGAACAGATGCGCGAGCAGGTTCAGAACGTAGAATAAACTGCGAGGCTACACACCCAATGACAGATGCTGCTCACTCCAAAAGGCACCAGGTAAAAATTTTTTGTACGGGGGGAACCCTGGACAAGGTGTATTTTGATGCCCTGAGTGAATACCAGATCGGCGACCCCGTGGTGAGCGATATTCTCAAAGAGGCCCGGGTCGGGTTCCCATTCGAGGTCCAGTCTATCCTTAAGAAGGACAGCCTGGAGATCAGTGCAGAAGATCGGCAGCAGATTGTTGAGTACGTCAAGGCCGAAGACTGTGCACGTATTCTGATTACCCACGGTACCGACACCATGGCGGATACAGCACGCTGTCTGGAGGAAGTCCCTGAAAAAACAATTGTACTGACGGGAGCCATGCAGCCCGCACGGTTTCGCAATACCGATGCCGTCTTTAATATCGGCTATGCTATCGCTGCTGCCCAGCACCTTCCTCACGGCGTGTATCTGGCTATGAACGGACAGCTTTTCACTCCGCAGTCAGCACAAAAGAATCGCGGAGCGGGACAATTTGAGTGGGTTCAGGATATCAGGGAAAAATGATTTGCCAGACTTGAAAAAGTCTTTTCAGCCCATATTTCTATAAGCATCTACCGATTAAAATTTTTAATTTCAGGAGGTGCAAGATGCTTGCGAGAAGGATATATCGTGATCCGTGGGAAACATTGCGGGAATTCCAAGGGGAAGTGGACCGAATTTTTCATGGCAGTGCGCCAGGCTATACAGACACTGCATCCGACTGGGTGCCGCCGATTGATATCAAGGAAGGCGAAGATGCCTATGAGGTCAGTGCTGATGTGCCTGGTGTAAACCCTAAGGATATCGATGTTTCTCTTGAAGATGGCGTGTTGACCGTGAAAGGTGAACGCAAGACAGAAAGCCAGGATGAAAGTCTTGGCTATACCCGTACAGAGCGGGCCTACGGAAGCTTTTTTCGACGCTTTACCCTGCCAGACACGGCTGATGCAGAAAATATTTCTGCCAGAACAGAGCATGGGGTGCTCATGCTTCACGTGCCGAAGAAAGAGAAAGCATTGCCGAAGAAGATTTCTGTACAGGGGTAAACCCCGGTTCCATCCAGCGTGCTTGGCAGAACCAGGATGCCGCGGTGTGCCGCGGCATCCCGCCAAGGTTCACCATATAGTTTGGTGCGCGTATGCAATACAAAGACTACTACGATGTGCTGGGCATAAAGCGTGATGCAAAAGAGGCTGAAATCAAAGCCGCCTATCGCCGCCTTGCGCGGAAGTACCATCCGGATGTAAGCCAGGAGCCCCATGCAGAACAAAAATTCAAGGAAGTGGGCGAGGCCTATGAAGTCCTGAGGGATCCACAAAAACGACAGGCATATGACCAGTTGGGCACCAACTGGCGTGCAGGCCAGGATTTTCAGCCACCGCCGGACTGGCGGGACATGCACTTCACAGGCCCGGGGTTTTCGCACCGTACTTTTTCACAGGCAGGATTTGACGCCTCCGGCTTCAGCGATTTTTTTGAATCGCTGTTCGGGGAGGGCTTCACGCATGAAACGTCGCTGAAAACCAGAGGCGTTGACCAACGATCAAGCCTGGAAATATCCATGGAAGAGGCTTTTTCAGGTGCGAACAAGCATGTCCGCCTACAAAACGGGCGCAGTCTCGAAGTTAAAATTCCACCAGGGGTGACTTCAGGGAAACGGATTCGGCTCGCCGGTCAGGGTGGGTCAGGGCGTGGAGGTGGTCACAGCGGTGATCTTTATTTTGAGGTAGTAATTAGCCCACACAACCTGTACCGGCTGGATGGCCGGGACGTCTTGCTGGATCTACCCATCAGTCCATGGGAGGCTGCGCTGGGTGCAAGTGTCCGGGTCCCCACGCTTGGAGGACCTGTACAGACCCGCATACCGATGGGCTCAAAATCAGGCAACAGGTTACGCTTGAGAAATCGAGGCTTGCCTGGGTCTCCTGCGGGAGACCAGATTGTCACATTGCAAATTACGACGCCCGAGGCAGGCAATGAGTCAGACCGGGAGTTCTATCGCAAGATGGCAGAGCACTTCAAATTCAACCCCCGTGAATACTTTTGACCGTGTTTGACCGTATAATCTGAATCGGCAAAATTTCCGGGACACCCCGGTTCAGTATCTATGCTTAAAGAAATGCTCCGAACAGTTGCAGCGACAGCCCTGCTGGGATTCACAGCATTTTGGGGCTCGGTCGCCGCTTCAGACAGCCAAATCCTTCCTACTCTGGCGCCGATGCTGGAAAGGACGACTTCTGCGGTTGTCAATATCTCAACGACCGGCAAGGTAGTGGTACGTGATCCCTTTTTCAATGACCCCTTATTCCGAAGGTTTTTCGATGTGCCCCGACAGCGGCGGGAGAGACGGATTTCAGGTTTGGGTTCGGGCGTTATCTTTGATGCGGATGATGGCTACATCGTGACGAACTCGCACGTGATCGATAAAGCCGAGGATATCGTAGTAACCCTGGAGAATGGGCAGCGTTTTGATGCCACCGTCATAGGCAAGGACCCGGGGGCTGACATTGCAGTGATCCAGGTTGAGGCAGACAACTTGACGGAAATTCCTTTGGGGGATTCGGACGACCTGCGACAGGGCGATTTCGTGGTGGCCATCGGCAATCCGTTCGGTTTGGGCCAGACGGTGACTTCCGGAATTGTCAGCGCCCTCGGGCGCAGCGGGCTCGGTATCGAGTCGTACGAGGATTTTATCCAGACCGATGCATCCATCAATCCTGGAAATTCTGGCGGAGCACTGGTCAACTTGCGTGGGGAATTGATCGGGATCAACACGGCCATCTACGGATCTGGTGGCAATATCGGGATCGGTTTTGCCATACCTGTGAACATGGCCAAGCAGATCACTGCTCAACTGCTTGAACATGGCGAAGTCAGGCGAGGCCGGCTTGGGTTTGTAGTGCAGGACCTGACTCCTGAACTGGCCGAGGCATTTGGGGTGGCCCACAAAAAGGGTGTGGTGGTCGCGCGTGTGGAGGCAAAATCTCCCGCGCAAAAAGCAGGCGTGAGAGTCGGGGATATCATCGTTACGGTCAACGGACGCGAGGTGGAAAATTCGGCGCAAGTGCGCAATGAAATTGGACTGCTGCGTGTTGGTGCACAGGTTCAGATTGAAGTATTGCGAAACGGCAAGACACACACCCTGACTGCATCGGTAGGCAAGCAGCTGAAACAGACCCTCAGTGGAAAGTCGCTCAGCGATAAACTGGCGGGTGCCAAGCTTAGTGAGGCACCGGAAGATCCTTCACGGGGAACCGCTGCGGGAATTCAGGTGGTCAAGGTGGAGGGAAGGGCCGCCGCCGCCGGCATTCGCAAAGGCGATATCATCATCAGTGTGAACAGGAAACGTGTAAAGACCGTGTCAGACATGAAGGCCGCTATCAAGAAAAACCCAAAAACGCTGTTACTAAATATCCAGCGTCAAAGACAGGGCCTGTTCATCCTCATCCGGTAACGGTCGAGACAGCAAACCCCAGGTGCACAGGCAAGCACTGTGCAATCTATCCTCCAGTCACTGGAGGAAAGAAGGCTACCTCGTCGCCGTCGTTGACTACCTGTGCGAAGTCCGCATATTCCTGGTTGATGGCGACCAGTACCCGCTCGGGCCGCTGCATGCCTCTCGTCGTCTGCTGCCAGATTTCTTCTACGGTGGCGGGTCCAGTGATCGAGATCTCATCGCTTGAACGTCCAATCGTTTCCCGCAGACTGGCAAAATACTTTACATGGACGGACATTGCTGTATTTCGGTATTTGATCGACAATGCGGAAAAGGTTTGCACTGAATAGTACCATTACTGTCTTGGCAACATGGAGTCGATGAGGTGAATAAACTTACACATTTCAATGCGGCTGGAGAGGCGCACATGGTCAACATTGGTGAAAAATCCGTTACCCGTCGAATCGCGGTTGCAGATGGGCGGATTTGCATGCGGACAAAAACGTTGCAGCATATACAAAGTGGCGGCCATACGAAGGGTGATGTGTTGGGCATTGCGCGGATTGCTGGCATTACAGGCGCAAAAAAAACTCCGGATCTGGTTCCATTGTGCCATTCGATTCCGCTGACCTCGGTACAAATTGAGTTCGTCATCGAGGAAGCCACGCCAGCCGTGTACTGCAAGGCCACCGTGGAAACGCTGGGTCAAACAGGCGCAGAGATGGAAGCCCTCACTGCCGTACAGATTGCGTTACTGACCATCTATGACATGTGCAAGGCCAAGGACCGCGGCATGACCATGCAGACTATCGGACTGGTCATGAAATCCGGCGGAAAATCCGGGCTGTGGGAGCGTGACGGGCAGTGATATTGCCCTGGAGGATTCCGGGCGTGCGTCCATGCAGCATGTGACCCGTCTAGACAGCCACGGCATTCAGTCATGAGCAGCGATTTCAGCGACCAGGTTCTGGCCTGGTTTGATCAGCATGGCCGCAAAGATTTGCCTTGGCAACGTGATCGCGATCCATACCGAATCTGGGTATCGGAAATCATGCTACAGCAGACGCGCGTGGATACAGTGATCCCGTACTATGAAAAGTTCATGCGACGCTTTCCGAATGTACAGGAACTGGCCGCTGCAGGGGTGGATGAGGTGTTGCATTACTGGACAGGCTTGGGGTACTACGCGCGTGCACGCAACATGCACAAAGCTGCACAAGAACTTTGTAAACAGTATCAAGGAAGGTTTCCTGAAGACATGGCCGCAGTGAACGCCCTGCCGGGCGTGGGGCGGTCCACCGCTGCTGCGATCCTGGCCCTGGGCTTCGGCCAGCGTCACGCCATACTGGATGGGAATGTAAAGCGCGTACTTGCAAGATATTTTGCGGTGGAAGGGTGGCCAGGCGAGGCCAGGGTGGAGAAGCAGCTTTGGACACATGCGGAGTCACTGCTGCCACAACACCGTCTTGCAGACTATACACAGGCCATGATGGATCTTGGTGCCACACTGTGCACCCGGGCACGACCCTCCTGCCTGCTGTGCCCGGTTCGCGACAGTTGCATGGCATTCGGAAAAGGTCGCCAGCATGAGTTGCCTGTACCCCGTCCGTCCCGTGATCTGCCGAAACGGGAGGTGCACGTCGTGATGATTCAAAACAAGGAGAACGCCGTGTGGCTGGAAAAACGTCCTTCAGCAGGCATCTGGGGCGGACTCTACAGTTTTCCGGAATTTGAGAAAGAAGCAGATGTGCAGAAGTGGCTGGATAAGACATACAAGACATACAACTTTGCAACAAGGACATTGCCAGTGATTACCCATACCTTCTCGCATTTCCGGCTTTACATGCACCCCACGGTGGTGCAGATAGATCACAATCCCATTGGTGTAATGGAAGATGATGTCGGGGTTTGGTATAAAGCCACCGGTGAAAAGATTGGTCTGGCAGCCCCCGTCAGCAAGGCCTTGCAACAAGTAATAGGATGAACAAAGGAAAACTGTCATGGCACGCATGGTCCAATGTGTAAAGCTCCATAAAGAAGCGGAAGGACTCGAATACATGCCATATCCTGGAGAACTGGGGCAAAAAATATATGACAATGTATCCAAGGAGGGGTGGCAGCAGTGGGTGAGTCATCAGACCATGCTGATGAATGAGTACAGGTTGACCCCAGTTGATCCCAAGGCACGCAAATTTCTAGAAGAGGAAATGGAAAAATTCTTTTTTGGTGAAGGGTCGGCTAAGCCCAAGGAATTTGTGGCGCCGGACAGCTAGTAATAGCCAGCACAATATCCTTACTATTGGAAGCCTCCTTACACCACAGCTTTGTAACAAACTCTCCAGTCCTGGCCAGGTAGCTCAGTCGGTAGAGCAGTGGACTGAAAATCCTCGTGTCGGTGGTTCGATTCCGCCCCTGGCCACCATCATAAGAACCCCTCGACGGGAAACACTTATATAATTCCATTTGCTGAGTGCACTTGATAAACCTCCTTAGACAGAATAAGGCCCATGCGTTACATATTCTCCGGTTTTGCAGTTGCCGTGCTGTTTACAGCAACCCTGGTTGCCGCTGCACAAGATGCCCGACGAGGATTCTACGCGGGCATTGAACTCGGGGCCGCAGAGTCGCGATCGATTAAATCCACCCGCACCAATGTCGGGATTCCGACCAACTGCGACCAGTGGTTGCCTGCGGTCGAGATTGGTGGGCTAAATCTACCTCTGCCGGCCGATCAGTGTCAGCCCCGCACCCTTCCTGCAAGTACCAGCCAATTCGACCCAGATACTGGCTGGTTGGCAAGCATCCAGATCGGTTATGTGGGCTTGGGTCCGCTTCGAATCGAAGCCGAGTACCAGCATCGTCGACACGATGGTGAAAAGGTCAGCCTGTTCGTGCCGGGAGATCCCAAGCAAAAGGAGTTTTCCGTGCGCGATGAGGAGATTGACCGGCTAATGTCGGATAGCCTGTTCGCCAACCTCTACTATGACTTCGAGCAACCGCTGCTCACCTCCTGGTTTCCATATGTAGGTGCCGGAATCGGACTTTCACGAATCGAGATCGACTACTCGGCGATCTCCACCCGTCGCGACGAAGCCGCCCTGCTGGCCCTGGACCCGCCGCGCCACCCTGCGGCTGCCAACCAGTCTTCCATTGCGGACAAGACCCTGTCGGACTGGTTGTGGAGCTACCAGTTGATGGTGGGCGTGGACCGTGCCTTGGCCGACCACGTGGCACTAAATGTCAAGTTTCGCTATGGGAGCACGCTGGGAGACTTTCGCGACGACGGCCATCCTTGGGCCAGCCTGCGCGGGCATTCTTCCACGGTCGCCCCGGGCGGGGCGCCGGTACAGTACGGAATCTCAACGCGAAGGCAAAGCTACTGGGGCCTGTCGCTGGGCCTGCGGTATCATTTTTAGGTACGGACCGCCACGCAACCGGGTTACGACTGGATGGTCGGGATGCGCCTTCTCAGGCGTTGCAAGGTGCGGGTAAACACCTGCGGGTCCTGACGTGAGCGGGCCAGCACCAGTGCCCCTTGGATACCGACGACCACTTCCTCAGCCATCTCTGCCGCCTTGGGCGCGGTAAAACCGGTACGCAGCAGGGCCTCGGCCAGAGCCTCGGTCCAGGAACTGAAATACCGGTGTATCACCCTCTCGAACGGCTCTCGGCTGTCTCCTAACGCGAAGGCACCAAGCAGGCAGATGCGCTCCCCGGAGCGAAAATAACGGTCGACGGCTTCGAACATTTGCTCGATCCCGCGAGCCGGCGCCTCCGAATCACGCAGTGCCAAAAACACATTTTCCTCAAACCAGGCACTTACATCCTCTAGCACGGCCTCGGCCATCTCCTGTTTGCCGTTCGGGAAAAAATGGTACAGGCTGCCCTTACCAAGGCCGGTCTGCTGCGTGATGGCGGTCAATGAGCTGCCGGCATAGCCGTGCTCCCGGAAGACTTCGGCCACTGCGGCGATTGCATCATGGCGCTCGGCCACTTCCCGAGTCATGCGCTTACAACCCGAGTTCGGTCAGGCCGGGGTAATCGTCGGGACGAGGCCCTTCTCCCCAGAGGAACTTGCGGTCTGATTTCTGGATTGGCACATCGTTGATGCTGGCCTCCCGCCGTTGCATCAGGCCTTGATCATTGAATTCCCAGTTTTCATTGCCGTGGGCACGGAACCAGTTGTCGGAGTCATCGCGATACTCATATTGAAAGCGAACTGCAATGCGATTGTCCTGGTGAGTCCAGATTTCCTTGATCAGGTGGTAGTCGAGCTCGCGCGCCCACTTGCGTGTCAAAAACTCGACGATTGCCTCACGTCCCTGGAAGAACTCGGCACGGTTGCGCCAGCGGCTGTCTATTGAATAGGCCTGAGAGATCTTCACCGGGTCGCGAAGGTTCCAGGCGTTCTCAGCCATTCGCACTTTCTGTACGGCTTCTTCATAGGTAAACGGTGGAAAGGGAGGACGTTCTTCTGACATCATGATATCTCCTTATGTGTACCAATAGGTACAGTATATACTGGTTAGCATAGAGTGCAAGAAGTGTAGTGCATCTGCTGTTTACGATACAAGGTTTGGCAGGTCTCGGGCGGATATCCTCGATGGAACCAGTAAAGCCCCATATTTCTTTAGCACTGTATCAGGTATGCACTCGCTGGGTGGCTGATCGCTGATCAGGGAAATCCACATCGCTTCTGCCAGCTGCTACCTGCTGGATTGGGCATAGGCAATTGCCCATGCCTGACACAGTCCATGTGGTAGGTGCGTTCGAAACAGTGGTGCAGGTCTCGACTGTGAAGAGCGGCAGGTCCTGTCACACCCTTTGTAGTTGGATTTGAGTTTCACCCGCGGGTGCTGATTCATTTGTTTCGGTTTGCTGCACCCAATTCCGCGCATGTGTGCCAGATTTTTCGACCTGACAGGGACAAATGTCTCAAGTTAATCAAATCAGTTATCAGGTAATGGGAGTAGTTAATCAAGGATGCGCCATTTACACCAGTAACCGATGCGAAGATGGAACCAATGCTGGAATATGAAAACCCGAACAAGTTACTCCGGAGTTCGACGCATAGTGCAGGACTTGACACCTTACCTGAATTGCAAGAGGCTCTGAGGTGGAATGAGTGCTGTTACAAAAAAGATCATTCAACGCCGCAAATTCGCAATAGCGGCCATTGTCGGCGCTATTTTGTTTTTTGGTTATGATCTTATCGAGGATGCATTTTTTGAGCACGAATATCTGACTGTTCACTTTATCGTTGAACTGATAGTGTTTGTCGGTGTGTCGATAGCACTGGTCATCAATGCTCGTGACCTGATTCACTTGCGAACGCTTTTGAAAATTGAAAAAAAGCGAACTCAGGCGCTGTCTGGTGCACTAGCAGATAGCATTAATGCCCAGCTCGATGAGTGGCAGATGACTCACTCCGAGAATCAAATATCGTGGCTGATTATCAAGGGCTATAGCTTCTCTGAAATAGCCATATTGCGAGGCGTCAAGGAAAACACCACTCGGTTTCAGGCCACTTCCATCTATTCGAAAGCTGGCGTTAAGGGGCGTGCTGAATTTGTCGCCGAGGTATTCCAGCCGCTACTACAATCCATTCCTGAAGAGCTCTCGACCCGCGGCGAGCAAGTCAAGCGAGGGACCGAGCTGCACTGAGGATGCGGGCCCGGGCAGCATGGTGCCGTGTTCTGTCTGTTAAAACCGTAGGACCGTGACCAGGGTAAACAGTCTCAAAATTTTTCTCATCCCACGCCATCTCCATTCCAGTGTCTGGCATAGAGACTATTCCCGGATTGTACCAAACACACCTCTGATCTGATTCCGCTCAAATTTGCCAGCTGCTCCTTCATGATCGTCGCCGTAGAACGCGCCGTCGATGGAATTTGACCCGCTAGCATGTTGGAACGAGCCATTGTTCAGTTCGAGATCGCTCCATTCCATATCACTGTGACCCTCTGTAAGGTTTGTGAATTCAACATCGAGTGTAACGGAATTAAAGTCGACCTCAAGGCGGGCTTCACCGCTGACTGGTTCACCCAAGCTGTTGGCATCCGTTTCATACGCGCGAACTCCACCAGACCATACTGCTGAACCGCTTGGAGGGTTTGTGCCTGTAGGTGTGCCTTCGATATTCAGTGAGTAGGGAGCGATACTGTCGCTGCCATCTTGGATGCCGACTTTGAACAGTGTCTGGCTCCCTGTTCGGGCCCAAAATCCCCAACTGGAGAAGGAGTGGTTGGACCCTGTCTTAACGTAGTTTCCCTGCTCACTTAGTGTAAGTTCGGAATCCCCAATCAGCGACATAATATTGCTAGGAGATTCGGCGGAGTTGCCATCGCCATCACCGTCGCCATCACCGTCGCCATCACCGTCGCCATCACCGTCGCCGTCACCGTCGCCGTCACCGTCGCCGTCACCATCACCGTCGCCGTCACCATCACCATCACCGTCGCCGTCGCCGTCACCGTCACCGTTTCCAGGTGATGTCGACGAGGGTGGCATCGCAGCCATATCGCTACCACCACCGCCACCACTGCCACACCCGGTGACAAAAAACGCAAAAGAACTAAGGACAAGCAAAAGGATTTTTCGAATAGTCATGGCAACCTCCAGCCGCATCGAGCGAGAGCAATCAATTCATTCGGGATCTCGTTGTTTATTGATTCACGTGTTTCCCGAATCAACATGCATTGTGTTTACATCTCTGATCTTGCGGTTTGCAGGTACCCTAGGACAATCTGTGGTTTGTTGGGAAAGCGAGGACATCTGATATTTGTATGAATAGCATTCCCCGTGAATGCCACAACACTGCACAAACCTCGGATGTGATCTGGCGTATATCTGCAGCAATGCACACAGATGAATGACTTGATTGCAACTTTAGGCAGAGGATGTGGGTCGAAGACTTTCAGATAGGTGGCCAGATGGCCTTTTTTTTGAATGGCGTAGCATTCAACATTTGTTATATGTGATCGGTCTTATAGCAAACCTCGGCTGTATGACAAGCTGTCAAACGTCTTAGCATGATTGGACCATGATTGGCATGGCCGGTTTACAAGAGGCACTCGTGAAACTTTTTCAAAACGAAACTTCCCTGCAGTACTTCACTAAAATAGCCGAACACATCAAAATCGGACCCCTGCTCGAGGAGTTGGATGCATCACCGGAGCTGTGGCTGGCTGATACGAGCCGCCAACGAAAGGTCCGCTGCCAGCGAAATACACGGAACATCTTTTTGCGCGCAGCCAAGAAGCCACTACCACCGGGCGCCAAGAATGCCAATGATGTTCACGAGATTCGCATCATGCCGGAGGCCAAAAAGTTTCCCTGCATGCAGGTATTCTGTGAGAGTGTAGCCAAGAGTCTGGGAGGCACACTCGGTCGTGCGACGCTGGTCGCCCTCATGCCTGGAAGTCAGGTTTTTCCACATGTTGACAGCGGCGCATACTACCGGATCCGGGATCGCATGCACCTGGTGCTGAAAAGTACCGACGGAAGCCTGCTCGGGGCAGGGGATGAGACCGTGCTCATGCACACGGGAGAGCTCTGGGTGTTCGATAACAAGCAGCGGCATTGGGCGAAGAACCCATCAGAAGAACTGCGCGTGCACCTGATATTCGATGTGCTCCCTGCCCAAGGACGCGGGTTTTACACGTATTTGCCAGAAGACCCCAAGCCTGAAAAGTGTTTTATCCTGCGGTTTTGAAGCTGCCAGAGAGATGCAGGCCAAAGAGGTGTCATCCTGCCATCATGTACTGCACAGCAGATGGTAACGTGCTCTGCGGTTCATGATCGTCTGCCAGCTCTGAGAAACGATATGGTGTCGCGCAAGACTCCGCCCATACCTCCGGCTTCGTGTTGAGGCAGGTTGAATTCCATAGGCTGCAGAATCTTGATAGAAGCCAGCAGAGCATGAGCAGCGGAGTCCAGACGGACCGCGTTGTCGTACACTTCCGTGCGCAGCGCGCCCAGGACCCGGTTCTTTTTGGAGATGTAATAGGTATCGTGCTGACCGTGGAATTGCAATTGTCGCAGCGAGCGAAGTCCGCGATGCAATGCCTGCTCATAGGCGCCGAGGCGAACATCTTCCCCTAGGGCTCGTGCCAGTGCAGCCGCATCGGTCAGTCCTTCCATGTACGCTCCGGTGGAAGCCGCATGTGGCGGCCCAAAATCTGGACGACTCGGATTGTAGAATCGACCAGGCAGGTCCGCCGGAGAAATATCCCACTGCTGCATGGGCAGTAGCCAGTCGCTGATATCAAGTGCGAACCTTGCAAATTCCCGCCGGCCCGTGTGGGCAAACAGGGAAGCACATGCTTGCGTGTGCCAGGGCACGAACGCAGGGTTGCGTTTCTTCCGGTGTATTTTGCGGCAGCACTCGGATACCGTAGCGCACCGTTCGATCGGAGGGGCGAAGCTCATGCCACGGCGCAATGCCTCAGCCCAGAACAGCAATGCCTCGCCGGAATAGAAGTTCCAGTTGTCGCCGTCACGTTCTGCAGGGAAAAAGAATGTGCGAAAACCTAGACGGTTATCAGCGAGCGATTCTATGCCAGCGGCGAGCATGACCAGTTCCCGGGAAAACTCCTCTTGGTCCGGGCATTCCAGTATCGCCAGCCCGGCTAGCGCAGCCGCGCCAAGCTTGGCCCCTGCCTCCTCAACGATAGCACCGCGTCCATCGCCCAGATCCTTGAAATAGCGGCCCAGGTTAAAACGCAGGTTGCGCTGCGCGGCATTACTCATCGCCTGGTCTTGTTGCAGTGCCCCGAGGCGTGCCAAAGACAGGGTGCCCAGAAATCGGCGAATGGCATTGTCTGCGGGCGAATTCTTGCCCTGGCTGGGCCAGTATTTGTAAGGCAATGAGCCATCTGACGACATATTCTGCATCAGCCACCTGCCGATGCCACTGGCGAGTGCCCGTGCACACCCAGGCATGTCCTCTGGCATTGGTTCGACTAAGGTCGAACCCCGGAACAGGGAGACCGGTTTTCCTTTCTTTGGATCCGGGAGTAGAAACTGCCTGGCGGTGAAAGAGCGTAGCTCACCATTAATTGAAAACTCGTCGAAGCCGATCCCACGGCGCTCGAAAAAGCTTTCCAGGGCACGCTTGAAGCTGAAGTTGGAGGCAATCATTCGCGTCGGCGCGTAGCGAACGACCTTTCCACGGTAGCTGGCCTCCATGCCAATGATCCCGCGTACGCGGTTGCTGAACACACGTGGGAATTGTGCCGTGTTCACCCGGGTAAACTCGTCTACGACGCTTACTTCCACCGTATCCCCGGGGCGGGCATTGACATACTTTCTCAGATCCTCCAAAGCTACATCCTGTAACCAGCCGTTGCCGCGCGCTACACCATTGCGGCGAACGCAGAACCAGGTCAAGGTGTTTGAGACAGGTCTACCCATCCATTCAGTTTGTCTGCCCGACTATGGATTTGAGTGAATCAATCACCGACGTGCACGTAGACTTTCATTTTTTCCAGAACCGCAGGAAGGCGTCGCCCGGTGCCGGCAACCCTTTCCAACTAGCGGGCTTCTGGGCGGACATCCTTGATCCTGTCGGTGAAGTCTCGTATCTCCCCGGCAGTGTACTTGGAGTGCACACGATGGGTGGATGCCGGCTGATGCGCAAGGCTGACACCGCTTCTTCGTGCGATGCTGGGGCGGATCGGGCGCGGTACGAGTCCACCGCCGCAGTTGGGGCATACATTGTGGAGCACATGGTCTGCACAGTCCTTGCAGTACGTGCATTCATAGGAGCAGATACGGGCTTCGGTGGAAGCGGGTGGCAGGTCCTTGTCGCACACTTCACAGTTCGGTCTGAGTTCTAGCATGGAGGACGGCTCCTTGTGATTTCATCGATGATGGAACACCACTATAGACAATTTCCAAGCGGTATTCCCTGTCCTGCAGACCGGCCGGTAACCAAGTATCAAAAAAAGATCAATTTTGTCGTGATTGATCGGTACGAAACGGGTACACTCCGTGCCCGATTGAACTCCTGCACAGGTTGCATTCCTTTATGAAACTGATCATTGGTAACTACAACTACTCCACCTGGTCAATGTGTGCCTGGCTGTTCGTGCACCGCCACGAGCTTCCGGTAGAGGTGAAGTGTTACGACCTGAATAGCGACAAGCTGAACCAGGTGCTCTCGAAACGATTTTCCGGCGACAAGGTGCCGGTTCTGATCGACGGGGACACCGAGGTATGGGATTCGCTGGCCATCCTGGAATACCTGGGGGAACGCTTTCCCGAGTCGCACGCCTGGCCCAAGGACCGCAAGGCCCGTGCGGTGGCACGATCCGTGTGCGCGGAATTTCATTCCAGCTTCGAGGCCCTGCGCACCGAGGCTCCCATGAACCTGCGCAAGCGGTTCCCCGGCTACACCCTCAGTGAGGCCGCACTCGCGGACCTGCACCGCATCCAGGAGTTGTGGCGCTACTGCCGGGAGAACTTCGGCGAGGGCGGGCCCTGGCTGTTCGGAAAACCCACGGTCGCGGATACCCTGTCTGCCCCGGCGATCATGCGTTTTCGAAGTGTCGAGGTGGAGCTCGATGAAACGGCCACCGATTATTGCCGCACCATGGACAAGTGCCCCTCCATCCGCGAATGGATCTGCTTGGCCTTGAAAGAAACCCATCGTGTCGACGAGGACGAACTGGACTGGCCATCTGAGACGGTGACCGAAATCTAGCGGACGCTCGGTGACCCTGACACCGCTTGCCAACCCTGTTGTTGTGGAGGATTGAGGGTCCGGGCTTGTAATCCTGTCAGGAATGCATAAAATTAGGGGTGCAGGCAGTGTCTGCATGGTCCCGAGTGCGCCGTTTCGAGCGCATGCTTTCACGAACATCACTTTATTATTTCGGATAGGGAGAAACAGTCGAGTGAGTGAAGCGATCAGTCACATAACGGACAGTACCTTTGAACAAGAAGTGCTGCAGTCTGAACAGCCGGTGTTGGTGGACTACTGGGCACAGTGGTGTGGCCCGTGCAAAATGGTGGCCCCGATCCTCGATGAAATCGCCGTGGAATACCAGGGCAAGCTGAAAGTCGCCAAGCTCAACGTGGACGACAACCCGGATACGCCCCCGAAGTACGGGGTGCGCGGAATTCCGACACTGATGATTTTCAAAAACGGTAATGCCGAGGCGACCAAGGTCGGTGCCCTGTCAAAATCACAGTTAACTGCATTCATTGACCAGAGCCTCTAGAGAAAAACAATACCCACGGCCTCTGGCAACCACTATCAGATTTCACAAACTTAAATACACAGTACACGACGATACAGGCCAGTCACATCCGAACCCCCTAAATACAGCCGACGCTGTATCCCGGTGTAAACGACATTTTTCCGCATGGTCCTGAGGGCATTGCCCGACTGTGCACAACTCACTGCAAACTTTGAACACGAAGAGTGTGAACGACTATGAACCTGACTGAATTGAAAAAGAAACCTGCCGCCGATCTGGTGGATACGGCCGCAGAGATGGGCGTCGAGAACCTGGCACGCTCCCGCAAGCAGGACATCATCTTCTCCATCCTAAAGGCGCATGCAAAAAACGGCGAGGACATCTTTGGTGACGGCGTGCTTGAGATCCTGCAGGACGGCTTCGGCTTCCTGCGCTCGGCCGAGGGCTCCTACCTTGCGGGCCTAGACGACATCTACGTGTCTCCCAGCCAGATTCGGCGCTTTGGACTTCGCACCGGCGATACGGTGTCAGGCAAGATTCGCCCACCAAAGGACAGCGAGCGCTACTTCGCCATGCTCAAGGTCGACGAGATCAATTTCGACAAGCCCGAGAACGCCAAGCGCAAGGTGCTGTTCGAGAATCTCACCCCGCTGCACCCGGACGAGCGCCTGAAGCTTTCCAGGGGTAACGGCTCTACCGAGGATATCACCGCGCGCATCATCGACATCTGCGCGCCCATCGGCAAGGGCCAGCGTGGCCTGATCGTCTCTCCGCCCAAGGCCGGTAAGACCCTGATGCTGCAAAACATCGCGCAGAGCATCACTTCCAACCACCCGGAGACCTACCTGATTGTGTTGCTGATCGACGAGCGGCCTGAGGAAGTCACCGAGATGGAGCGCATGGTGCAGGGTGAGGTGGTTTCCAGCACGTTCGATGAGCCTGCCAGCCGCCACGTGCAGGTCGCGGAAATGGTGATCGAGAAGGCCAAGCGCCTGGTCGAGCACAAGATGGATGTGGTAATCCTGCTGGATTCCATCACGCGTCTGGCGCGTGCCTACAACACGGTTGCGCCAGCCTCTGGCAAGGTGCTCACCGGTGGTGTGGATGCCAATGCTCTGCAGCGCCCAAAACGCTTTTTCGGGGCAGCGCGCAACATTGAGGAAGGCGGCAGCCTGACCATCGTTGCCACCGCGCTGGTGGAGACTGGCTCGAAGATGGACGAGGTCATCTACGAGGAATTCAAGGGCACCGGCAACATGGAAATCCACATGGACCGGCGCATTGCTGAAAAGCGCGTATTCCCGGCCATCAACATCAATCGCTCCGGCACCCGCCGCGAGGAACTGATCACCGACAAGGAGGAACTGCAAAAAATCTGGGTACTGCGCAAGTTCCTACACCCGATGGACGAGATCGAGGCCATGGACTTCATGCTTGGGCGCATGCAGTCGACCAAGACCAACGAAGATTTCTTCAATGCGATGAAACGCTAGCTGGCTCAGTGCCGTGAACGAAGCTTGTCGAGCGGCACGAACTTCATCTGCAACTCTTTCTGATAATCGCGATCGAAGATCAGTTCGATCGATACGACCCCGTCTTTTTCGCCAGCCTTCACCTGCTTGAGTTCGGGCAGCACCTTGGCCAGATAGGCGCAGCTTGCCGCAGCGATTCCCTCCTCGTCCTCGAGCAGCGCCGACACTAGGTGCCCGGCCATGAATTCCACACGCTCCTGCTCGCTCGGTGAGGTGATGAACTCGCCGTTCAGGAAGATGCCGGCATCAAGCTTCTCATCTAGCATCATGAGCGAGGCGCGCTGCTTCGGGCTCAGCGCTTGGGCGCGGTCGTACTCAAGCATGGGCGTACCATTGATCTGTACCACCAGCAGTTCCTTGGGCCTGTCTGTATGCTCGCTTGCCATAGTTCCGTGTACTGAGCCCTTCGTGGTTTGCTTGTACCTGACGGGGGTCTTGAAGCTTAGCGCAGTTGAGCGCGGGTGCAAGCCCTGCACCCAATGCAGGGTTCATGTGTGCAAGAAGTCTTCGATCTCATCGGTGTGGCGCCTTGCATCGCGCTCACCGAGCTCGATCAGGTAGCGCAGGTAGTCGGGTTGAAACATCAACAGCGACAATGAGTCCGGGCTTTTCGTGTCTTTGGTGCCAAAGCCGCGAGTGAAATACCTGAAGGGTTGCGGCAGGTTGATCTCGTAGTGGCCAGCCAGCTTGCCGATGTCTTCGCTCGGGCGAAGCACCAGCACGCGGACCTTCTTGTATTGCGCGCGCGAGGCTTCGCTGAGCTGCTCGTAGACGTTGTTGATGCGGCTCATGTTGGCCGCATCGTAATCGAGCAGGTCGAGGAACATCGAGTCCAGCAGGATACCGATGATCTGCGCGACCGGCACGTAGCCCTGGATCATGGATTCCTCGGGACCGAGGTGTGCGTCCTGGAAGCGGGTGGAGATGGCGAGGATGCGCTCGGCGCCTAGGTGCATGGCTGGGGACAACGGGGCGATCGAGCGGATGCCACCGTCACCATGCCAGCCGTCGTTGATCTGGATGGCCGGGAAAATCAGTGGCAGGGCGGTCGAGGCCATCACGTGTTCGATGGTGATGTTCGCATTTTCGCTGCGCCGGCGCGGTCGCCGCCAGTGCTCGCCGACGTGCCCCTGAACCCAGGTAATGGATACGCCTGTGCCGTAGTTCGTGGCTGTGATACCGAGCACGCGTAATCGCCCGCGCTCGATGTTCTCCTGGATACCGGCGATGGGCTCGCCTGCAGGGGTGCCCAGGTTCCTCTCCAAGAGCCGGCGAAGCGGATCGTTATCCAGCAGGCTTCGCCGACCTTTGCCGATGCGCCGTCCGCCGAGTACCAGGCTCAGCCCCCAGCGCAGGAAGTTGGCCAAGAAATACCGGCTGTCGGTGCGAAAGACCTTGTCTGCATTCAAATCCGTCCAGATGTCGACCAGGTGCTCGACCGCATCAGCAAAGTTGCCCGGATGGGAGGCCAAGTGCACGGCATTGAGCGCCCCGGCCGATACGCCGGTGAGGATGGGTGGATGAAAGTCCTCAAAATGCTTGCAGATATACCGCAATACACCGACCTGGTAGGCGGCGCGGGCCCCGCCGCCGGTCATCGCAAGGCCAAGCTCTAAACGGGTTCCATCTGACATGTTAAATCCAGGTCTGGATGGGCCGGTGCGGTCAGTATCCGCAGCCATCAGGCGATTGCGGACAAAGTGCGCATGACCCGCGTATCCGGTCTACAATTACACTAGCGTTGAATCTCAAGTATACCGTATCGCCATGTCCGACCCGCGCCCTCAAAAACCCGAGCCTTCGTCTTCTGCGGAGCCTGATACCTTCGGGCAGGACATCGACCCGCAGGAGACCCGGGAGTGGCTGGCCGCCCTCGATGCAGTACTCGAGCGAGATGGGGCAACGCGTGCCCATCATCTCATCGAGCAGCTCATCCACAGTGCGCGAATCCAAGGCGTGAACCTGCCGTTTCGAAACACCACGGCCTACGTCAACACCATCCCGGTCGAAGAGGAGGCGCGTCTGCCGGGTGATCCCCGCATGGAACACCGGGTACGTTCGCTCGAGCGCTGGAACGCGCTCGCCATGGTCGTCAAAGCCAACCTGAAACACCCCGAGCTTGGCGGACACATCTCCACCTACGCCTCGGCGGCCACCCTGATCAGCATCGGCTTCAATCATTTTTTTCGCCCGGCCAACGGCGAGTTTGCCGGTGACCTGGTGTACTTCCAGGGCCATGCCGCACCCGGGGTATATGCACGCGCCTTCCTCGACGGGCGCCTGAGCGAATCGCAGCTGTTGAATTTCAGGCGTGAGGTCGAAGGCGAGGGCCTGTCCTCCTATCCGCATCCCTGGCTGATGCCGGACTTCTGGCAGTTCCCGACGGTGTCCATGGGGCTCGCACCGATCATGGGTATCTACCAGGCGCGCTTCATGAACTACCTGCATGACCGCGGCCTGATCGACAAGGGCAGCCGCAAGGTGTGGGTGTTCACCGGAGACGGCGAGATGGACGAGCCGGAATCGCTGGGCGCCATCTCGCTGGCTGCGCGTGAGGAACTCGATCATCTGATCTTCGTGATCAACTGCAACCTGCAGCGACTGGACGGACCGGTGCGCGGCAACAGCAAGATCATCCAGGAACTCGAGGGGAATTTCCGCGGTGCGGGCTGGAACGTCATCAAGGTGCTGTGGGGCAACAACTGGGACCCGCTGCTTGCCCGCGACAAGCACGGTATCCTTCGAAAGCGCATGGAGGAGGCGGTCGATGGCGACTACCAGAATTACCGTGCCAAGGGGGGCGCCTACGTGCGCGAGCACTTCTTCGGAAAATACCCGGAACTGGTGAAGATGACCGAGCACATGACTGACGATGACATCTGGCGGCTGAACCGCGGCGGCCACGATCAGCAGAAAATCTATGCCGCGTATGCGCGTGCGGTGGCCCACACCGGCCAGCCGACCGTGATCCTTGCCAAGACAGTCAAGGGTTACGGGCTTGGCAAGAGCGGCGAAAGCCTGAACATCGCCCACCAGCTGAAAAAACCGGCGCACGAATCCTTGGTCGCCTTTCGCGACCGCTACCGCATCCCGATCAGTGACGCTGATCTCGAAGATGTGCCGTTCTACAAGCCGCCCGAGGACAGCCCCGAGATGCGCTACCTCAGGCGCCTGCGCGAAAAGCTGCATGGCGAAATGCCAAGGCGCGAGAGCCCGACGATCGAGCTGAAGATACCAAAGCTTAAGGCTTTCAGGGAATTGCTCGACGGCAGCAAGGGCCGTTCGTATTCCACCACCATGGCTTTCGTCCGCATCCTGCTGACCCTGACACGGGACAAGGCGCTGGCCCGCCACATCGTTCCGATCGTGCCGGATGAGGCGCGCACGTTCGGCATGGAGGGCCTGTTCCGAAGCCTCGGGATCTACGCGCACCGTGGCCAACAGTACGACCCGGTGGATTCCGACCAGGTGCTGGTCTACCGCGAAGACCGCGCGGGACAGATCCTTGAGGAGGGCATCACCGAGGCTGGCGCCATGTCCTCCTGGATTGCCGCGGCCACCTCCTTTTGCATCCATAACATGCCGATGATCCCGTTCTACATTTTCTACTCCATGTTCGGCTTTCAGCGGGTCGGCGATCTGGCCTGGGCAGCCGGGGATAGCCGTGCACGGGGCTTTCTGATCGGCGGCACCTCCGGGCGCACGACCCTCGCAGGTGAAGGACTGCAGCACCAGGACGGGCACAGCCATGTACTTGCCTCCACGATTCCCAACTGCCGAGCCTACGACCCGGCCTTCGCCTATGAACTTGCTGTCATCATCCACCATGGGCTTGAAGCCATGTACGTGGAACAGAAGGACTGGTATTACTACATCACGGTGACCAATGAGAACTACGAGCACCCGGCCCTGCCCACCGGTTGCGAACCCGGCATCATCCAGGGCATGTACCGCCTGCAGGAAGTGCCCGGGAACCAGGCGCAGGTACGATTGCTCGGCAGCGGGGCGATTCTTCGGGAGGTCATCCGCGCGGCAGTCTTGCTGCTTGAGGATTTCGGCATCCGTGCCGAGGTCTGGAGTGTGACGAGCTTCAATCGGCTGCGCCGAGAAGGCATGGAGGGGGAACGCTGGAACATGCTGCATCCCAGGAAAAAGGCGCGAAGGTCCTTCGTCGAGACATGCCTCGAAGGTAGCGATGCGCCGGTGGTGGCAGCCACGGACTACATGAAAATCTATGCTGACCAGATCCGTCCCTATGTGAAGGCCCCTTATGTCGTGCTCGGTACCGACGGGTTCGGACGAAGCGATACCCGCCAGAGCCTGCGCCGTTACTTCGAGGTCGATGCCGAGTCCATTGTGGTGGCGACTCTGCACACGCTGGTCGAGCAAGGCACTATCGAGCGCAAGCACATCGGCGCTGCCATAAAAAAATACCGGCTGGATCCCGAAAAACCACCCCCGGTGCACAACTGATCATACATGGGCCAACTCAAGGACATTTGCATCACCGAGCTTGAAGACGATGCTCCGGTGGACGTGGTCGAGATTCTGGTGCAGGTGGGCGAGACCGTCGAGGTCGACCAGCCCCTGGCCACTTTGGAGACTGACAAGGCCCTGGTGGAGTTTCCGTCACCACATGCCGGCGTGGTGGGCAAGCTCCACGTGCAACCCGGTGACCAGATGGCGCAAGGGGATGCATTGCTCGCTCTTGAGCTTACTGCACCCGCGCCCAACGCAAGGCCGTCTTCGCTTGAAGAGGAGCAGACTCCGGTATCGCGCGAACCCGCACTGAACCCCGAACCCGTACCGGCACCACCTGGGGCAATTCCTCGAGCCTACGCCAGCCCGGCCATGTACCGCTATGCCCGTGAACTCGGGGTTTCGCTTGAGCGCGTACAGGGCAGCGGGCGCGGCCTGCGGGTCTTGAAGGAGGATATCGAGCAGCATGTGCGCACCCGCCTGCAGTCCCCGTCCGAGCCTTTGGCGTCTGCCCCGGCCCCCCTGCCGGACTTTTCCAAGTACGGGGACACCGAGGAAGAGCCCCTGACCCGGATTCAGCGCCTGACTGCAGAGAACCTGCTTTCTGCCTGGCAGTCCATCCCGCACGTGACCCATTTTGAGCGTGCCGATGTGACCGCCCTCGAGGCCTATCGTGCCCAACTGACCGAGGAGGTAAAGTCCCAAGGACTGCGGCTTACACCACCGATCTTCGTCATCAAAGCCCTGGCCGGCGCACTGGCCAAGTTTCCGCGTTTCAATGCCTCCTACGATGCAGCGAACGGGTGCATCGTGCTGAAAAAGTTTTTCCACATCGGCATCGCCGTAGACACCCCGCATGGATTGCTGGTGCCGGTACTGCGCGATGTAGACAAGAAGACCCTGGCTGAAGTGGCCGTCGAGGTGGCAGACCTTGGTCAGCGTGCCCGCGAGCGAAAGTTGAGGCCGGACGAAATGGGCGGTGCGAGCATGACGGTCACGAGCCTCGGGCATATCGGTGGGCAGGCATTCACGCCGATCATCAATCCGCCCGAGGTGGCCATTCTGGGCCTGTCACGCATGATCGTGCGCACCGGCTCTTCCCCGCAGGAGGCCTCCCGGCAGAATTTTCTGCCGCTCTCGTTGTCCTATGATCACCGGGTCATCAATGGAGCCGAGGCCGCCCGGTTTTGTTTGCATCTGAAGGCCATTCTGGAAGACATCTGGAAGCTGGTTCTGGGATAATGCCGTTATGAGGATAGGAGTCCCGAAGGAGATCATGGTCGACGAGTACCGGGTGTCGTTGCTGCCGGTCGGTGCCCAGTTGCTGGTCGACGATGGCCACGAGGTGTGGGTGCAGACCCTGGCCGGTACGGGCAGCGGCTATCTGGACGAAGAGTACCAAAAGGCCGGTGCCCGCATTGTGGACTCGGCCGAGACCATCCACCAGGAATGCGAGTTGCTGCTCAAGGTCAAGGAGCCACAGATGTCCGAGATCGGGCACTACGCGAACTCCCTGATGGTCTTCGGGTATTTCCATCTAGCGGTCTCGAGACCTTTGGTCGAGATCTGCCTTGAAAAAAATATCTCGGCGCTGGCCTGCGAGACGCTGGGCGATCCGAGAGGTGAGCGCCCGCTGCTCAAACCCATGAGCGAGGTGGCCGGCAAGATGTCGATCCAGGAAGGTGCGAAATGCCTGGAGCGCCCGATGATGGGACGCGGCATCCTGCTTGGCGGGGTGGCTGGTGTGGCCCCGGCCAATGTGCTGGTGCTGGGTGCTGGCGTGGTGGGCGCCAACGCCGCACGGGTGGCAGCCGGGCTCGGTGCCAACGTCACCATCATGGATATCGATATTGGAAGACTCAGGCACCTCGATGAGGTCATGCCGGACAATGTCACGACTATCTACTGTGATCCACATGCCGTGCACCAGTACGCCGTGCAGGCGGACCTGATCATCGGTGCCTTGCTGATTCCCGGTGCACGCTCACCAAGGCTGATCAACCGTGCGATGCTGGGTGAGATGAAGCGCGGTGCCGTCCTCGTGGATGTGTCCATCGACCAGGGCGGGTGTTTCGAGACCAGCCGGCGCACATCGCACAGCGATCCGGTATACGTGATCGATGACATCGTGCACTACTGCGTTCCGAACATGCCGGGTGCGGTGGGCCGCACCAGCACCCAGGCATATTGCAACGCTACGCTGCCCTATATCCGCAAGCTGGCCGGACTCGGGCTTGAGGGTTTTCTCGGGTATGAAGCCGGCGTGCGAGAGGCTCTCAACCTCCATGGCGGTAAAATCACCCATGCAGGGGTGGCCAGCGCATTTCCGGATCTGCCGAGTTCCGCCTGACCTGCATGCCGGCAGTCCTGTCACGAGCCTGCAGCAAAGGCTTGCTACAATCAGCCATCGTTTAGTGCCCTGCAACCCCGGGGAGCTCGATAGAAGATGAGCAGTCAGGATGTGGATGATCTCCTGGTACCGCGCGAACATCGCTCGATACCGTTTCGTGAAATCCTCGAGCGTCGTATCGCACGGCGCACCTTCCTGAAAGGCTCCGCGCTCGCCGGTGCACAATCGACATTACTCGGCCAGGCACTGGCCTCGGGAATGGCGTCATCACTTTCGTTCGAGGAGTTGCCCCACGGGCTCGATGACACCCTGCATGTGCCACAAGGCTATGCCTGGCAAGTCGTGCTCGCCTGGGGGGATCCCCTGTTCGGAGATGCGCCCGCCTTTGATCCGTACCGGCAAACGCCCGAGGCCCAGGCCAGGCAATTCGGATACAACAATGATTTTCTCGCCTGGCTGCCCTTGCAGGGTGCCCCCCACTCATCAAAATCCGGCCTCCTGGCGGTCAACCACGAGTATGCGAGCAGTGCCATGATGCACCCGGGCGCACCCGACCCCTTTGGCCTGAGTCGCGAACAGGTGGATATCGAGATGCAGGCACACGGCTTGTCCGTGATCGAGGTATATCGGCAAGCGGGTGTCTGGAAGACCAACCTTGCCTCCGGATACAACCGGCGCATCACGCCTCTGACCCAGATGCGATTCTCCGGTCCGGCCCGTGGCCACCGCAGGCTCAGGACCGCTTTCTCCCCCGAGGGTGTGGAATCCATGGGCACGTTCGGCAACTGTGCCGGACAAATCACACCGTGGGGTACCGTACTCACGGCAGAAGAAAATGTGCAGTTTTACTTTATGGGCGAGGCAAGGCTGACCGATGAGATCAGGAGTTACAAGCGCTTTGGCATGCACGGCAGCGACGTCGCCCTCTCGGCCTGGGGGATGTTTCACGAACACTGGAACCTGGACCTGCACCCGCAGGCCGGAATGCACGCAGGCTGGATCGTCGAGATCGACCCGTATGATCCGCACTCCGTGCCGATAAAACGAACGGCGCTTGGACGCTGCAAGCACGAGGGCTGCGATGTGGTCATTAATCCGGACGGACGGGTGGTGGTGTACATGGGTGATGATCAGGCCTTCGAGTACATCTACCGGTTTGTCAGCAAGCACCGCTATCGCCCGGGAGACAGAGAGCATAACCGCACCTTGCTGGATGAAGGCGAGCTGTCAGTGGCCGAGTTCACCGAAGGGGGCACGCTCATCTGGCACCCCCTGGTATGGGGCCAGGGCGTCTGTACACGGGCCAACGGTTTCTCCAGCCAGGCGGACGTGGTCATTGATCTGCGCAAGGCGGCAGACCTCGCAGGGGCGACCCCGATGGATCGACCCGAGGAGATCAAGGTCAACCCGGTCACGGGCCACGTCTTTGCGATCCTTACGAACAATGTGATGCGCGAGCCGCTGTCAGACGATCCTGCCAACCCGAGGGGATTCAATCGCCATGGGCACATCCTTGAATTCATCGTACCCGTCGGTGATCACACCGCCCCGGAGTTCACATGGGAGGTCTTCATACTTGCCGGTGACCCGAAAAGCCCGATGGACCAGGCCCGCTATCACCCGGACATTAGTGAACAGGGCTGGTTTTCCTGTCCGGACAACGGCACGTTCGATCGCTCCGGCCATCTGTGGATTGCAACCGACGGCTTTGGAAAACAGGGCGTTGCGGATGGTATATGGGTCAGTGGTACCCAAGGGAGCTATCGTGCCCGATCCCGCCATTTTCTGCGTGCTCCCCGCGGGGCGGAGATCTGTAGCCCGTGCTTCACGCCAGATCAAAAAACGATGTTCTGTTCCGTACAACACCCCGGTGCAGGGTCGAGTTTCGATACCCCCTCGACACGATGGCCTGATTTTGATGCCAGCATGCCACCGCGTCCGGCCATAGTGGCTGTTTCCCATGATAGGGATCAGTTGATAGGCAGCTAGCTACGTACGGTTACCCTCAGCAAGCTGAGGGCCGGGGACACATGCCGCTTGAAATTCAGAATCGGAATTGTGGAAGAATTTCAGGCTAACTGAAACGCGAAATCTGCCAACGTCTAACTATGGTTGATAGCATGGATGGGGTTCAGAGGCTTGTCCTTGCAAAAAGACACTCCCGGCCGATGTTTTCAATCGATGCACACCCGGACAGTGCCATGGCGAATTCCAGCTCGTCGCGAACCAGCTTGATGAGGTGGGCCACGCCCAAGTGGCCCGCTATGGCCAGTGCATAGATTTGCAGTCGACCAATCATCACGGCGTCGGCACCCATGGCAATAGCCTTGAATACGTCGTATCCACTTCGGATCCCGCCATCCATGAGCAGCGGGAAATCATCACCGACGGCCTCGCGGATCTCGGGCAGGCTATGAATGCTGGCTGGCATCGCATCCAGAGCCCTGCCACCATGGTTAGACACCGCAATGCAGTCGATGCCCATGTCGACCAGACGCCTGGCATCCTGCGGATGCGTTATCCCCTTTGCAATCGTGGGCAGCGAGGTCTGTTCAAGTACCCAGGCCAGCTCGTCCCAGCCTGGTGCCTTGCTCATCACGCCCTGGAAAACCGGGCTTTGATCAGGCTGCAGCACAGCTTGTAGCCGGGGGGCTGAATCGGTCAGGTTTGCTGGGCGGGCATGATCGGGCAGGGCAAACCCGGCTCTCAATGCGCGATAGACGGGGGCCTGAATGGGTGCGTTCAGGGTCACCATGAGGGCGCCGAAGCCTGCTTCTTCTGCGCGACTGATCAACGTTCGGGTATGCTCGCGGGAAGGCTGAATGTAGAGCTGGAACCACTTTGGCGCATCGGTTTGTGCGGCGATCTCCTCCATGGGCTTGGAGGCCAGGGTGCTGACGACGAGCCCTGCCTCCTGTTCTGCGGCACCAGCGGCTGTGGCGAGTTCTCCTTGTGGGTGCACCAGGGTTTGTGCGCTCACCGGTGCGAGCAGCACAGGATGCCGGAATGGCTGCCCGAGCAGCGTAACCCGCGTTGAGGCTTCCTTGAGGTCCTGCAGGATTCGGCTGTGCAGCTCGATGTCTGCCAGTGCCCGAAGGTTTGCATGCAGGGATTGCTCGCCACCGCTGCCGCCAGCAATTTGTGCCAGGGTCGCAGCCCCGATGAATTCGGAGGCAAGCCGCTCGTAATCAGACGGGGCTGCCAGTTCGGATGGAATCACATCCAGAGGCTTCCGCAGAGCAGAGAATTGAGTTTTTGTGTCGCCCATAGCCTTATGGTTACACAAATTCTTTGGCCCGCCTACCGACGGCCCTCCGGACCGCCTTGGCCTCATTTCAGTTCAGGCTTTCTTGAAGCGCCAGCCGTACATCATGCGGCCGTAAAAGTTGAACCACTGCCTCGCCTCGGCATCCTGGAACGGGTAGTCCGCACCGAGTTGCCTTGCCGCGGCCAGTCCGGTCACGAAACAGGTCTCCTGGCTGTTGATCAGCGTGTGGGCGCCGCAGTGCCAGGTTCGCCTTTTGCCCTGGATGAAGCGAAACATCAGGATAAGCAGGGCCACCTGGCGCACATCGTGCACGATGTGCTGGAACCACCACCGCTTGATGATCTTGTCCTCATCGATACGGCTGATCGGGTTGTAGGTCACCAGGCAGGGCTTGTCCGAGCGTTTTGCCCAGGGCTGCTGGTTGTGCA
>JAPOYL010000004.1 GCA_026706595.1 Gammaproteobacteria bacterium | reverse complement strand
CGGGAACGTGCAAGACAGTCACGGGCACGGACTCACCGGCCTCGGTGAAGACCCGCGTCATACCCACTTTTTTTCCTACCAATCCCAGAGACATTTTTGTCCTTTCGTACCGTTCAGGGGTTACAAGAATTTCACTTGACCGGATAACTGCGACCCGGCATGGGTCTCCCCAGGCCGGGTCGCAGGTAATCAACTATTATCCCAAATATCAGGGTCTTAAGAAACCACTTTCTTCACCTGGCTGTTACCATAATTTCGGTCTAAACTCCTCCAGAACCTTGCCTTGAAACCCGCTTCGCCAAGGCCTGGATCTTCTAGTTCAACTTGATCTGGACATCCACCCCGGCTGCCAGATCCAGCTTCATGAGCGCATCCACGGTCTTATCCGTCGGGTCGACGATATCCATGATCCGCTTGTGGGTGCGAATCTCGTACTGGTCGCGGGCATTCTTGTCCACGTGCGGTGAGATCAGCACGGTAAAGCGCTCTTTTTTGGTGGGCAGCGGGATCGGGCCTTTCACCCGGGCACCCGTGCGCTTGGCCGTCTCCACGATTTCGCTCGCGGAGCGGTCGATCAGGCGATGATCAAACGCTTTCAGGCGAATCCGGATTGTCTGTCCTGCGGCCATCGTTCAGTCTGCTTGTGTGTTCGTATTACTCGATGATCTTCGAGACTTTTCCGGCCCCGACCGTGCGACCGCCTTCACGGATGGCGAAACGCAGTCCCTTTTCCATCGCAATCGGAGCGATCAGCGAGACCACCATCTGCACGTTGTCGCCCGGCATCACCATCTCGGTGCCGCTCGGGAGATCAACCGCACCGGTGACGTCCGTGGTACGGAAGTAGAACTGCGGCCTATAGCCGTTGAAGAACGGGGTATGCCGTCCACCTTCCTCCTTGCTGAGGATGTAGACCTCGGCCTCGAACTTCGTATGCGGGGTAATGCTGCCGGGCTTGCACAGTACCTGTCCACGCTCGACTTCGTCGCGCTTGGTGCCGCGCAGCAGCACGCCGACGTTATCGCCTGCCTGACCCTGGTCGAGCAGCTTGCGAAACATTTCCACGCCCGTGCACGTCGTCGTGGAGGTGTCGCGTATGCCGACGATCTCAATTTCATCGCCGACCTTGACGATACCGCGCTCCACGCGTCCGGTAACCACGGTGCCCCGTCCGGAGATCGAGAAAACGTCCTCCACTGGCATGATGAAGTCGCCGTCAATGGCCCGCTCGGGCTCGGGGACGAAGGCATCCATTTCTTCTACCAGCTTGACGATGGAAGGAATGCCGATGTCCGAGGTATCCCCCTCCAGGGCCTTCAGGGCCGAGCCCGTGATGATCGGGGTATCGTCTCCCGGGAATTCATAGGTCGACAGCAGGTCGCGGACTTCCATCTCAACCAGTTCGAGCAGTTCAGGATCATCCACCTGGTCCGCCTTGTTCATGTACACCATGATGTAAGGCACACCCACCTGGCGTGCCAGCAGGATGTGCTCACGGGTCTGGGGCATGGGACCGTCTGCGGCACTGACGACCAGAATGGCACCGTCCATCTGCGCGGCGCCTGTGATCATGTTCTTTACATAGTCGGCATGGCCTGGGCAGTCCACGTGGGCGTAGTGGCGGTTTACGCTCTCATACTCGACGTGGGCCGTGGCAATGGTGATACCGCGCTCACGTTCCTCCGGCGCATTGTCAATCTGGTCGTAGGTCCTGTACTCGCCACCATGGGTCTCACCCATCACCTTGGTCATGGCCGCTGTCAACGTCGTCTTGCCGTGGTCTACGTGACCAATCGTACCGACGTTCACATGCGGTTTAGTACGTTCGAACTTCTCTTTGGACATCTTTCTCTACCTCTTGAAGTATCTTAATGACAATGCCTCGGCTTAGCCATTTTTTTTGATGATTGCATCCGCAAGGTTCCCTGGGACTTCCTTGTACTTGTGAAACTCCATCGAATAGGTGGCACGACCCTGTGTCGCAGAACGCAGGTCGGTTGCATATCCGAACATTTCAGCCAGCGGGACTTCCGATGAAATCACCTTGCCCGACGGGCTGTCCTCCATGCCGCCCACCATGCCGCGGCGACGACTCAGGTCACCGACAACATCCCCCATGTGCTCCTCGGGGGTCACGACCTCGACTTTCATGACCGGCTCAAGCAATACCGGGTTGGCCTGACGGGCTCCGTCTCGAAAGGCCATCGATCCTGCAATCTTGAAGGCCATCTCGGAGGAGTCCACGTCATGATAGGAGCCGTCATACAGCGTGACCTTGACGTCCACCACCGGGTAGCCGGCAATCACTCCGTTGTTGATGGCTTCCTTGACGCCTTTTTCCACGGCGGGAATGTATTCCTTCGGCACGACGCCACCGACGATTTTATTTTCAAACTCGAACCCGCCTCCCGGCTCCTGCGGCTCGATTTTCAGATACACGTGCCCGTACTGGCCCCGACCGCCCGACTGGCGAACAAACTTGCCTTCCTGGTCAATATTGCTGCGAATGGTTTCGCGGTAGGATACCTGCGGAGCCCCGACATTGGCCTCCACGCTGAATTCCCGTCGCATGCGATCGACGATGATGTCGAGATGTAGCTCACCCATGCCGGAAATGATGGTCTGGCCGGATTCCTCGTCCGTGCGTACCCGAAACGATGGGTCTTCCTGGGCCAGCTTTTGCAGGGCGATACTCATTTTCTCCTGGTCCGATTTCGTTTTCGGCTCGACCGCCACGGAGATCACCGGCTCCGGAAACTCCATGCGCTCGAGGGTGATCGCCTCACCGAGATCACACAGGGTCTCGCCCGTGGCCACGTCCTTTAAGCCGACGGCAGCCGCGATGTCCCCGGCACGCACTTCCTTGATCTCTTCTCGCGAGTTCGAATGCATCTGCAGGATCCGCCCGACACGCTCCTTCTTGCCCTTGACCGGGTTGTATACGGTGTCCCCGGAATTCAGCACCCCGGAGTAGACACGGAAAAATGTCAGCGTACCCACGTAGGGGTCGGTGGCAATCTTGAAGGCCAGCGATGCAAACGGCTCATCATCCGAAGGCCCGCGCTCCACCGTGGTGTCCTCTCCGTTCTCCTTCATGCCCTGGATGGCAGGTACGTCGGTGGGCGACGGCATGAACTCAATGACGGCATCCAGCAGTGCCTGAACCCCCTTGTTCTTGAAGGCCGAGCCGCACAGGGCGGGCACGATCTCGTTGGACAGGGTGCGCAGTCGAATCCCCTTGCGGATATCCTCCTCCGACAGGGTTCCGTTCTCGAGATACCGCTCCATGATCTCCTCGGAGGACTCCGCCGCCGCCTCGACCATCTTCTCATGCCACTCCTGGGCATCGGCGCGCATCTCCTCGGGAATCTCGGCTTCCTCGAAAGTCGTGCCCTTGTCTTCCTCGCTCCAGTAGATCGCCTTCATCTTGATCAGGTCGATCACGCCCTTGAAGTTCTCCTCGGCACCGATCGCCAGCTGGATCGGCACGGGATGGGAGCCCAGCCGTTCCTCGATCTGGCCGACCACGCGCAGGAAGTTTGCGCCGGTGCGATCCATCTTGTTGACGAATGCCATGCGCGGCACCTGGTACTTGTTCGCCTGACGCCAGACGGTCTCCGACTGCGGCTCAACACCGCCTACAGCACAAAATACGGCACAGGCGCCATCCAGGACGCGCAGCGAGCGCTCGACCTCGATGGTGAAATCCACGTGCCCCGGCGTGTCGATGATGTTGATGCGGTGCTCGTCAAACTGCTTTTCCATGCCATCCCAGAAACAGGTGGTGGCCGCCGAGGTGATGGTGATTCCGCGCTCCTGCTCCTGTTCCATCCAGTCCATGACGGCTTCCCCGTCATGCACCTCGCCGATCTTGTGCGAGATGCCGGTGTAGAACAGGATGCGTTCCGTGGCCGTGGTCTTGCCGGCGTCGATGTGAGCCATGATCCCAATATTGCGATAACGCGAGATCGGTGTTTTACGTGCCACGATGAAGATTCCTGAAGCTGAGCACTACCAGCGGTAGTGCGAGAATGCCTTGTTGGCCTCGGCCATGCGAAGCGTGTCTTCACGTTTCTTGATGGCCGCGCCTTTCTGTGAAGAGGCATCCAGCAACTCGCCCGCAAGCTTGTTGATCATGGATTTCTCGCCACGTTTTTTCGCTGCATCGACGATCCAGCGCATGGCCAGGGTGGTCTGCCGCACCGGGCGCACTTCCACCGGGACCTGATAGGTCGCACCGCCCACGCGCCGCGACTTGACCTCGACGAACGGGCGTACGTTCTCGATCGCCTTCTTGAAAATGTTGATGCCTTCCTGTCCGCTCTTGCGCTGAACGTTGTCAAACGCCTGGTAGAGAATTTTCTCGGCCACGGACTTCTTGCCGTTTTTCATCAGCATGTTGACGAACTTGGCCACCAGCTGGTCCCCGTATTTGGGATCGTCCAGGATCTTGCGCCGGGGAACTTCTCTTCTGCGTGACATGACTAGACTGCTTCAGTGAACGATGGGGTTACGACTTGGGTTTCTTGGCGCCGTATTTCGAGCGTGCCTGCATGCGGTCCTGCACGCCCTGGGTGTCGAGGCTGCCGCGAACGGTGTGGTAGCGCACACCGGGCAGGTCCTTGACTCGACCGCCGCGGATGAGCACCACCGAGTGCTCCTGCAGGTTGTGGCCTTCGCCACCAATATAACTGGTCACTTCGAACCCGTTGGTCAGGCGTACGCGGGCCACCTTGCGCAAGGCCGAATTCGGCTTTTTTGGGGTCGTCGTGTACACGCGCGTGCACACGCCGCGTTTTTGCGGACAGCTGGCAAGCGCGGGAACATTGCTTTTCTCCACCTTGCGCTTGCGCGGTTTTCGCACCAGTTGATTGATTGTAGTCATAAATTTTCGTTACCTAAAACAAACAACAGGCCGATGAAACATCGGCCTGCGTGTTAGCCGCGAAATTGTAAAAACCATCCGACTTACTGTCAAGCAAGCCTTTCGGTCATTCGGCGCCCGATCCGACCCCGACTTCCTCGCTTTTTCCCTCCGCAGCAGTGAGCTCCTCGGCCAGGGCTGCCTCGACCTGCTCGTCGGATGCGACCTCGCCTTCCTCCAGCTCGCTGGCTTCCATGTCCGCGATGGCATCGCGCCTGCGGCCTTCATGGTAGGCCAGGCCGGTACCAGCCGGGATCAGCCGGCCGACGATCACGTTTTCCTTCAGTCCGCGCAGCATGTCCTTTGAGCCGCGCACCGAGGCTTCGGTGAGCACCCGCGTAGTTTCCTGGAAGGATGCGGCCGAGATGAACGACTCGGTCACCAGGGACGCCTTGGTCACCCCCAGCAGTACCGGCTCGAACTTGGCCGGTTCCTTGTCATCGGCCTCCATTTTTTCATTCATCTCCAGTACGCGCGATTTCTCCACCTGTTCGCCCTGCAGGAAACTGGTGTCCCCGGGCTCGGTGATTTCAGCCTTGCGCAGCATCTGCCGGGTGATCACCTCGATGTGCTTGTCATCGATGTCCACGCCCTGCAGGCGGTAGACGTCCTGGATCTCCTTGACTAGGTACTCGGCAAGCTCGGTCACCCCGAGCAGGCGCAGGATGTCGTGCAGGCTCAGTTCACCATCGACGATGACTTCGCCCTTTTCCACGTACTCACCTTCAAACACGTTGATCTGCCGCCATTTCGGGATCAGCACTTCCTTGGATTCGCCGTCTTCGTTGGTGATCACCAGACGCTCCTTGCCCTTGGTGTCCTTGCCGAAGGACACGATTCCGGTCTGCTCGGCAAGCACCGCAGCTTCCTTGGGCTTGCGCGCCTCGAACAGGTCGGCCACCCGAGGCAGACCACCGGTGATGTCGCGGGTCTTGGAGGACTCCTGCGGGATCCGCGCGATGATATCGCCCACGCCCACGGTATCGCCTTCGGCCAGGCTGATGATCGAATTGGGGTGCAGCGTGTAGTGCGCCGGCTTCTCGGTGCCTGGAAACTTCAGCGGCTTGCCCTTGGCATCCAGCAGGTTGACGGCCGGTCGCAGGTCCTTGCCCGCCGCAGGGCGGCTTCTCGGGTCCAGCACGACGGCGGAACTCAGGCCGGTGACCTTGTCCGCGAACATGTTGACCGTGACCCCGTCGGCGAAATCGACCAGCTGGATCTTGCCGCCGACCTCGGTGATGATCGGACGGATATGCGGGTCCCAGGTGGCTACCGTCTGCCCGGTTTCCACCGCATCCCCGTTGTTCACGGAGATCGATGCCCCGTAGCTGATCTTGTAGCGTTCCTTCTCGCGGCCCTGTTCATCGACCACGCTCATCTCACCGGACCTGGACACGGCAACATTGTGCCCGTCCTTGTGCTTCACCAGCTTCACGTGGTGCATGCTGATCGTGCCGGAGGACTTCACCGTGATGCCGCTGGCGGATGCCGCGCGGTTGGCCGCACCGCCGATATGGAACGTGCGCATCGTCAGCTGGGTGCCCGGCTCACCGATGGACTGTGCGGCAATCACGCCGACGGCCTCGCCGATGTTGACCAGGTGACCGCGTGCCAGGTCCCGACCGTAGCAGTTCGAGCAGACCCCGTAGCGGGTCTCACAGTTGATCGGGGTACGCACCTTGATCTCGTCCACGCCGAGATCCTCGAATTTCTTGCACCAGCCCTCATCCAGCAAGGTGCCTGCCGGAATCAGCACCTTCTTGCCCTTGGCATCCAGCACGTCGGTGGCCACCACGCGACCGAGTACCCGGCTTTGCAGGGTCTGCACGACATCGCCGCCTTCGATCACGGGCTTCATCACCATGCCCTCGGACGTTCCGCAGTCCTGCTCGGTGACCACCAGGTCCTGTGCCACGTCCACCAGGCGCCGCGTCAGGTAGCCGGAGTTGGCGGTCTTGAGCGCGGTGTCGGCGAGTCCCTTGCGCGCCCCGTGCGTGGAGATGAAGTACTGCAGTACATTCAGGCCCTCGCGGAAGTTCGCGGTGATGGGGGTCTCGATGATCGAGCCGTCCGGCTTGGCCATCAGGCCGCGCATGCCCGCCAGCTGGCGAATCTGGGCGGCGGATCCCCGCGCCCCGGAGTCGGCCATCATGTAGATGGAGTTGAACGATTTCTGTGAAATCGGCTTGCCTTCGGCATCCTCGACCTCTTCGTTGCCGAGGCGGCTCATCATGGCCTGGGCCACCTGCTCGTTGGTGTGTGACCAGATATCGATGACCTTGTTGTAACGTTCTTCCTTGGTCACCAGGCCGGAGGCATACTGGGAGGCGATTTCCTCGACCTCCTTCTCCGCTTCACCAAGGATCGACTGTTTCTCTTCCGGGATGACCATGTCATCGGCGCAGAAGGAAATGCCGGCACGGGTAGCAAAATTAAAGCCCGTGTACATCAGCTTGTCGGCCAGGATCACGGTGTCCTTGAGGCCGGTACGACGGTAACACTCATCGATCAATGATGAGATCGCGCGCTTGTCCATGTCGCGGTTGACCAGTGCAAAGGGCATGCCTTCCGGCAGCACCTTGGAGAGAATCGCACGCCCGACGGTGGTTTCCGTGACACGGCGCACGGTCTCCGTGCTGCCGTCCTCGCCTTCCTCCACGTCCTTGACGCGGATCTTCACCTTGGCATGCAGGCTGACGGCACCGCTGTCATAGGCGCGCTGTGCCTCGCCGATATCGGCAAACAACATGCCGGCGCCCTGCTCGTTCACCTTTTCGCGCGTCAGGTAGTACAGGCCGAGCACGATGTCCTGGGACGGCACGATAATTGGGCTGCCGTTGGCCGGCGAGAGCACGTTGTTGGTCGACATGATCAGCGCCCGGCTTTCCAGCTGGGCCTCGACCGACAATGGCACGTGAACGGCCATCTGGTCACCGTCAAAATCGGCGTTGAATGCGGTGCATACCAGCGGGTGCAGTTGAATGGCCTTGCCTTCAATCAGGATCGGCTCAAACGCCTGGATGCCCAGGCGGTGCAGCGTGGGTGCGCGGTTCAGCAACACCGGGTGCTCGCGAATGACTTCCTCGAGGATGTCCCAGACCTCGGGACCTTCCTTCTCCACCACCTTCTTGCAGGCCTTGATGGTCGGGGCGATGCCGCGCATGTGCAGCTTGCTGAAGATGAACGGCTTGAAAAGCTCCAATGCCATCTTCTTGGGCAGGCCGCACTGGTGCAGTTTCAGGGTGGGTCCAACGACGATCACCGAGCGCCCGGAATAGTCCACCCGCTTGCCGAGCAGGTTCTGCCGGAACCGGCCCTGCTTGCCCTTGATCATGTCCGCAAGGGACTTCAGCGCGCGCCGGTTGGTGCCGGTGATCGCCCGGCCGCGCCGGCCGTTGTCCAGCAAGGCGTCGACGGCTTCCTGCAGCATGCGTTTTTCGTTGCGCACGATGATGTCCGGCGCATTCAGCTCGAGCAGTCGTTTCAGGCGGTTGTTGCGGTTGATGGCCCGGCGGTACAGGTCGTTGAGGTCCGACGTGGCAAAGCGACCACCGTCCAGGTGCACCAGCGGACGCAGATCCGGTGGCAGCACCGGCAGGACCGTCAGCACCATCCATTCGGGCTTGTTGCCCGACTCGATAAAATTCTCGGCCAGGCGCAGGCGCTTGGACAGGCGCTTGAGTTTCGCCTCCGAACGGGTTTCTGTGATTTCCTGGCGAAGATCCGCCACTTCCTGTTCCAGGTCTACCTGCTTGAGCAGTTCGTAGATGGCTTCCGCCCCCATGCGCGCATCAAACTCGTCCCCGTAGGTCTCGATCGCTTCCAGGAAGGCTTCATCGGAAAGAAGTTGTTTGTGCTCGAGCCCGGTCATGCCCGGGTCAATGACGATGAAGGCCTCGAAATAAAGTACGCGCTCGACATCACGCAGGGTCATGTCCAGCAAAAGGCCGATGCGAGACGGCAGCGATTTCAAGAACCAGATGTGGGCTACGGGACTGGCCAGTTCGATGTGGCCCATGCGCTCACGGCGCACCTTGGTCAGCGTGACCTCGACGCCGCATTTCTCGCAGACCACGCCGCGGTGCTTGAGACGCTTGTACTTGCCGCACAGGCACTCATAGTCCTTGATCGGCCCAAAGATCTTGGCACAGAACAGCCCGTCGCGTTCCGGCTTGAAGGTACGGTAGTTGATGGTCTCGGGCTTTTTGACCTCGCCGTACGACCAGGAACGGATCATGTCAGGGGAGGCCAGACCGATGCGGATGGCATCGAAATCGACTACTTCACCCTGGTTTCTCAGCAAGCTTATCAAGTCTCTCATAATCTTCCTCGTACCCTAGTCAGACTTCCTGTTCAAAATCGATGTTCAGGCCCAGCGAGCGAATCTCCTTCATCAGCACGTTGAAGGATTCCGGCATGCTGGCATCGATGCTGTGGTTGCTGTCGACGATGTTCTTGTACATCTTGTTGCGGCCCATGACATCGTCGGACTTGACGGTGAGCATTTCCTGGAGGGTGTACGAAGCCCCGTAGGCCTCCAGTGCCCAGACCTCCATTTCCCCGAAGCGCTGGCCGCCGAACTGCGCCTTGCCGCCAAGCGGCTGCTGGGTCACCAGGCTGTACGGCCCGGTCGATCGGGCATGCATCTTGTCGTCCACCAGGTGGTTGAGCTTCAGCATGTACATGTAGCCCACGGTGATCTTGCGGTCGAAGCGCTCGCCGGTGCGCCCGTCCCACAGGTACGTCTGCCCGTCCTCCGGCAGGTCCGCCAGTTTCAGCATGCGCTTGATCTCGAATTCCTGGGCACCGTCAAAAACAGGTGTGGCCACCGGCACTCCCTTGCGCAGGTTGCCGGCCAGGTTGCCGAGCTCCGCGTCGCTGAACTCGTTGAGCTTCACCGAAATGCCCTCATCCTTGTTATAAACTTCATTCAGGAAACTCTTCAATTCCTTGACCTTTCCCGATTTGTCCAGGATCTGGCCGATCTTCAGGCCCAGTCCTTTGGCCGCCCACCCCAGGTGCGTCTCGAGCACCTGGCCGACGTTCATGCGCGAGGGAACCCCAAGCGGGTTCAGCACGATGTCCACCGGGGTGCCGTCCTCCATGTGTGGCATGTCCTCGACCGGCACGATCATGGACACCACGCCCTTGTTGCCGTGGCGCCCGGCCACCTTGTCGCCCGGCTGCATGCGCCGCTTGACCGCAAGGTAGACCTTGACCATCTTCAGGACTCCCGGGGCGAGATCGTCGCCCGCGGTGATCTTTTGCTTTTTCTCTTCCAGGCGCTTCTCGAAGGACTCGCGCTGGCCTTTCAGTTGCCCGGAAAGTTTTTCCAGTTGCGCCGTGACTTTCTCGGCGCGCATGCGGATCTCGAACCAGCGGTCGCGGTCGAGTGCTTCCAGGTAGGTCTTGGTGACCTTGGCGCCGGCCTTCAGCCCTTCCGGCCCGCCTTCAGAGACCTGGCCGGTGATCAGGCGCGCGACCCGGCTGTAGATATCGTCCTCGTAAATGCGCAGCTGGTCGTTCAGGTCTTTTTTCACCTGGTCGATTTCGGCTTCCTCGATCTGCAGGGCACGCTTGTCCTTGCTCACGCCATCGCGGGTAAACACCCGCACGTCGATGACAGTGCCTTCCATGCCAGAGGGCACGCGAAGCGAGGTGTCTTTCACGTCCGAGGCCTTCTCGCCGAAGATGGCGCGCAGCAGTTTCTCTTCCGGGGTCAACTGGGTCTCGCCCTTCGGCGTCACCTTGCCGACCAGGATATCGCTGGGTCGCACCTCGGCGCCCACGTACACGATCCCGGAGTCATCCAGCTTGGCCAGCAGGTTCTCGCTGACATTCGGAATGTCCGCCGTGATTTCCTCGGCGCCCAGCTTGGTGTCCCGTGCGAAACAGCTGAGTTCCTCGATATGGATGGTCGTAAAGCGGTCCTCCTCGACGACACGTTCCGAGATCAGCACGGAATCCTCAAAGTTGTAGCCGTTCCACGGCATGAAGGCAACCAGCACGTTCTGTCCGAGCGCGAGCTCGCCGAGGTCGGTCGAAGGCCCGTCGGCCAGCACGTCGCCTCGGGCGATCATGTCGCCGGGGCGCACCAGCGGTCGCTGGTTGATGCAGGTGTTCTGGTTGGAGCGCGTGTACTTGGTCAGGTTGTAGATGTCGACGCCCGGCTCTCCTGCCTCGGCCTCATCATCGTTGACCCGCACCACGATCCTGCCGGCATCCACAGTGTCCACCTCGCCGCCGCGCCTTGACACCAGCGCCGCACCCGAATCAATTGCCACGACGCGCTCGATGCCGGTGCCGACCAGCGGTTTTTCCGCGATCAGGGTGGGCACCGCCTGACGCTGCATGTTCGATCCCATCAGTGCGCGGTTGGCATCGTCGTGCTCCAGGAACGGAATCAGCGAGGCCGCAACCGAGACGATCTGCTTGGGCGAGACGTCCATGTACTCGACCTCTTCGCTCGGCACCAGCGAAAACTCGTTTCGATGACGCACCGAGACCAGCCCGTCGAGGAACCGGCCCCTCTTGTCCAGCCGTGCGTTGGCCTGTGCAATGGTGTACTGACCTTCCTCGATGGCAGACAGGTATTCGATGTCTTCACTGACCTTGCCCTTGACCACCTTGCGGTACGGGGTCTCCAGGAACCCGTAATCGTTGGTACGGGCGAAAATGGCCAGCGAGTTGATCAGTCCGATGTTCGGACCCTCAGGGGTTTCGATCGGGCAGACCCGCCCGTAGTGGGTGGGATGCACATCACGAACCTCAAATCCCGCACGCTCTCGCGTCAGGCCACCCGGGCCCAGGGCAGAGATCCTGCGCTTGTGGGTAATCTCGGAAAGCGGGTTGTTCTGGTCCATGAACTGCGAAAGCTGGCTTGAGCCAAAGAATTCCTTGATGGCGGCTGCGACCGGCTTGGCGTTGATCATCTCCTGGGGCATCAGTCCTTCAGACTCGGCCAGGGTAAGGCGCTCCTTGACGGCACGTTCCACTCGCACGAGACCCACGCGAAAGGCGTTCTCGACCATTTCCCCGACGCAGCGCACGCGCCGGTTGCCGAGGTGGTCGATGTCATCGACCATTCCCTTGCCGTTGGGGATGTCGATCAGGGTGCGCATGACATCGAGGATATCTTCCTTGCTCAGGGTTCCCTCACCGGAGATCTCCTCCCGGCCCACGCGCCGGTTGAACTTCATGCGGCCCACCGGAGACAGGTTGTAGCGCTCCGGTACGAAAAACAGGTTCTGGAACAGGTTCTGCGCCGCATCCTTGGTCGGCGGCTCACCCGGTCGCATCATGCGGTAGATTTCCACCTGGGCTTCAAGCTCATTGGTGGTGGAGTCGATGGCGAGCGTGGAGGTGATGTACGGACGCCGGTCGATGTCGTTGGTGTACAGCAGCTCCAGCACATCGACGGAGGATTCCAGGATCTTCTCGACATTCTCTTCGGTCAGCTCGTCATTGGCCCTGCACACAAGCTCGCCGGTGTCCGTGTCCACCAGGTCCCGAGCCAGCACCTTGCCCAGCAGATACTCCACCGGGACCTCGAGTTTCTTGATGTTCGCCTTCTCGATCTGGCGCACGTGGCGCACCGTGATGCGCCGGCCGGCCTCGACGATCACCTTGCCTCCGGCGCGGATCTCGAACGGCGCGATCTCGCCGCGAAGGCGCTCGGGAATCAGGTCCAGGATGAAGCCGCTGTCGGTGATATGCACCGTGTTGGTATCGAAAAAGATGGAGAGGATCTCCTCGCTGCTGAAGCCCAGGGCCCGCAGTAAGATGGTGGCGGGAAGCTTGCGACGCCGGTCGATGCGCACGAACAGGCAATCCTTGTGGTCAAACTCGAAATCCAGCCATGAGCCGCGGTAGGGAATCACCCGGGCCGAGTGCAACAGCTTGCCCGAGGAATGGGTCTTGCCCTTGTCATGGTCGAAGAAGACCCCCGGGGAGCGGTGCAGCTGGGAGACGATGACCCGTTCCGTACCGTTGATGACGAAGGCCCCGGTATCGGTCATCAGCGGCAGCTCGCCCATGTAGACTTCCTGCTCCTTGACGTCCTTGACCTTCTTGGTGTTGGCCGGGGCTTCCTTGTCATAGATGACCAGGCGCAGCAGTACTTTCAGCGGCGCATGGTAGGTCAGACTACGAAGCTGGCATTCCTTGACCTCGAACGGAGGCGGCTCAAGGCGATAGCTGACATACTGGAGCTCGACATTTCCCGAATAGCTGATGATGGGAAACACCGACTGGAAGACGCCATGCAGGCCTTCGTCCAGACGTTCCTCCTTCGGCGTGTGGTCCTGCAGGAACCGCCGGTACGAGGCCAGCTGGATCTGCAGCAGGTAAGGCGAGGTCAGAATTTCCGGGCGCTTGCCAAAATCCTTGCGAATTCGTTTCTTGCTAGTGTAGCTGTATGCCATCGAGATCACCCCATTATCAAAACGCGCATGCAATAGGACCCGACAGCATCGGCTGATACTGGCTGGTCCGTCTCGGGATTGGATAGAGCAACGATTACTTGAGCTCTACGGTCGCACCGGCTTCTTCAAGTTGCCCCTTGATTTCTTCGGCCCCTTCTTTGGCCACGGCCTCCTTGAGCGTGGAAGGCACGCCTTCCACCATGTCCTTGGCCTCCTTGAGGCCCAGCCCGGTAATGGCGCGCACTACCTTGATGACGGCAATCTTGTTGTCGCCAAAGCTGGTCATGACCACATCGAACTCGGTTTTCTCGGCTTCGGCCGCAGCGCCGCCGTCGGCCACCGCCGCAGGTGCGGCCACCGCTGCCGCGGACACTCCGAACTTCTCCTCCATGGCCGAAACCAGATCAACCACTTCCATCACGCTCATTGACGAGATCGTCTCAAGAATATCTTCTTTCGTAACTGCCATTTTCATCTCCTAGTCAAATCAAACCCAGATTCTTTGAGCCCGAAGGCCCCACACAACACCCTGCTAGAGCTAACCAGCCTCTTCTTTCTGGTCACGCACGGCCGCCACGGTTCGTACCAGTTTCCCGTGGGGCGCCGCCAGGGTGCGTACAAATTTCTCGATCGGTGCTTTCATCACCGCCATCAGCAGTGCGATGGCCTGTTCCTTGTTCGGCAGGCTGGAGAGCTTCTCCAGCGCAGAGGCCTCGAGAAGTTCGCCGTCCACGGCGATCATTCTCACGGCCAGTAATTCATTTTCCTCGGTGAAGTCCTTGACCAGGCGAGCAGCAGATCCCGGGTCCTCCTGGGAGAACATCAGCATCAGCGGCCCGGAGAGCTCCTTGCTCAAGCATTCATAGGATGTCCCTTCCAGTGCACGCCGCGCCAAGGTGTTCTTGATCACCCGCATGTACACGCCTTGCTCGCGTGCCTGGGCACGAAGCCCGGTGATCTCGCTGACGGTCAAGCCACGGTACTCGGCGGCGATCACCGAATGTGCACTGGCGGCCACCTGCGCGACTTCATTCACGACCTCTTTCTTTTGCTCAATTCGTAATGCCATGGCAACGTTCCCTGAGACGACCTCCGTTTCGCAACCCGTTTAGGCCAGCACGGCCTGATCCACCTGCACCCCGGGGCCCATGGTGGATGAAACGGTCACCTTCTTGATGTAAATCCCCTTGGCGGATGCGGGCTTGGCCTTGACCAGGTCCGCCAGCAGTGCGCTGAGGTTTTCCTCCAGCGCCTTCGCCTCGAACGTGGCCTTGCCGATCGTGCAGTGGATCAGCCCAGCCTTGTCCGTCTTGAACCGCACCTGGCCCGCCTTCACGTTCTCCACGGCCGCGGCCACATTGGGCGTGACGGTCCCGACCTTGGGGTTCGGCATCAGCCCGCGCGGCCCCAGGATCTGTCCCAGCTGCCCGACCACCTTCATGGTGTCCGGCGTGGCGATGGCCACATCGAAATCAATCTGCCCCTGCTTGACCTGGTCTGCCAGATCGTCCAGGCCGACCAGGTCGGCGCCTGCGGATTTCGCGGCCTCGGCCTGCTGACCCTCGGCGAACACGGCCACCCGGACCTTCTTTCCCGTGCCATGCGGGAGCACGGTAGAGCCCCGCACGACCTGGTCCGATTTTCTCGGGTCCACGCCGAGTTTCACGCACACGTCCACCGTCTCCTCAAAGCGCGCTCCGGCACAGTCCTTGACCAGTTGCAGCCCCTCGCCCGGAGGGAAGACCTTGCCCTCTCCGATTTTCTCGCGTGAGGCGCGAATTTTCTTGCCCGGTTTCGTCATGCTCCTATACCCCTTCCACTTCCAGGCCCATGCTGCGGGCGCTGCCTGCAATCGTTCGAACGGCCGCATCCATGTCTGCGGCCGTGATGTCCGGCATCTTCACCTTGGCAATCTCCTCGAGCTGCGCGCGGCTGACCTTGCCGACCTTTTCCGTATTCGGGCGCCCGCTGCCCTTGTCCAGCTTGGCCGCCTTTCTCAAAAGCACCGAAGCCGGCGGGGTCTTGGTGATGAAGGTGAAGCTACGGTCATTGAAGACCTCGATCACCACGGGCACTGGCATGCCCTTCTCGATGCCCTGGGTCTGGGCATTGAATTCCTTGCAAAAATCCATGATGTTGACGCCGTGCTGTCCCAGCGCGGGCCCGACCGGCGGGCTGGGATTGGCATCGCCTGCAGGAACCTGCAGCTTGATGAATGCTTCTGTCTTTTTCGCCATGGTTCTTTTTCGTCCTTGTTAGCCTTTCTCGACCTGGCCGAAACCCAGCTCGACCGGCGTGGAGCGCCCGAAGATCTGGACGGCCACCAGCATGCGGCTCTTCTCGTAGTTCACTTCCTCGACGACGCCGTTGAAATCATTAAATGGCCCGTCGGTGACACGAACCACCTCGCCGGGCTCGAACAGTACCTTGGGCTTGGGCTGATCCACTCCTTCCTGCATGCGCTCCTTGATATTCTGTGCTTCTTTCTCGGTGATCGGGGCCGGCTTTTCGGTGGAGCCGCCGATGAAGCCGAGCACCTTGGGGCAATCCTTGACCAGGTGCCAAGTGTCATCGTTCATTTCCATCTTCATCAAAACGTAACCCGGGAAGAATTTGCGTTCACTGCGTCTTTTCTGACCTTCGCGCATCTCCACGACTTCCTCAACCGGTACTAGGATCTCGCCGAACTTGTCCTGCATCTCGAACCGTTCGATCCGCTCCGCCAATGAGCGCTTGACCTGGTGCTCAAACCCGGAGTACGCATGCACGACATACCAACGCATTGCCATCAGTCCACCCCTACCTGATCACAAGCTGGATCAGGGAACTCAGCCCGCGATCCACGAGCCACAAAAACAACGCGAGGATGATGACCACCACGAGCACCACGAGCGTGGTCTGCAGGGTCTCGATCCGCGTCGGCCACACCATCTTGCGCACCTCGGTGCGCGCATCCTGCATGAAGCCCGCAAACGAGCGGCCACGCTCGGTCGTCAGGGAAATCCCGGCCGCCACTACCACAGCCGCGACAATCGTCAGCACGCGGTACAGCAGCGCCAAGTCCGCAAAGACATAGAACGCGAGCACGCTGGCAGCCAGTATCGTGCCCGATACCGCCAGTTTCAGAGTGAACACGCCGCTCATGGTCGCGTCAGGGTTTGATGACAC
>JAPOYL010000007.1:23061-88415 GCA_026706595.1 Gammaproteobacteria bacterium | reverse complement strand
TGATGGGTCACAGAAGAAGCATACGGCTGCGATGGATGTGGCAGAACAGGCATTGGCGGCAAGACTTGAGTTCTGGAATGGCATCCAGATGGCATTAGTACATTAGCGGGACCAGCATTTTGCGCACTAGAAGCTGTACCTGATGCCCACACCTGCATAATGCCCGTCGATTTCAATATGGAACTTCGTACCCGTCACATCACCCTTCAATGCTGGGTCGTCGGAGCTGAAATAACGCCAATCCAGAGTCGCAGTCAGTGCGCGCTCCTGTGGTCGGGGTAACGCATAGCCCAGACCTGCACCGATCTGATACGCAAACACCGTGTCCTCATCATCGGCAAGCGAACTGCCGGTGGCTTTGGACTTGGCATCAATAGACACCCTGGCAAACCCGAGTCCCCCGCCAACATAGGGCTTCCATGCAGACTGCAGGTCAAAGTCATAAAAGGCATTGGCCCAGACAGTAAGCATCGTGATGTCGCCCCTGATACGACTGGTACCCTTGGCAGCTTCTTCGTATGTGCTCTGTTGCTGTACAGGAAGCGCGGCATATTCTTCCCCAAGCTCGGCCGGAGGAAGGCCGCGGACTTTGCCATAGGCCACCAGCCCCAGGGCTCCGGGGCTTTTGACATTCATTCGGGTTGTATCGTTTTCCTGGTAGCTGATGTCGACTTCTGCCCGTAGACCGCTGGCAAATGCATAGCCTGCAGTCCCCCGCACGGCGTACCCTGTATCAATGTTGGTTGTTGCATCAAGCGGAGGATAGGTTCCATCCCGATATGGAGCGCTGACGTTAGCATCTTCCATGAGGCTGAACCCGCCGCCTATACCGATATAGGGCCCACTGGCAGCATGAACAGCAGAGCCAAAAATCAGCACCAACATCATCGCAAGGCCCAGCAAACCACAGACGGTCCATGCTGGAAGGTGAAATCGAATAACTGCAGTGGATGAATCGCCAGTGTGCTCCATGCTCACTCCTCCTGGGTAGGATATTGTGTAACTGATCGCACATTGTACTGCCTGTATGCAGGCATTCACACATGCTTGAAGATGGACTGGCTCTCGAGTGTGCCGGAGGTCCTATATCAGGACACAGCAGACGAACCACAATTTTTGCTGATGTCCCTGTTGCATGCTGCGAACGATGACCTGATTCACGGAATTGCCTGAGCATGCTAACCTTCCAATGGTGGCACTCTAATGAGAGCTTCACATTCCAGACCGGTGCACACTTTGGGGACACGATATGGCAGAAAAGTCTAAAAAGGCAGCTGAATGAACTTCAGGCGCAGACAGTTTCTTGCACTGCTGACTGCCCTGCCGGCCCTGTCAGCCGCAACGGCGGCCCAAACACCAAGCAGCGGCATCTGGACCGTGCAGCAGGCCCAGACAGAGCTGCTGGAAGACCGGATCCGGCTACTGGATATCAGATCATGGGGTGAATGGAAGGAGACTGGCGTTGCACAAGGCGCGTGGCCGGTCAGCGTCCATCACTGGCGATTTGTCGAGCGCCTGTTTACCGCACGTGAACTGGCAGAAAATCGCACGCTGGCCCTGATTTGTGCAACAGGCATCCGATCGGGATCGGTCATGCGTGCACTGCGCCTGGCTGGCTATGATGACTTCGTCGATGTCTCGGAAGGCATGCTTGGCTCGGACCGCGGGCCGGGATGGATCAAGGCCGGCCTGCCGGTCGTTCCCATTGACCAAGCCTGGGCTGCCTTGCCCAAGGCACTTACCTAGACCCTTCTTGCTGAAACCGATTCGAAACAGCATGTCCCGGGTACAGACCGGAGACTGCTGTAGCTTTTACAGGCTTTTACCAGCCCGCCATTGATCAGCCCAAGTCGTAAGCCACAGGCAGGTAATAATTCACTTCCGCGGTGCTGTAACCGATCAGGTCGCACAGCCTGCGACGGCATTCCTGTTCTGAGGCCCCTCTTTGCTTCCACACCGGAACCCGTTTCATCAGCGTTTCGATGCGCTCCCTGGGCGTGATGATCCAGGTGTCCTGCGGCACCTCTCCAAAGGAAAAATCTGCACTGAAATGCTGCACCGCTTCCGGCTTCATGTACGGGACCAGCGTCAGGACGCTGCTCGCACCGTTTGCCATCACATGATCCGAGGCGAGCTTCATCGTACTGCCGCTGTCGCCCAAGTCATCGATGATCAGCACGGTGCGATCACGGACCGGCACGGAGATTCCCTGCTGCACCTGCATCTCTGCACTTCGCTCCCCGGGCCCCTGATACCCTGAAATGCCGAGCGTGCCGAAGCGGATTTTCGGAGTGCCCTGAGGACGTCCCTCAACCACGTGGTCGTACAGCAAAATACCCGGCAGCAACCCGCCCTGGGTAATCATCATGGCGACACTGATCTCGCCTGGTTTTCCCCGCATTTGATCCTGGTAAACGTGCACCTTTTGCGCGAGGTAAAAGCAGATCGCCGCCTCTACCCGGTCGGGCACAAGCAGAAAGCGCAGTTCATCGCCCGGCACTGAAACCCCCTCCGGGTTTCTCCACCTGTCAATATTCATGTCATCAATGGTTCGCATCATGTCTGCACCTGTAACCTGCTTCAGTCCATGGCATAGGTCCATTCCCGCCAGCCGTTCAGTAATGGAAAGTACAGACCCAGGCGGATCGGGTGCCTCCCCATCCTGGCCATGACGTTCGCATACCGCTCTAGCTGTTCGCAATAGCGTTCCTGTTCCCGGTCAAGGAACTCATCCAGACTGCCGCCCTTGTGCGTGCTTGCCTTGTAATCAATGATCCAGCGCATACCTTCTTCATCCACGAAGGTCCTGTCAATCACAATGTGCTCGACCCGCTCATCTATCCTGGAACTCAATGCCAGCTCGCACCCGGCATCGCTGTGCATCCCGCTCAGGACCCACCTGCCACGCTCATCTGCCAGCGTGGCTTGCAGTGCCTTGCACACATCTGAGAATGCCGCCTCGAGCCTGTCCTCAGGCACAGCCATCTGCTTGAGGAGGCTGTAGCCGATGTGTTCAAGCTCACGTACATCACCAGGTTGTTCAAGCCGTTCAAGGCCCATGGCTCCAATATGCTGGAGCAGCCGATGCATGACCGTGCCCACGTACCGTGCCGTCTCCCCGGCCCAGTCAAACGTGATCACATCCTCCTGATCCGTAGGCGCCGGTGCGGTGCTGCAGGCCCGGAGGGATGCCGGGGGCTCCGGCAGCTGCCATCCTGCTGCCAGCCGCGGGCGTCCCCGGGGATGTCTGGACGAGGTGGGTCTCCCGGCAGAAGGAAGAACACCGGGGGGTCTGGCGAGTAGCGCGTCGCGGTCTATGGCATGGGGGTACAGGTGGGCCAGCAAGGAATCCTGGGGAGGCTCTATCAGTTCATCCTCCGCGTCACGAGTCTCGATGTGTGCCAGAAGATGCAACCGTTGCTTCGCCCGGGTCACGGCTACGTAAAGCAGGCGCCCGTCCTCCAGGCGCCGTTTGATTTTTTCCAGGCGCCTCAGGTACGAAGCGGCGGCGCTCTCTTCTCCCTGCGCACTGATCGGCGCAAGCACGAGCTTCTGCCCGAACTCATCACCGTACTCCAGCCAGTGCAGCAATTGGCTGTCATCCTGGGACGGGACGCGCGAAAGTCCCGGCAGGATCACCGTATCAAATTCCAGTCCCTTCGCCTTGTGGATCGTCATTAATTGCAGGGAGACGTCCGCGAGCACGTCTGGTGTGGCAAACAATTTCTCCACCTGCTGTTCAAGGCTTGTGATATCAAGGGAGTCGCCTTCTTTTCCAATGGTCTCGAGCAACCGGAAAAAGCTCTCGGCATCTTCCAGTCCCGTCCTGTCCGGCATACACGCCGGCCCGCCCAGTGCGATCCATGCCCCTTCGACACTGCTCCTCAGAGAACGGCGGGCCTGCTGGCACAATGCGGTCTCAAGCACCGACCCTACCCGTTCGATACGCATCTGGCCTTCCTCACTCAGACGAGCCCTGCACTGGACATCACCAAGCAGATCAATCACGGTTCTGCCGTCACTGTCGCGCACCAGTGCATGCAGGTCCGCAAGCGTCAAACCGCAGTACGGAGCACGAAGCACGGCCAGCCAGGCAATTCGGTCACCCGGGTGACTCAGGGCCCGTGCCAGTGCCAGCAAGTCCTGGATGACCGTGCGACGATTCAGTGACTCAATCTCCACGGCCTGAAATCGAAATCCGGCCTGCTTGAGCTGAACGGCAATTTCCGTCAGGTGTGTGCGGGCTCGTACCAGGATAGCTACGCTGCCCTGCGGGAACTCTGTACGGGCTTGTCTCACCAGAGACAGCACCTGACCAGCCTCCGTGACATCGTGTCGCTCGCCAAGCAGATGCTGGGCCACGGCTGGACCATGGATTGGCGGGTGAAAAGGAGCGGATTTTGCATAGGACACCGCCCCCTCATCGATATTGTTACGAGCAGGCAAGACCTGCGGGAAGTACTGGTTGATCCAGTCCACGATACCCTGCTGCGAACGGAAATTAACGGTCAGGCGCAAGGGATGCAGAACTACCTGGCCGATCCCATGCCTGGCGGCTGCAAGGAAAAGCCCGACCTCGGCCTCCCGGAATCGATAAATCGACTGCATGGGGTCCCCGACGACAAACAGGGTGCGCCCGTCATTGGGCTGCCAGCCGGCTGTGAGCCGCACCAGCAACTCGTACTGGCTGTATGAGGTGTCCTGGAATTCGTCCACCAGCAGGTGCTGGATTCGGTAATCCAGGGCCAGCGCCAGGTCCGTCGGAGCTTCCGGTTCCCCAAGCGCCCTGATTGCAGCCAGCACCAGGGCCGTGAAATCCACCTGCCCCCGTTTGCTGAACACGACCTCCAGGTGCGCACTGGCGACCCGCAACACCTGAACCAGAGCCTGCAGAACTTCCCAATCTCGCTCTTCATACCGGTGCGAAGGCAAGGCCCGCAGCACACACAATTTCTCACGCAACTCATCGTGCTCATCCAGAGAGTGCAGCAGGGACTCCATACATGCCTTGGCGTCCTCAAATTCATGCTTCTCTTTGGCACCCCGCCCGCTGCTTTTGGGCGGAAACCCCTGGCGTTTGGTCAGCGACTTGCGCCACTCTCCCGCCTGGGTCAGCAACAGCTCCGCAATCCCCTCCCACGAACCTCGATGCTTCAATCGCGACCCCGGAAGGTATCGCAGGGTCTTGCAGCAGGAAATGGCAGACTTCGCCTCAGCAGGCTGGTGCGAGGCGGCAAAGCGTGCCAGACGGGCCAGTTCCGTACCGTGGGCTGCAGGAAAGAGCCGGGCCAGTTCAGCCAGCACCATGGTGATGCGCTGAGCCATGGCAGCTTCCAGCCTGCGGCGCTGCAGCTTCGGGTCATCCGTTCTTGCGATATGGCGCAACCAGCGGTCCCGACCGCCAAGCATGGCGCAAACCAGGCCCTGCAACCGGTCCAGACGATTGTCCAGGTGTTGCATCAGCACGGCGATGGAATCCGACCACTCCACATCGGATTCCAGGTCAAACAGGGTATTTCTGGCGGCTTCTAGATACAGCGGCTGTGCATCCTCGGCGATCTCCGGCACTGCACCGAATTGCGACAGCATGGGCATCTGGCGCGCCAGTGCCGCACAAAGTGAATCGATGGTCTGTATCCGAAGGCGCGCCGGATGATCCAGCAATTGCCAGTCGCATTCCGCATCACGCTCGAGTGCCTTGCGGGCCAGGGTCCAGATGTGGTGCTCATGCTCACCCTCGGGTGCCTCATCGGTACGGGCCGACTCCAGGGCCTGCAGGATGCGCTGGCGCATCTCGGCAGACGCCTTGCGCGTAAAAGTGATGGCAACAATCTCTTCCGGGGACTCCACAGTGGCAAGGAGTACAAGGAAGCGCTGCATGAGCAATTCGGTCTTCCCCGAACCTGCCGGGGCCTGCACAATGAATGACCGGCGTGAATCCAGCGCACGCGCACGCGCCCTGTGATCGGCAATGCGTCCCACCGCCGATGCGACCTTGCTAGCCAACCCCGGACTCCGCCTGCCTGGCCATGGATTCATCGATGCGGCACAAGGGTCCCAGTTCGCAGTACCTGCAAGTGTGCGGGTACTGTTTTGGATCCACGGAGGCCTCACCATCACAAAAAGCCTCACCCAATGCCTCCATGGCGACACGCCAACTGTACAGGACCTCAAACCAGGAGCCTGAATCACGTGTCTGCCGCAGCCGGTTCCAGGCCCGCACGCCGCCAATCATGTCTTCATTCTCGACTACGCCCTTAAAGGCCATCGCGCCGGTACGGACCTGTGCAAACAGGAGGCCTGCCACATCGCCGCTGACAGCCAGGCTGTAGAGCGGCAATTGCGGCTCATCGGGCCGATCCCCGAACCACTGGCTGGCCGAGACATGGCCGGTCTTGTAGTCGATCACCACCCGGCGGCCATCCTTGAGTTCATCGATACGGTCGATCCGCAGGCGCACCCCGAGTCTGCCGACCGTTATTTCATGGCTCTCCTCGCGTTCGATCACCTGGAAAGGCTCGCGATCTTTCTCCCGTTCCAGCCATTCCAGCACTTGTGCGCGCAGGCGTTCCGCTTCCATCTTGCAAAACCGCTTCGTGAAGGTGCGCGGATACCGGCGGGACACCTCAGCGAGTGCCTCAAGCACCTGCTCCCCGACCAGGGTTTGCAGCTGCTCGGTGTTTGTGGCTGCGAGTCGCTCGCTGGAATCCAGCACACTCCAGACCTTTTCAAGGACGCGATGCATCAACGATCCGCGCACCATGGCATCTGGACCGATTTCCGCCTGGCGAATGGGTCGTGCGCCGAGACGAAGCTCGGCGAAGGCACGAAAGGGGCATGCCGCCTGGAGCTTGAAGACGGCACTCCCTCCCCTCGCCTGTTCATCGCCAAGCGCAGGTGCCGGATCATTTTCCAGCATGTTGAGCTCGCCACCCTCATGGACCATGTCGCGCCAAAGCGCCCGTTCCGGTTTGACCAGTGCCCCGAAATCGCTCACCGGCAGGTGGGTCACCAAGGGGCTCGGACGCAGGATTTCATCGCCACTTTGCTGGGCACAACTGACCACCACCTCGTTGGCACAGGCCAGCAACCGCTGGGTCACGGTGCGCGCCGCTTGCAGTTCATACGCTTCACAGGCTCGCGGCATTTGCTCTGCACGCTGCATCGGCAGGGGGATGAACGGATTCGGGTGAAGTGCAGGCGGCCAGACTCCGTCGTGCAGGCCCATGATCCACAGGTGGTCAAACTGAAACCAGCTCGCCTGATACAGCTCCAGCACCTGTACCGGGGCCACCTCAGTTTGCGGCTGGAACAGGCGTTCCCGCGCCATGGCACCCAGCTGTGCCAGGGCTGCGGACAGGCGCATCGCACCGGTGACGGGCTCCAGGGTGGCAAAGCCGACCAGCAATTCCCGCCAGGCCTGTGCGCTCTGGTACTCCTCGCTGGACAGGGGACGTCCCTTGGCCCAGCCAATGGCTTCCAGTCCCTCTGCAAACCGCTCCGACCATTGCCCGGGACGGGCGGTGTCGCGAACGTCCGACATGGCCCTGACCCAGCGACCCAGGTTCTCTGCGAGCAAGGGGCAGGACCACGGCCGATCGGCCTGTGATGCCCGGTAACGCAGTGTACCCAGGGATACTTCCAGCTCCCCCGCCTCCCGGATCTGCACATCCAGTAATGCACGGGGGCCGGCTTCTTCCTGCCACCCAAAGATAAACGGCGAGCGAAGCAGGTGGCCTGCTGTCTCCAAGCTTACAGCTTTGTTTAACAGGCCGAGGAGCATCAGGGCGGTGCGCACGATCGGGTATGCACTCAATGGCAGGCCAAGCGAAAGGTTGTAGGGCCGTTCTGCGGACTGATGGCCCGGGCGGATGGCCTGCGGGACCAGCATGTCATCGAGGGCCTGGGCTACGAATTCGCGGTGTGTCGCAAATTCGGGAACGATCACCCCGATCCTGGCCACCGGGTTCTTCTCCAGTCGGTCACGCACCCAGCAGGCCATGCCGGCCGCTTCCCGGCGTGCATCCGGGAAAACCGTGCGCACGGCACGGGCGTCCTTGTCCTCAAGCCGGATCCAGCGGACTGTGCAACCAGCCTCGACCAGCGCACACAACAGCAAATGCTGACGGGGGGCCAGCTCATCGAAACCGATCAGGAAAAGCTCTTCCGGGGCCGCCATTGCCCCCGCCTGCCAGCACTGTTGCAGCCTTTCGGCAAGGCATGTGCTCGACAGCCAGCCCCGCTCCCTGCAGCGGGTATTGAATTGTGAGGCCCATTGAAAGAACGCGAAGCTGTCTCGGTTGTATCGAAACCCATCCCGGGTCAGTGAAATGTGCCAGGACTGGACCAGTTGCCAGGCTTCCTGCACCCCACGCACCACGCCGGGCACCTGTTGCAGGGGTTGCCCGGCCAGGCTCTCGGTCACGATATCTTCCCAAATGCGCCGCTCCTGCTGGGGGGTCAACAGGAACGCCGGGGTCGGTACGCTGCCCGAAACAACAGCCTCCTCCCAGACATTGTTCAGCCAGACCGGCCAGTGCCAGATTTGCGGGGTCGGCCAGGCTTCAAGTCCACGCTCCATCGCCGCCTGTTCGAACGCACGAAGCGTGACAGCAGCCAGGCGCTTGTTCCCGCTCACCACCGTAACGCCCCGTCCCATGGCGTCGAATACGTCTGTCAGGGAAGCGGTCTGCTGCTCGATCGCCTGCCCTTTTTTCTCACCTTTGCCGTCCTTCATGCCGTCCAGTGGGTCGCTGCCTTAGGGTTTTACAGGAAAGTATACCCCGGCCAATGACAGGATAACCCAAGGGCTTCAATGCCATTCGCTGCGGGAATGCCACAGGATCGACAACGAGACGGGAAACAGGAACCAGGGCCCCGGCGGGGAATACAGTGCGTGGGGCGCGTAGCCGAGTTTTATGAGTGCATCTGCTCCTGGAGGTAATTTTCCAGGCCGACCTTATTGATCAGCTCAAGCTGGGTCTCCAGCCAGTCGATATGCTCTTCCTCGGATTCGAGAATTTCCTCGAACAGCTCGCGGCTCACGAAATCACTGATGGATTCGGCATAGGCGATGCCCTCACGCAGGACCGGGGCAGCATCCATTTCCAGTTTCAGGTCGCACGTGAGCATTTCCTGGACATTCTCACCGATATGAAGCTTGCCCAGTTCCTGCAGGTTCGGCATCCCTTCAAGAAACAGGATCCGCTCGATCAGGCTGTCGGCATGCTTCATCTCGTCAACGGACTCGGAGTACTCATGTTCACCCAAGCGGTTCAGCCCCCAGTCCTTGAGCATCTTTGCGTGCAGGAAGTACTGGTTGATCGCCGTCAGCTCGTTCTTCAGGACCTGGTTGAGGTAGTCGATAATTTTGGTGTTTTGCGGTTGCATGGCGTCCTCGATCGTTGATTAAGCTAAGTATATATCAGATACCTTCTTATGTATATCACATAAGCTGCTGTTATAAATGATAATTATTTTCGTTCCCGTTACTGGTTGCAATTAAAAATCATTATTGTTTATAATCTCACTACGATGTATGTCTGCCTATGTCACGCTGTAAAAGAAGCCGAGATCAAAGCTGCGGCCAAGCGTGGCTGTGGCGATCTAGAGGCCCTCGGCAAGACCCTCAGGGTGGGGACTCGCTGCGGGATCTGTCGGTGTGAAGCGCAATCCATTATCGATGCCGTCCACCAGCACCGCTGCGACAATGTACATGTATTGGACTTTGCTGCCAAGGACATGGCTACCCCCGTCCCTGCCTGATCCCCTGATTTTTTCTCCCTGGTGAGGCTACGGAGGCTTACCCTGCACCTTGTGTAGATTTCTTGGGGTCCTGACCATCATTCGCTAGAATCCAGATCATGCAGCGGCACGCCCATGGTCAACTTCTCTACTCCCCATCCGACCTGGTCACCTTTCTGGAGTGCTCTCATGCAACTTACCTGGATGTCCAGCACCTGATCGAACCGCTTGCCAGGAAAAAAGCCGATACTACCCGGCAATTCCTGCGCCAGCGGGGCATCGAGCATGAACAGGCCTACTTGCAACACCTCAAGGACGGGGGAAGCCACATTCATGAGATTCCGGCAAAACGCAGTCTTGAAGCACGCGCAGACCTTACGCTAGAAGCCATGCAGGCCGGAGTGGACGTCATCTACCAGGGCGCCTTTCTGGATGAACCGTGGTGCGGTTACGCAGACTTCCTGGTGAAGTGCGAGACTGCCTCGTCGTTCGGGGCATACAGCTACGAAGTCCTGGATACCAAGCTGGCCCAAACGGCCCGGCCCCGCCATATCGTGCAGCTGTGCATGTACTCCGCGTTGCTGGCCCGCCTGCAGGACCTTCGCCCGGCATACATGTACCTGTACTCCGGGGCCGGAAAGAAACAATGCTTCAGGGTGTCCGATTTCTTTGCCTACTGTTCCCATGCCCGGCAAAACTTTGAAAACTACATGAAAAATTTGCCCGAGGACTCCTACCCGGTGTCATGTGCGCATTGCAGTTTGTGCGACTGGCAGGAACATTGCGCCGCACGCTGGGAGACGGACGATCATTTGTGCCGGGTAGCCAACATCCGGCGCTCGCAGACCGACAAGCTGCACACAGCAGGTATCCATACGGCGACACAGCTGGCGGCGATGCCCGAAGATTCCGAAATACCGGGCCTGAACGGACAGGTGCTTGCCCGCCTTCGCTCACAGGCCGCACTGCAGGCCAAGCGCGCCGTCACCGGCAAGAGCCGGTTCGAGATGATCTCCTGTCCTGCAGAAAAAGGCCTGGCCCGCATGCCGGGACCCGACCCCGGGGATCTTTTTTTCGACATGGAGGGTGATCCCTTGCACCCCGGCGGCCTGGAGTACCTGTTTGGGATACATCACATGCATGGGCTCGAGGAGGCGTTCGAGATGTTCTGGGCCCACAATCACGCACAGGAAAAACAGGCCTTTCAGGATTTCATGCAGTTTCTGGACACTCACCTCGAAGATCACCCGCATGCCCATATCTACCACTACAACCACTATGAGACCACGGCCCTGAAACGGCTGTCCTGCCGGTATGCAGTTTGCGAGGAACAGCTGGACGCCCTGCTCCGGACACAAAAGTTTGTGGACCTGTACCCTGTGGTGCGTGAGTCCATCCGTACCTCAGAGCCGGGTTATTCCATCAAGCACCTGGAAACCTTTTATATGCCTGAACGGGACAGTGCAGTTGCCACGGCGGCGGACAGTATGCTCACGTACAGCAGGTGGCGTGCAACCCGGGAAGATGATCTGCTGGATGAAATCGCAGAGTACAACCAGGCGGACTGCATCTCCACCCGTCTGCTGCGCGACTGGCTGCTGGAACTTCGGCCAGCCGATCTGCCTTGGCCTGCACTGCAGGCTGACACAGAAACAGAAAGGGTACAGCACGATCCGGAATATGCCGGGCGGGCCGAGTTGCAGGCGCACCTCGGCAACCTGCAGGATGAATCGCAAGCCCTGGGCACACACCTCTCGCATCTCCTCGAATTTCACAAGCGCGAGGCCAAGCCCCTGTGGTGGAGCCGCTTTGAACGGCAAAACAAATACGAGGACGAGCTGATCGATGACACCGAGTGTCTGGCAGGCTTGCAGCAAACCGAGGCACCCGAAACCAAGTGGCCCTACAGGACCTACACCTTCAAGTTCCCGCCCCAGGAGTCCAAGCTGAAAGCCGGCCAGACGATCGTCAATGCCCGTACCCTAGAGACCGCAGGCATCATCATCGACCTGGACGAGACCCACAACATCGTCAGAATCCGCAAAAGAGCCGACAAGGGGCCCCTGCCCGCCTGCTTTTCTGCAGGCCCAGAAAGGCCGATCGATAATCGGGGCATCCGTTCGGCCATGTACCGATGTGCGAGGCATGTCATCAGTCATCACGGTCATTCGCATGTAGCAAGTGAGCTCCTGCAGCGCCGCATCCCCCGCATTCGCGGCAAAACCGCAGGACAACCCATCGTCGATCCGCCGCGCACGCAGGCCAAGGTTATGCAAGCGGCCTCCTGCCTGGACCACAGCTACCTGTTCATACAGGGTCCGCCCGGATCGGGCAAAACCTACGTCAGCGCTCACATTATTGTTGGGTTACTCAAAGGCGGTAAGAAAATCGGAATCACTTCGAACTCACACAAGGCCATCCACAATCTGCTGGCACAGGTCACATCGATTGCCGGGCGCGAACAGTTGCGATTCCGTGGCGTGAAGAAAGCCACCCGTGGCTCCAGGGAAACGTTCTTTGAAGACACATCCATTATCAACGAGACCCGCACGGAGGACGTTGACCTTGGTGCCAACCTGTTCGCCGGAACTGCATGGCTGTTCTCCCATGTACACCTGCAGGGACGACTCGATTACCTATTTATCGATGAGGCGGGCCAGGTGCCCATGGCCAACGTCATGGCGATGGCCATGTCCACAAAAAATATCATCCTAGCGGGAGACCGGATGCAGCTTGCCCAGCCTGTGCAGGGCATCCATCCCGGCGAATCCGGACTGTCCGTGCTTGAGTTCCTGCTTGGCGAGCGCTCGATGGTAACCCCTGAACGCGGCATCTTCCTGGACCAGACGTACCGACTCGTGCCGGGGATCTGCAGTTTCGTGTCAGAGGCTTTCTACGAAGACCAGCTGATGTCCCATGAAAGTGCACTGCAACGCAGCCTGGTGCTGCATGATTCGGATCTGCCTAATGAAGGCATCGTCATGATTGCCGCCAGGCATACAGGCTGTTCCCAGAAAAGCGTCGAGGAGGGCGAGATCGTGGAATCCAGGTACATGGAGTTGCTCGGCCAGACTTTTCGGGACAAGGATGGCAGTACACGCCCTATCGACATGCAGGACATACTTGTGGTCACTCCATACAACGTGCAGGTCAACCACCTGCGCACCCTGCTGCCGCAAGGTGCAAGAGTGGGAACGGTCGACAAGTTCCAGGGGCAGGAGGCTGCTGTCGTGCTGATCTCCATGGTCAGCTCGAGTGCCGAGGACTTGCCCCGCAACTTCGAGTTCCTGTACAGCAGAAACCGGCTGAACGTCGCACTGTCGCGGGCCCAGTGTCTGGCGATCGTGATCGCCAGTCCAAAACTGCTTGAAGTCCCCTGCAAGACGGTCGAACAGATGAAACTGGCCAGCATCTTCTGCCACCTGAACGACTACGCGGTTCACGCCCGCCCGATGGGCGGCAGGGAGCAGGTATACTATGCGCCGTGAATGTTGCAGCCAGCATCCACAAGCGCGTGAACAGACAGAAAGAATATTTCACGGGCTGGTGTGCGCCCCGACCAGAAAAAAACCAGCGTCGAGGCAGGCTGAACTGCACGTTGACTACAGTCAGAAAAGGGAAACCAGAAAATCATGAACAAACTACAAAGCTCTTTCGAGTTGCTATTGAATCTTGGCGGTCCGGTCGTGTTGATACTTCTCGTATTTTCCGTGATCGGAACCGCAGTCATTCTCCTGAAATTCTGGCAGTTTTATGTGCTGCGCCTGGGGTCATCCAAGTTTGCGGATGATGCCCTGCAGACGTGGCGCAGAGACAACCAGAACCAGGCGATCGACATGCTGGAAGGCAACGGTCACCCGGTAGCGAAAGTCCTGCATACCGCCTTCGTGCAAAGCCAGGCGCGCCTTGGAGCCTCTATCGAGAACGCACGTGAGGAGACCCTGCGCGTGGCACGCCTGCAACTGGAAAACCTCAGAAGCCACATGCGCATGCTGGAAGTGATTGCCGCCCTGAGTCCCCTGCTCGGACTGCTGGGCACGGTGCTTGGCATGATCAAGGTGTTTCGCGAGCTGGAACTCGCCGGCAGCAAGGTGGATCCTTCGATTTTATCCGGCGGCATCTGGGAAGCCCTGCTGACCACAGCACTGGGCCTGTCCATCGCAATTCCTGCGGTGCTGATGGTGAACTACTTTGACCGGGTCATCGACCGGACCCGCCACCGCATGGAAGATTCAGCGACCCAGGTGTTCACGGGTAAACCATCTGCAGCGCAAACCCCTGCAACCGATTCCAGCATGGCCTGAACGTGCAGATCGCCGAGGGTTCAAAAAAGCGCAACCTCATCAGCCTGACACCACTGATTGATGTGGTGTTCATCCTGCTGATTTTCTTCATGCTGGTCACGGATTTCGCAAAGTTTTCCATCGTGACGCTGAGTGTTGCACAGAGCGAAACGGTTACTGCCGTCCCGCAAACGAGTTCCGTGGTGCGGATATCCGTCAACGGGGAACTGCGCTTTGACGATCAGGCAATCAACTTCTCCGAACTGGTGGAACTGGCAAGCCGCAAACTTGCAGCCAATCACCAGCATGTCTTCTTCATCCAACCCGAGGATGACACACCGTTGCGGGATACGGTGTTCGTACTCGATGAACTGGTGCCGTTGGCCCCGGACAACATCTCGTTCCTGCACAATCTGGAAAAACGCCCGCGATGACGCTTACCGAAGAAAAGAAGTCACAGGACTTTGAAGGCGTTCTGCCGCTGATCAACATCATCTTCCTGCTGTTGATATTCCTCATACTGGGCGGAATTTTCACCGAACCCGAACTGCTTGACGTGCATCCGCCCGAGTCCATCAGTGACCGGCAGAGCACGGACGAGCCCATACAGATCCTGCTCGGCAAGGAAGGCGAACTTGCCTACGACGGCAGGGAAATCTCCTTGCAGGGATTTCGCCTGCTGGCACAAGAGACGATTGAAAACAACCCAGATGCCTCCATTGAAATCAAGGCGGACCAGAAAGTCAGCATGCAGAGGGTATTCGAGTTGATGGAGATTGTCAGGGAAAGCGGGTATGAGAATTTTCAACTGCTCACCTTGAGAATCTAGCATCGCGTGACCGAGATGGAAATCACCAATAAGCACTGGTTCAATGTAGTCAGCCTGGCGCTCCTGCTGCACATCGTTGCGGTGATGAACATCAACCTGACCGGCCTTTCGGCAGAATCGGTGCATCCTTTCAGCCAGTACGTGGTCGACCTGACCAACCTTGCACCAGCCCCGGTCAAACCGGCACCACCTCCACCCCCCAAGCCGCCTCCACCGGAACCGAAACCTGAACCTGTAAAGCCCAAACCCCCTGAACCCAAGGTGGAGCCACAAAAAGTGGTCGTGCCCGAACTCGAACAGCCCGTCCCAGAGGAAGAAAGCCCACCTGAAGAAGTAGTACCGCCCGAGCCGGTACAGCCAGAGAGTCCACCCGCTTCATCCCCGAAGCCTGGAACCCAGGCATCAAAGGCGGATTACGGTTACTACCAGCTGATCCTTGACCGCCTGGACAGGTTAAAGAGATACCCGGCCCGTGCCAGGCGCCGTGGCGACCAGGGGACCGTCATACTGGCCTTCACTCTGAATCGTGACGGCAGCCTCAAGGAGTACGAGATCAGAAAAAGTTCTGGGTCCAAGGCCCTGGATCTCGAGGTCAAGAAGCTGATCCGGCGCGCAACTCCTTTCCCTGCCGTCCCGGCCAATATCAGCCAAGAAGAACTAGAACTGTCCGTGCCAATCTCCTTCACCCTGCACTGAATCAGAACCGATGCCGGAAGACTGATCTAGAACGTGTACTGCGTCCGGACATACCAGGAACCGCCTTCATAGTTCGGTGCTGCCCGGCGTGGATACGGCAATCCATTGGCGTATCTGTTCGCGTATCGGTCGGGGTCGATCCGGTCAACGTACTCGTCGAAGATATTCGTACCGCCGGCCACGAACTTCAAAGCGTCGCTGAACTGATAGCCAAGCTCGGCATCGATGAATACGACCGCGTCAATCGGGGACGATGTTCCTTGCGTGATGTCTCCCCTGTCCACATCGTAATGTCTTCCGAAGTAGTTAGCCCTGACCAGCATATCCCAGTTCCCGAACGCCGTGTCAATTCCGGCCACAAATCGATGCCGCGGATAGCTGCGTTCAATTCTCTCTACCTGGGCGTCACTGACGAGCGTGTGACCGTTGATCTGATCCTGTCCTTCAACGCGGAACCTGTTGTAGTTATAGGCGAACGTTAGATTCGACTGCACGCTGGCATTCCAATGAATGTCTTTCGTCAGGACCAGGTCTAGCCCCGACGAACGCACGTCCAGAACGTTCGTGAAAAACGACACAGCCGAGTAACTCGTTGCAGCAGCGATATTCTGGGTCACGTTTCCGTCAGCACCAGTGTACACCCCGGTCGGTGGCGTGACCTTGTAAATCCGGTCGTCCACCTCAATGCGGTAGAGGTCAAGCGTCACGTTACCGAACATGCCCAGATCCATACTCGCTCCAACCGTGAAATTTACCGATTCTTCCTCCTTGAGAGAATCGCCGCCGTGTGCCACTGCAGCTTCGCTGCCCGGCCTGGCAGTCCCGAGAATACAGTCTCCTGTAAATCCACCGCCGGCCTCCGGACAGTCAAACGTGGTCGTCTCTCGCTGGAAGTTCGATTGACCGGGCGTCGGAGCATGGAAGCCGGTGGACAAGGAGCCACGTAACAAGACAGTGTCCGTGACATCGAAACGGGCAGCGACCTTTCCAACCAGGACGTTGCCAAAATCCGAGTAATCCTCGTACCGAACCGCGTACTGCAGTAACAACCGGTCGCCGGCATCCTGCTCCAGCTCCGTGTACAGCGCGGTGTTGTCCCTCGACCAGCTGCCTGAGTCTTCCGGTCGAAATCCCTGCATCCCAGCCGGAGAGGTACCAAAACTGCCCTGATACTCTCCTTGGTACGAATCGGGTTCGCCCTGGCGCTGTCGCCAGGTCTCTTCCCGCCATTCCGCGCCAAAAGCAAGATGTAGGCTGTCGGTCAGCTGTTTCGTGAAATCTGCGTTGAGATTGATTTCTTCCTGCTCGTACGCACCGATATAAAATGAGCGCTTCCCGATGTCGTTCGGCTCCGGATCAATCGCGTAACTCACCGCGTTACGCAGATAGTGGTCCAGCTCATTGAAACCGATTGCAGCACTGACATCATATGAATAATCGCCGGGAAGGCGGCCTCGGACCCCTGCCACAGCGCTGTAGTCCTCCTGTTCTCCATCCAGCCAGGGTGTATACCCGGTTTCCAGTACGGGTCCCATGTACCCCCGCTCCGCAAGCCAGAGGGTACGCGTGGGATGGTTGGGAGGGCGGTAAAAGAAGCGGAACCGTCCTGCCGTATCCGCATAGTTACCAAACAAGTATGCTTCGCTATTCTCCGATATCTCGTAACCGCTGTTAATGAACAGCAACAGGTTATCGGTTTCGGGTCGACCCCAGCTCTGTGCAAAACCATCGTTAAATGGGGAATCGGCTCCGACACCCATCACCCCCTGATCAATCAGCGCCTGTGCATCCGGACGCTGGAACCCACGAGACAGGCCATCGTTATCCGCATAATCAATGCTGAGATTGACAAAACCCTTGGTGCCCAGCGGCAGGCCTACGTTGCTTTCAAGTCTGGCGCTGCTTTCACCTTCGTAGAACTTCCCGTACTGGAGCCGGGTCACTCCACCTTCGGAGGAATCTTTCAGCCGGAAATTGACGACACCCGCGATAGCGTCAGCCCCATATTGTGCCGCAGCACCGTCGCGAAGGACCTCAATGCTCTGCGCAGCAATGGGTGGAATCATCCCGATGTTCGGTCCCTGGGCCCCTGTTCCCGCAGCTGGAGCGAATTCCGCAATGACTGAGGAGCGGTGCCGGCGCTTCCCATTGACAAGCAACAAAATTTGATCTTGCGCCATACCGCGCAAAGATATCGGTCTTGAAAAGCTGTCTGAATCACCGGTTGCGGTAGTCGCGTTAAACGACGGAACCGTTTTCAGCAGATTGTCGGTTGCATCTGCAGTGTTGCTGAGCCTGCTGAACTCCTCGCCGGAAATGACATCTACCGGAACGGGAGAATCCCCTACGGAGCGCGGTTGCTGGTTTCGAGATCCGATGACGACGATTTCTTCAAGCTGCGTAGCGCCATTTTCTTGAGCGATCGCACCGGGCAAGAAAAACGTTGCCGCAAGAATACCTGCCAAGACGGTGCAGTGAATGGAAAACCCAAGACGCATAACACTTTGTGGAGTCTCCCGGCCGTGGACAAAGTAATCTGACGAAACCTTCTTGAGCATGCAGACAATAAAGCTCTTTTCTATTTTCATAGTTTGCACCATTATTATGTTCTCAATTTGTAGATGGGATACCTGCACTTTTCTGGATTGGCAAGACATCTGAGAAAGCATCGCCTCCCGCCACGTGCTTTCTTGCCCAGCCCTAGAGTCAGGCTATTTCAGGCTTAATCGAATAATATGCTGGAATCCTTGCTCGAATTCAAATTTATATTTGTCGCACTGGCCTGGGGTTCCCTGACGCTGTTCGTTGTGAGTCTCGCAGTCATTCCCTGGCTGGTGACGAAAATTCCTGCCGATTACTTCCGTGCAGAGTATCGCAGGTCAAAGACTTCCGGCGGGAAGTCCGTACCCATCCAGCTGCTCCTTGGACTGAAGAACCTGTTCGGCTTTCTTTTGATCCTGCTGGGGCTGGTGATGCTGGTGTTGCCCGGCCAAGGCATCCTCACCATAGTCATCGGCCTGTTTCTGATGAATTTCCCAGGGAAATACAAACTTGAGCGTGCGCTGGTCTCCAAGCCAAAAGTTTTGAATTCGCTCAACTGGATCCGGGCCAAGGCACAGAAGCCCCCACTTGTCATAGCACCCTGAACCCGTTCCAGGGCTCATTACGGACCCTCGGCTTATCTGCTAAAGTCATGCCATGAGCGAGACCATCTTTTCCAAAATCATCCGCAAGGAAATCCCTGCAGACATCGTCTACGAGGATGACCTGTGCCTGGCCTTCAAGGATGTCAATCCGCAGGCGCCCACCCACGTGCTCATCATCCCCAAAAAGCCGATCCCCAAGCTTGCTGAAGCCACGGACGAGGACCAGGCACTGCTCGGGCACCTGCTCCTGAAAGCGAGGGAAATTGCGGCCAGCCTGGGACTCGGTGATGCCTACCGGATTGCAATCAACAACGGGGAGCAGGCAGGCCAGACGGTATTCCATCTGCACCTGCACCTGCTGGCCGGTCGGCCATTCAGCTGGCCTCCGGGCTAGAAGTCAGTCTTCCAGCAACTGCTTGCGTGCATGCGCAAGGTGCTGGTGCGCGTCGGCATCCGGGCTGGGGTATTTCAACTCGAGACTCTGCAGGGACTCCTTGATGATGTTGGCCACGCTGTAATGCATGAAAGGCTTGTTGTCGGCAGGAATCGTGTACCACGGTGCCCAGGATCTGGACGTCATCCGGATCATGTGCTCGTAAGCCGCCATGTAGTCATCCCAGTATTCCCGTTCATGCAAATCCGAAGGCGACCATTTCCAGTGCTTTTCCTTTTTCTTGATCCTGCGCAGGAACCTTCTCTTTTGCTCTTCCTGGGACACGTTCAGCCAGAATTTCAGAATCACGGTACCGTTCCTGGCCAGATGCCGCTCCACATCGCAGATCGACTCATACCGCTCCTGCCATATGGTTTTCAGGCTGGTATGACGTGGCAGATTCTGGCTGGCAAGCATTTCCGGGTGAACGCGGACCACCAGGACTTCCTCGTAATAGCTGCGGTTGAAAATTCCAATACGCCCTTTTTCCGGCATGCACGCGTACGTGCGCCACAGAAAATCATGGGCAAGTTCCCTGTCCGAGGGTTGTTTGAATGAGTACACCTTGCAGCCTGCCGGGTTGATGCCGGTCATGACAGCGCGAATGGTGGAATCCTTGCCTGCGGCATCCATGGCCTGGAAAATCAAAAGCACGGCATTTGCGCCGCTGGCATACAGCACAGACTGCAGGGCCTGCAACTCCTTGATGGTCCTGTTCAGCTCCCTCTTATAGTCCTTGGGGCTCTGTGCATCCGAAGGCGGGGCGGTCGGGGCCAGGGCTACGGCAAAGCTTCCATCCACAGCAGCCAGGTACGGGGAGTCGATTGCATGAAATAGTTCATTGCTGTTGCTCAAGGCAGAATCCTCCTCATTTTTGAAACTCAGCATTGCTGCCAAGCAACACGGCAATCCAGCGTGTCCGCGGCCCGCTTTCCAGGGCGAGCTTTGCCGTCACCGTCAAGGGCACGGACAAGAACATGCCGACCGGCCCGAACACCCAGCCCCAGAAGACCAGAGACAAGAACACGACCAGGGTGGACAAGCCGACCTGCCGCCCCATCAGCTTGGGTTCTATGGCATTGCTGATCAGGACATTGATGACCACGTAGACTGCAGCAGACAGCATGGCGGCCCCCGTGCCGAGCTGGATGAGTGCCAGCAGGATGGCGGGCACGGCAGCAATGACAGAGCCAATAGTCGGGATGTAATTGAACAAGAATGCAATCACCCCCCAAAGCAGCGGGTAATCCACACCGATCAGGGCCAGTGCAGTCGCGACTGCAACACCCGTGAACACACTGGTAAGGGTCTTGATGGCCAGATAGCGATTGACATTGTTCGCAATCTCCGAGAACACACGCAGCGACTTGTCCGCATTCGGCAGCCCTGCCTGCAGCTTACGGGGCATGGAAGAAGCTTCGAACAGGATGAACACCACGGTCAGGATGATGAGGAACATGTTCCCGAATACGGAACCCAGGCCGTTTAAAATATCCGCGACCAACTGCATGGCGGCACCCGGGTTCAGGTAACCGGTCACCGTGTCCATAGACAAATGACTGCCGTGCTGGCTCATCCAGGTATTGAACTGCTCGATCTGTCCGGAAAGTCGCTGCTGGTAGTGAGGCAGGTCTTGCGAAAAACTTTTGACCGAGGAGCCGATCAGAACAGACAACAGCACAGCGATCGTGATGATGGCACCCAGCACGGCAAGCATGGCCAGCCAGCGCGGTACGCGGTTTTTTTCCAGCCACAGCAGTACCGGCGCGCTGATGATCGCGATGAATACGGACAGCAGAAAGGGGACAACCACGGCCTCGGCAGCCCGTATGCCGGCGACAACCACTACAAATGCCGCAAGGGTAATCAGGGTCGGCAAGCCGACCGGTCTGGACGAAGTTTCCATGTCAAGCAAAAGCCCGGTGCCTCCCGGTCAGGTCCCGGATTGTTGTCAAGCTTCTACTTGTCGGCATCAACAGACTCATCAGCAGGATCAGGGTTTGTCATGAACAATGTACCGGAAGCCTTGGAATCCATATGCAACTGTGCCTGTCATCCGGAGCCCACAATGTACTTGGTAAATGTAACGTTTTTTCTTACAATACCGTGGTTCGTGCTGGCGCAGCAGGAATGCTGGAGGCATTCCGGGTCGCAGAATGGGAGATGCGATGTGCTGAGGCATACGTCAATTTACGAATCACACTAACTCATTTTAAATTATTCGGAGTCAAGAATATGCTAGCCAAGAAACTTCTTTATTCTGCAGTCTTTGCTTTAGCGGTCGGCGTCACCGCAGGGTGTCAGTCCTCACCGTCCGCTGAGGAACTCGCAGAGGTGCGTGCCATGGCTGAAGAGGCGCTGCACACTGCCAAATCTGCAGCACAAGATGCAGCCGCGGCCAAGGCCTGCTGTGAGGCAAACACTGAGCGCATGGATCGCATGTTTCATGACTCCATGATGAAGTCGAAATAGACTATCGCTTTATCGTGACTTACCGAGGAAGGGCCCGCCAGCGGGCCCTTCCTGCTTTCTGCCTTTTCGATTTTCAAAAATAATCTCCGTTACTGCGGCTGCATGAAGCCGACAACGGTGGGTAACCCTGTTTTCCCCTTGGCCAGTCGCATGGCCAGCCCCCAGTCCACTCGGTAGCCGTTACCGGTATCCGCTGCACCTGTGATGGTGCGCACAAGCTGGGTCAGATTCGAACCCGGCTTGCTACTCTCCTCTGTTCCAGGATGCATTTCCGCGTACAGCCTGTTGCGGTGCCAGGCCACTTTGTAGGGTTGGTTGACGATGGTCACCGGTGTATCTGGGGATATCCGGTAAAACAGGTCCTTGATGTCGTCGGGGCGCAGCCGTATGCAGCCGTGGGTCACCCGCATGCCGATCCCTCTCGGTTCATTGGTGCCATGGATGACGTAGCTGGGCAGGGCCATGTACAGGGCAAACTTGCCCAGCGGGTTATCGGGCCCCGGCGGAACGACACTCTCCAGCGGTTTGCCCTTTCGCTTGTATTCCTCGCGGATGGATTCCGGGGGATACCAGGTAGGATCTTTCTTTTTCCTGATAATCCGCGTAAGCCCCACAGGGGTATCCCAGCCTTGCCGACCGATACTGATTGGGTAGGTATGCACGTATTGCGGGGTGCCTTCAGGGCTTTTCGGGTAGTAGTACAAGCGCATCTCGGCAAGGTTGAGCACGATGCCCTCACGCTCGCTGTCCGGCAAGATGTACTGTGTCGGTACCACCACCTGCGTACCCTCACCCGGAAGCCAGGGATCCACTGTCGGGTTGGCAAGGATCATCTCTTCATAGCCCACGCCAAACTGTTTCGCGAGCTTGAGAAAAGTGTCATCGTGATGCGTAGTGGTGATTGTCAGCTGACCGATGACCGGGCTGGTGTCCGAAGGAAGCGGATAGCGCTCGGCGTGTGCGGGAAGCGCCAGTGCAAGGAACAGGGAACTCAGGCAGACAAGTTTTTTCATGGGCATTGTGTGCAGTACATGAGGTAATGTTAAGCGCGCATTGTACAGGGAACAGGCACGTATTGAAGGTTCGAGGCGCTCATCTTCCCTGCCCTTCGCCTCTCACGGCAAACTCGATACCGCGCTCGGCCACATCCACCAGCATCCGGATTTCTTCTGTCGTGATGACATACGGCGGCATGAAGTAGACCACATTGGCCAAAGGCCTGAGCAGGACTCCGTGTTGCAGGCCGTATCGATATACCTGCAGGCCACGTCTTTGCTGCCAGGGAAAAGGTTCGCGGGTCGCCTTGTCCTTGGCCAGCTCAATCGCCACGATCATGCCGCACTGGCGGACATCCACGACGTTCGGGTGATCGTTGAACCGTGCGCACTGCTTGGCAAGTTCCTGGCTCAGTTTCCGGTTGGCGTCGATCACATTTTCTTCCTCGAAGATCTCCAGTGTGGCCAGTGCCGCGGCACAGCCGAGTGCGCTGCCCGTGTAGCTGTGGGAGTGCATGAATGCGTTCATGTTTTCATATTCATCGTAGAAGGCCTCGTAGACCCCCTCTGTGGTCAGCACCGCCGACATCGGCAGGTACCCGCCGGTCAATGCCTTGGACAGGCACATGAAATCCGGAGCAATGCCGGCCTGCTCACAGGCAAACATGGTGCCCGTACGACCGAATCCCACGGCAATCTCATCGGCAATCAGGTGTACGCCGTAGCGGTCGCAGGCCTCGCGCAGCAGGCTCAGGTACTCCGGTGCATACATCCGCATGCCGCCGGCACATTGAACGAGCGGCTCGACAATGACGGCGCACACCTCCTCATGGTGTTTTTGCAGGACGGCCTCCATGTGCGAAAACATGCGCCGTGCACAATCCTGTGCCGTCTCGCCGGGCTCGCTGTAAAAACTGTCCGGACTCGGCACGGTGATGGTATCGAGCAGCAGCGGCTGGTAGACCTCCTTGAACAGCGCGACATCGCCCATGGAGAGCGCACCCATGGTTTCGCCATGGTACGAGTTGCTGAGGTTGACAAACCGGGCCTTGCGCGCCTGGCCCCGGTTTCTCCAGTAGTGAAAACTCATCTTGATGGCCACTTCGATGGCCGAAGACCCGTTGTCCGCGTAGAAACACCGGGTCAGTGGAGGCGGTGTAATTTTGACAAGCTGTTCGGACAACTGAATGACGGGTTCGTGAGAGCAGCCTGCAAGCAACACATGGTCCAGCTGCTCCAGTTGCCGGCGGACCGCCTGGCTGATTTTCTCGTTGCAGTGCCCGAAGATATTCACCCACCACGAGCTGATAGCATCGAGATAGCGGTTGCCTTCGAAATCTTCCAGCCACACGCCCTTGGCCTTTTTGACCAGCAACACGGGCAAGGACTCGTGGTCCTTCATCTGCGTGCATGGATGCCATACCGTGGCAAGATCCCTTTGCCCCAGTTCCGATGTTTCTGCGGTCATGGCTGCTTTTAGCTTGTCTTCCAATTCATGCTACTCTACTGCATGCGTCGCGACTGGGCACATGAATTCCCGCACCGGGCCGGTCTTGTGCATCTGAACCATGCCGGCGTCGCACCCTGGCCCGCGCGTACTGCAAGGGCAGTCACGGCGTTTGCCACCGAAAACACCCGTCACAGTACCGAAAAAGTCCTGCAATGGAAACAGAAAGAGTCCGAATTGCGCTCTGCCTGCCAGAGGCTGATTCACGCTGAAAACGCCAGTGACATTGCACTGGTCAAAAACACATCCGAAGGCCTCTCCATGGTGGCGTACGGGATTCCCTGGAAAGCACAGGACAACGTCGTGTTCGCAAGACAGGAGTTCCCGTCCAACCGGATCCTCTGGCAATCCCTGCAACCGCGCTTCGGGGTCGAGGCAAGATGCGTCGATCTGCACGAGGCCCCAACCCCGGAGGATGCCCTGTTCGGCCAGGTGGACAGGAATACGCGGCTCATCTCGGTCAGCGCGGTTCAGTATGACGATGGCCTGCGCATGGACCTTGCGAGAATCAGCGAATTCTGCCAGGCCCGGGGAATCCTGTTCTGCATCGATGCCATCCAGATGCTGGGAGCCATTCCCTTCGACCTGACCGAGACCCCGGCGGACTTTGTCATCGCGGATGGCCACAAGTGGCTGCTCGGCCCGGAAGGCATTGGCCTGTTCTACTGTAACCCCGAAAAGCGCGACCTCTTGCTTCTCAACCAGTTTGGCTGGCACATGCTGGAAAATCCGGGTGATTTCGAGTCCCAGCACTGGGCGCTCGCGAAAGACGCCACGCGTTTCGAGTGCGGGACCCTGAACCATGCGGGCATCCATGCCCTGCATGAAAGCCTGCATATGCTGCTCGAGATCGGGATCAAGGACATACATGATATGATATCTTCGAATATATCTTATCTGCATGAAATATCTGTAGAAAACAGACTCGACATTGTCAGTCGGATGGACCCTGGCCGGCGATCGGGTATTCTCACGGTACGCCGCCCTGGCACTGACAACCAGGCCCTGTTCAGGTCCCTGCTCCGCTCCGGTGTGCTGTGCGCTCACCGTTGCCAGGGCATCCGGTTTTCACCCCACTTTTATACCTCCAGGGAAGACCTCGACCATGCACTCAGGCTGGTCTGTGAATAGGTATAATCGATTTGGCTCCTACATAACCCCGAGGCTCGTGCCGCATGACCCAGCCGGCAATCTATATCATCGACGGAGGCCGCTCACCGTTTATCAAGGCGCAGGGGCGGCCCGGCCCCTTCCAGGCGTCTGACCTCGCCGTACTCTCTGCCCAGCCGCTGCTGATGCGCCAGCCCTTTGCGCCGGATGCGCTGGATGAAGTGATCGTGGGCAGCGTATCGCCCGCGGCGGACGAAGCCAATATCGCACGCGTGATTGCGCTGCGCCTGGGTTGCGGACACCGGATGCCTGCCTGGACCGTGCAGCGCAATTGCGCATCCGGAATGCAGGCCATTGACTCTGCCTGCACGAGCCTGCTGCTTGGAAAGTCGGAACTGGTACTCGCCGGAGGCACGGAGTCCATGAGCCATACACCGGTACTGTACAACCGTCACATGGTGAACTGGCTGGGAGACCTGAGCCGTTCCAAGTCTCCCTGGCAAAAGATTCGGACCCTGGCCAGGCTCAGGCCCGGGTTTTTTGTGCCGGTCATCGGCCTCAAAAAGGGCCTCAACGATCCGGTCGTCGGCCTGTCCATGGGACAGACCGCGGAGAACCTGGTCCACAGGTTCAGCATCCCGAGAACCCGGATGGACCATTACGCCGTGCAAAGTCATCAGCGCCTGCTGCATGCCCAGGAAAACGGTCACCTCGATGAAGTGGTGACCATCTACGATCACGAAGGCAAATTCTACGACCATGACAACGGCGTGAGACCAGATTCGAGCGTGGAAAAACTGGCAAAGCTGGCCCCCGTATTCGATAGAAAATTTGGAAGTGTTACGGCAGGCAACAGTGCCCAGATCACCGACGGGGCTGCCTGGGTGCTGCTTGCCAGTGAGACGGCAGTCAAGCAATACGAGCTTTCACCCATGGGCAGGATCATTGCCACCGGCTGGGCAGCCCTGGACCCTGCGCAAATGGGACTGGGTCCTGTCCATGCCATGGCCACAGTGTTGTCGAGCCAGAACCTCGAATTTGCCGACATTGACTACTGGGAACTCAATGAAGCCTTTGCGGGACAGGTGCTCGCCTGCATGGAAGCGTGCAAGAGCGCTGACTACTGCAGGAATGAACTGGGCATGGACACGGCGCTGGGCGAGATTCCCCATGAGTGTCTCAACGTGGATGGAGGGGCGATCAGCATCGGTCACCCCGTGGGAGCAAGTGGCACAAGGATTGTGCATCATCTTTTAACAGTACTGCAGCGAAACCAGGCGAGGCTGGGGATTGCCACCCTTTGCATCGGTGGTGGCCAGGGCGGCGCAGTACTCGTGGAAAATCTCCAGTAAGAAGAAGCTCATGTCCATTCAATACACCCACTGGACGCTTGACCAGGACGATCAGGATCTGGCCTGGCTCACACTGGATGTTGCCGACAGCGGTACAAATATCCTGTCCCTGTCGGTGCTCGACGAATTCCGGCAAATCCTGGACCGGTTCGAGGAGCACATGCCTGCCGGTGTTGCAATCACTTCCGGCAAACCCAGGGGATTTATCGCCGGTGCAGATATCAAGGAGTTTACCGAGATCACCAAAGTGCAGCTGGCGCTGGAAAAAATCTACATGGGTCAATCGATCATGGATCAACTGGACCAGCTGTACTGCCCCACGGTCGCAGTCATCAACGGCTTTTGCCTGGGTGGCGGGCTGGAACTCGCGCTGAGCTGCGACTACCGAATCGCACTGGATGACCCGACTGTGCGCTTTTCATTTCCGGAAATCAAACTGGGGATTCATCCCGGGTATGGGGGAACTGTACGCGCCTTGCGTCATCTGAATCCCCTCACGGCAATGGACCTGATGCTGACAGGCCGCAGTATCGATGCCAGGCGCGCGAAACGAATCGGCCTGGTCGACCACGTCGTACCTGCACGTCAGATGAATAACGCGGCGCGCAAGCTTCTGCTGGACCGACCGCCCGGGCACCAGACCCCCAAGCTTGTGAAGATACTCAACAGCCGCCCTGCCCGACTGGTTCTGGCAGCCCAGATGCGCAGACAGGTTTCGAAAAAGGCATCACCGGAGCATTACCCTGCACCTTACGCGATGATCAATCACTGGGCCGAGCATTATGGGGAAGAAGACAAGATGCTGCAGTACGAGGCGAGTTCTGTTGCCGAGCTGAGTGTAACCAGCACAGCGAAAAATCTAGTACGGACCTTCATGCTGTCAAAAAAGCTCAAGGGCCTGGCCAGCCGTGAACCGGCAACTGCACGTCACGTGCATGTGATCGGTGCAGGCGTGATGGGGGCTGACATTGCTGCATGGTGTGCATACAAGGGATTGACTGTCACCTTGCAGGATATCCGCATGGAAAGCCTGGCCCAAGCCAAAAAACGTGCCTGGCAATACTTCAAGAGGCAGTTGAAACACCGGTTGCTGGTCAGAAATGCCATGGACCGCTTTATCCCGGACATGCAGGGCAGCGGCCTCGGCAGGGCCGACGTGGTGATTGAGGCGGTATTTGAAGACAGGAACACCAAGCAGGACCTGCTGGCTTCGATTGAACCGAACATAAGAAAAGATGCACTGCTGGCCACCAATACATCCAGCATAGAAATCGAAAAGCTCTGTGATGCATTGACAGAACCTGCCCGACTGGTCGGGATACATTTTTTCAACCCGGTTGCGAGGATGCCGCTGATTGAAATCGTCAATGGCGTGCTGACACGTCAGGAAATACTGCAGCATGCCATCGATTTTTCCCGGCAGATAGACAAGCTGCCCTTACCGGTAAAGAGTGCGCCCGGCTTTTTGGTGAACCGGATTCTAACGCCCTACATGGTAGAAGCCGTGCTGCTCAGAGAAGCCGGCATGCCTGCTGGCGAAATTGACCAGGCTGCCGTTCGGTTTGGCATGCCGATGGGACCCCTGGAACTGGCCGATACCGTAGGCCTGGATATCGGCCTGCATGTGGCAGAGTGCCTGGATCTCGCCTACGGGTTCGGGATACCGGAATCATTCAGGTCCATGGTCGAGGCGGGCAACCTGGGCAGAAAATCCGGGCAGGGTTTTTATAAATGGAAACAGGGGAAAAAGGTTTCCTCGATTCGCAAGCCATCAACCAAGCACACCGCGTCCATCCAGAACCGCCTGGTGTCGAGGATTGCCAACGAAGCCGTCGCATGCCTCCGCGAAGAGATTGTCCAGGACAGGGACTCTCTTGATGCGGGCATCGTTTTCGGTACAGGATTTGCCCCGTTTCGAGGCGGGGTGATGCAATACATTGACTCCAGGGGAGCTGCTGAGGTGCTGGCTACCCTGGGTTCATTGCAAAAACAGTTTGGAGACCGCTTCCGGCCAGACCCGGGCTGGCACGAATTGAGCGCCGAAACCGGGTGAAAGGGCTAGCGTCCCTGTTCAGGGCCTGGGCTTAACGCGGACCTCTGTCCGGTCGGGGGCGCGCCTCGTTGACCCTGACATTACGTCCCTGCACGTTGGATTCATTCAGTGCACTGATTGCACTCTCACCCTGCGCCTTGTCCGGCATCTCGACAAAGCCAAACCCCTTGGAGCGGCCTGAGTCCCTGTCCATGATGATGCTTGCACTCTTCACCTCACCGTGTGCGGCAAACAACTCCCGCAGTTCATCTTCAGAGATGGTGTAAGGCAAATTACCAATGTAAATATTCATTCTTTCTCCTATGCATGTGTACCGTTAGTATCAACATCACCCAGAAACCAGCACACGAATCAATCGATGATGATCAAAATATTGTCTGGCCATACTGCCCTACATGTGAAACTCGCACGACTAACTAAAGTACAAAAACTTTGGGAAACAAAGACTCAAGGGAAATGCTTTAGATATGAATACGAACAGGATGCACAAATCTAAAATTACATCAGATCTGCTGCATAACCTTCATGAAAGCGGAAACCATACATTCAATGCTTCTGCCTGCCTCTGTCGATCGTGGACAGGAACCGAGCGCTCGCCAATAATGCACGAAAAGTGTAAAGGTGTCTATTACATATTTGCGAAGCTGTCATGAGCCTGTGACAAGACACTACTAGCTCCGCACGGCGCCGATGGCTTGCCTCTAGAAATGGATTGCCCGCTGGTCTGCTGCAAGCGCCGCTTCATGCATGCCTTCCGACAGGCTTGGGTGGGCATGTACCATTCGTGCAAGATCCTCTGCACAAAGCTCCGACTCCATGGCCACCACAGCTTCACAGATCAACTCTGAAGCAGACGGCCCCAGGATATGAGCCCCCAGGATCCTGTCGCTGTCCTGCTCGCAAACAATTTTGAACAGGCCCCCGGTGTCATCCATGGCATGTGCACGTCCCAGTGCCCTGAACGGAAATTCTCCTGTGCGACAGGGAATGCCGTCGCTCTTGCACTGCTGCTCGGTGCGACCGACCCAGGCGATTTCGGGCCAGGTGTAGACGACCCACGGGATCGCCTCGTAGTTTATGTGGGCGTGCTGGCTGGCGAGCTGCTCTGCAAGTGCCATGCCTTCCTCGGAACCTTTGTGCGCAAGCATCGCGCCGCCGACGACATCACCGATGGCATAGACATTTTCAACGGATGTCTGCCAGCGTGCATCAATTTCTATGAATCCTTTTTGGTTTGTCTTGATACCCACGGCTTCCAGGTCCAGATCTGTTGTATCGGCCATTCGACCCACCGCGATGACAAGCTTGCTGACCTCAAGGAGCTGTTCTGCACCATTCAGGCTGTAGCTTACTGCAACCTTGTCGCTGGTCACTTGCACTCCCTGGACCAGGCAGTTCATACGGATATCCAGCCCCTGTTTACCCAGAATCTTGAATGCCTCCTTGCTCACCGTGCGGTCAGCGGCAGGCAAAAATTCTGCCAGCGCTTCCAGGATGATGACTTCCGAACCCAGGCGATTCCAGACACTGCCCATTTCCAGCCCGATGACCCCTGCGCCGATGATGCCCAGCCTCTCCGGGGCTTCCTGCAGGTTCAACGCCCCTGTTGAGTCCAGTACCCGGTCATTATCAACTTCGATGTCCGGCAGGGTGCTCGGTTTCGAGCCACTGGCAATGACAATGTGCTCGCCCTGCAACTCCTCGGATGGACCATCAAGCTGTCCCACATGTATTCGTTGCTCCCCGAGAAACCTCGCAGTACCGGCATACACGTCGACCTTGTTCTTTTTGAGCAGGCTCGCGACCCCCCGGGTCAGGGTCTGTACCACTTTGTCCTTGCGCTTCTGCATGGTGGGGATGTCTACCTCAAGCCCGGAGATTTTTAGCCCGTGCCTGCCAGCCTGTTCACTCAGAAAATGGACATGGTGGGTCGAGTCGAGCAGGGCCTTGGACGGGATACAGCCCACGTTCAGACAGGTACCGCCCAACGCCGGCTTGCCCCTAGCATTGACCCACTTGTCAATACACGCGACCTTGAATCCCAGCTGGGCACAACGTATCGCGCACACGTAGCCGGCAGGCCCGGCCCCGATCACGATGACTTCGTACTGCTGCATGGCGGACACCCTGGTCAGGTCTGCAACAGAAGCCGGACAGGATTTTCGATGATGTCTTTGGCATGGACCAGGAACTGCACGGCTTCCTTGCCGTCAATTATCCGGTGGTCATAGCTGAGGGCCAGGTACATCATGGGAGCAATCTGGATTTCGCCGTCATGTGCAATCGGCCGGTCCTGAATGGCATGCATGCCCAAAATTGCGCTTTGTGGCGGGTTGATGATGGGCGTGGACATCATCGAGCCAAATACGCCGCCGTTGGTGATCGTGAAGGTTCCGCCCGTAAGCTCTTCCAGGGTAACCTTGTTTTCGCGCGCCCTGGAAGCAAAATCCACAATACTGCTTTCGATCCTGGCAAATGAAAGCCGATCGGCATCCCGTATCACCGGAACAATCAGGCCACGCTCGGTGCTGACCGCAACCCCGATGTCGAAGTACTCGTGGTACACAATGTCATCCCCCTCTACAGATGCATTGATGATGGGAAATGCCTTCAGCGCATCGATGACCGCCTTGATGAAAAAAGACATGAAGCCAAGCTTGACCCCGTGGGATTTCTCGAATTCCTGCTTGTATGTCTTCCGCAACTCCATGACATTTTTCATGTTGACCTCATTGAATGTCGTCAACATGGCACTTTGCTTCTGTGCACTTACCAGGCGTCTTGCGATGCTTTTGCGCAGCGCGGTCATGGGTACGCGCCTGAGCTGTCGGCTGCCCCGTTCCCGGGAATCCGGCCGGGGCGCTGGGGATGATTCAGTCGCCGGAGTTGTATCAGGCGTTGGAACAACCTCTGCTTGTGCCTCCATCGCCCGGATGTGGGCCTTGACATCCTCTTTGGTTACCCGGCCACCCTTTCCGGTGCTCTCCACATTCTGCAGGTCGACCCCGTGTTCTGCAGCGAGCTTCCTGACTGCCGGGCTGGTTTTCGAAGGTTGGGGTTTTACAGGTTCGGGCGATGCCTCGGGCACTGCAGATACAGATGCTGCGGCACTTGCAGAAGCCACGTCTTTTGCCGGGGGAGCCTCCGCTTCGGTCGAGGACTTGGCGGATGCAGCGGAAGACTTGGAGCCACGTTTGCCGGTATCGATCACTGCCAGGACTTCGTTGCTTTGCACCTCGTCACTGGTCTGTTTGCTGATGGAAACGAGTTGCCCGCTTTGTGGTGCCGTGATCTCCAGAATCACCTTGTCCGTTTCGATATCAACCAGTTGCTCCCCTTCCTCAACCTGGTCGCCCTGCTGTTTCAGCCAGGCGCCCACCACAGCCTCAGTAATCGATTCGGCCAACTCCGGAACAGTCACGTCTACCTTCATGCACCCACCCTGATTTACCTGCACACCTGTGCCACTAAACCGCCCTCAAGGAAGGGCCGCGCACTGCCTGTTTCGAAATCCCCAGTGCATCGTGGATGAGTGCCAGTTGCTGTCTGCGATGTACCTGCAGGGAACCGGCCGCCGGCGAAGCCGAGTAGGATCTGCCGGCATAACGCAACTGCTGGTTTTTCTTCAGGCACGCTTTCAGATGACGCCTGGACTGCATGTAGTACCACGCACCCTGGTTGCGCGGTTCCTCCTGGGTCCAGATGATTTCACGAGCTGCCGAGTACTTGCCGATGATCTGCTTCACCTCCTTCTGTGGGAACGGGTACAGCTGTTCGATTCGAACAATGGCGATGTCGGTGATTTTGTGTTCATGACATGCCCGCAGAAGTTCGTAATACAACTTGCCTGCGCAAAAGATGATTTTTCTGACACTTTTCGCTTTCAGATTTTCAGCGGCATCAATCACCACCTGAAATCCACCTTCGCTGAATTCGCTGATTTGCGAAGACGCATCAACGTCGCGCAGGATGTTCTTCGGGGTCATCACGATCAGGGGCTTGCGGTAAGGCCGTATCATTTGCCTGCGCAGGAGATGGAAAATCTGGGCAGGTGTGCTCGGCATGCAGACCTGTAAATTTTCTTCGGCACACAACTGCAGATAGCGCTCCAGCCTGGCAGAGGAATGCTCCGGTCCCTGGCCATCGTAACCGTGGGGAAGCAGCATCACCAGCCCGCAGTACCGTTGCCATTTTGCCTCTGAAGAACTCAGGAACTGATCCACATAGACCTGTGCATTATTGGCGAAATCACCGAACTGTGCCTCCCAGATTACCAGGCTCTCCGGTTCAGTCGTGCTGTAGCCGACTTCGAATCCCAGCACGGCCTCTTCGGAAAGCAGCGAGTTGATCGGCAAAAACAGTGGTTGATCCTCGGTGACATGTTGCAGGGGGATGTATACCTCTCCGGTTGCCTGGTCATGGAAACCGACATGCCTGTGGAAAAAGGTGCCGCGTACACAGTCCTGCCCGGACAGGCGTACAGGGTAGCCGTCCTCCAGCAACGATGCATATGCAAGATTTTCACCGAAGCCCCAGTCCGCTGGCAGTTCACCGCAGCCCATCTTCTTTCGTGACTGCACGATCTTTTGCACGATGCGATGCAGCACAAAGCCCTCGGGTACGGTAGTGAGCCGTTGCGTAAGCTTTTGGATACGCTCTTCACTGATGCAGGTACTCGCAGGTTCACGCCAGCCCGTGCCTAGGTAGGGCTTGTAATCTACGAGGAACTGCGATTCCTCTCTCTTGGCAATGGGCCCACATACGCGCTGCCCTTTTTGAAGCCTGTTCAGGTATTTCGTTTCCAGTGCCTTGACCCTGGATGGTGTAATTGTTCCGTCCTGAACCAGCTGGTTCGAGTAGCTCTTGGTCACGCCAAGCTGGTTGCGGATACTCCGGTACATCAACGGCTGGGTCACGGCCGGCTCGTCCGCCTCATTGTGCCCGTGCTGGCGGTAACAGACCATGTCAATGACCACGTCACAGTTGTATTTCATGCGGTAATCCACAGCAAGCTGGGCAACGAATACCGCCGCTTCCGGATCGTCCCCGTTGACATGAAACACCGGGGCCTGCACGACTTTGGCCACATCCGAGCAGTACAGCGTGGATCTTGAGTCCAGGGGGTCGCTGGTAGTAAACCCGATCTGGTTGTTGACCACTACGTGAATGGTCCCTCCCGTACTGTAGCCCCGCGTCTTGGACAAATTCAGGGTTTCCATCACCACGCCCTGCCCTGCGATTGCTGCATCACCATGAATCAGGATCGGGACCACTTCCTTGCGGCTGATGTCTCCACGGCGTTCCTGTCGTGCGCGCACGGAACCGGCTACCACGGGATTAATGGCTTCGAGATGCGAAGGATTGAATGCCAGCACTGTATGGACCGGGCCCCACTCGGTGGCAAGGTCCGATGAAAAACCCTTGTGGTACTTGACGTCTCCCGAACCCTGCTCGGGACCGAGCTTGTCTTCGAATTCCTTAAACAATGTTTCCGGGTTCTTGCCCAGGATGTTGACCAGCATGTTGAGACGTCCACGGTGTGCCATCCCCAGAATCACTTCCTTGACATGATGGCGGCCACCGCTTTTGATCAGCTCATCGATAATTGGAATCAGGCTGAGTCCTCCCTCCAGCGAGAACCGCTTTTGACCGACGTACTTCTTGTGCAGGTACACCTCCAGCGATTTCGCCGAAATCAGGATCTCCAGTATTCTTCTTTTGCGCTTGTCGGACAGTTCAGGTGCGAAGTGAAACTGCTCGAGGCGCCGCTGAATCCATTCTTTCTGTTCCAGCGATGTAATATGTTTGAATTCTGACCCGATGGTGCCGCAGTAGGTCACCGACAGCATGCTGAGGATCTCTCTCAGCGGGGCATGCTTGACATCACCGATGCCTCCCGTCTCAAAGACCGTGTCCATATCCTTGTGGCTCAGGCCATGAAATTCCGGGTTAAGTTCAGGAATGTCGGGGCGTGCGGTGGCATTCAACGGATCGATGTCGGCCTGTCGATGACCGAGATACCGGTAGGCACTGATCAGGCGTACTACATCCACCTGCTTGCGGTTCAGCTCGTCCCGGTATTCCGCCATGCGCTCGACTGCACTGATCAGGCCAAATACATCCACCGACTGCTCATAGGAATCCGGGTCAAGCTCCAGCGCAAGGTCCGTGTCACTGCGCTCGGAATCCGCAAGGGACGATGCACCCTGCAGGGGTAAAGTCTCAAGTGTATTGAATAGTTTCTGCCACGAGGCAGGCACCGAGTCCGGATGGGCCAGGTAGTCTTCGTAAAGGCCTTCTATGTATGAAACACTCCCGCTATTGAGCTGCTCACCGCCTGATAACAAAAGCCAGTCTTTTTTCATTTGCTTCAAGAAGTACCCGGTGTGTCTCCTAACATTATATAGAAGATCAAGGCCAGGCATTACACAATTGTCGAACGCCTGGGATGCGGGCAGTGGTCTTCACCGTCCCTGCAAGGACGGCGGCTGCAGCGATTGCTGACACTGAACCAGCATGTTCTCGACAAACAGGCGTTGGTTCATCGAGGCGCTGACGATACGCTTGGAATCGGTAAGTTGATCCAGGCAATCAAACAAGGAATGGGGTGTCGCCTGCTGTGCCAGGTTCTGCAGGCTTTCAAGCACATCCGGATTTTCAATGGTCTCGGGCTGTTCCTTGAAGCGGCAACGAATCAAATCACCGCACCAGGCTTGCAGCCACTCGACGATTCTTTCCGGATCTTCATTTCTGAGCCTGGATGAAATTCCGGTCACGGTTTCCTTGCCGGCCATCAATGCGTGCAACTGTTCGTAAAAGGCAGTGCGTATCTTGCCAAGGCCGCTGTCATGCGACTCCCATGCGAGCAGCGGTCGTCCACCGCAAGCGCCAAGCAGATCCTGCCATGCGGAACTGGCCGCTTTTTCCTGCAGCCAGTGCAGCGCCAGTGTGGAATCGGGCACGCCGAACTTCCAGATCTGGCAGCGGCTTCTGATGGTTGCAGGCAGCCCCTCGGAACGATCACTGACTAGAAAGAGGATTGAACCCGGTGGCGGTTCCTCAAGTGTCTTCAACAGTGCGTTGGCCGCATTGATGTTCATCCTGTGCGCGCGATTGATGCAAACAACCTTGAACCGACCCTGTTGGCGGCTGAGTGCCATGAACCGGTTGATCTCCCGTATGTCATCTACTTTGATCTGTTCAGACCTGTCGGCTTCTTCCATGTTGATAAAGCGCACATCTGGATGGGTACCTGCCTTGATCAGGTGGCAATTATCACAGGCCCCGCACGGGTATCCCTGCGGGTCCGGGTTCGTGCAGTTCATGCGTTGAACATAGGTCCGGCAAAATTCAAGTTTGCCAATTGCAGGCGGGCCGGATACAAGAATTGCGTGCGTCAGACGCTCATTGACCAGATAGTGCAGGTACTGCTGCCATGCGTCCACCAGCCAGGGATAAACCACTATTGCACCCCGGGCCTACAGAGAGAACCTTGAATCCACGGTTTGCCGGATACGCGATGCGACCTCTTCGATTTCCGGTTCTGTATCGATCACGGCAAAACGTTCCGGGTCACTCCCGGCAAGCTTCAGGTAGGTGGCATGCACACGCTCGAAGAAATCCTGTGACTCACGTTCAAAACGATCCTTTTTGCCGCGGCTGCTCACGCGCTGCATTGCAGTTTCCAGTGCACAGGTCAGCACGATGGTCAGGTCAGGCTGGAACCCCGGGTGTACCACCGACTCGATTTCTTTGATGTCTGAATTGGAGATACCGCGCCCACCGCCCTGGTAGGCATAGCTTGCATCCGTAAACCGGTCACACAGAACCCAGGCACCATCGCGCAGTGCCGGGTAAATGATTTCTTCAAGATGCTGCGCACGCGCCGCAAACATCAGCAACAGTTCTGTTCGCGCATCAAGCGGCACTTCAGTCTGCTCCAGCAGCACGGTCCTGATCTGCTCTCCTGCCCGGGTACCGCCAGGCTCACGCGTGACAAGGACATTGAGACCCCGCGAATGCAGGTATTCCTCCAAGCACTGGATCTGCGTCGTCTTGCCCGTACCTTCCGTGCCCTCAAAAGTTATGAATTTGCCACGCAATGTTTGACTGGTGTCCGCCATGCTCTTGTCTGGCCTCTCAGTTCTTGAGGTCTCCACCATAACAGTTCTTGCAGCCCTTGAGCTGGTAACGGATGACCGCCTTGCGATGTTCCGAATAGGTCGAAGAAAAGTGGTGTGTGCCGTCTCGCTTGGCAACAAAAAACATCATTTCACTGTCCGCCGGGTTCAATGCGGCAGCAATGGAGGCACGGCCTGGAAGTGCAATCGGTGTAGGAGGAAGACCCTTGTGTAAGTAGGTGTTGTAAGGTGTATCCTTTTTCAGGTCCTTGCGCCTGATGTTGCCGTCGTAGGCATCTCCCATCCCGTAAATCACCGTAGGGTCGGCTTGCAGCCGCATGCCGCGTCTCAGGCGGGTGGTAAAAACGGCGGAGATCATGGCGCGCTCGTAATCCACCGTGGTTTCCTTTTCAATGATGGAAGCCAGGATCAGGGCTTCTTCCTGGGTGTGGATCGGGAGGTCTGGCTTTTTCTTTGCCCACTCCTCATCCAGTACGGACTGCATGTACTGTGCCAGATGCTGGAAAAACTGCACGTCGGTCACGCCCGGTGAGAAACGATAGGTGTCGGGGAAAAACCACCCCTCGGGATGACTGCTTTTCAGATTCAGCTTGGTGAGCAATTTTTCCGGTGAGGATACGGTCTTGGTGATCTTGTCATTCTTTTGGACGGCTTCCCAGAGTTGCTTGAACGTCGATCCTTCAATCACGGTCACGGCAAACTGTGTACCCTCTCCCTGCACCAGCTTATGCAGCAGTTGTCGCGGGCTTAGCGTCCTCACAAGCAGGTATTCGCCGGCCTTGATCTCGTGGGCTGCGCCGCTGATGCGTGCGTAGGTATCCCAGCTCCACCGGTTTGAAATGATGCCGGCTTCGTGGAGCTGCCGGGTCACTTCCCGAAAGCTTGTACCCGGGACAATCACCAGTTCCACCTGCTCAGAATCAACGGATAACGGACGTTCCGCATAGTCTTTGAAGTAGGCTGTCAGCACGATCAAGGCCAACAAGACAACTGCAATCAGCCCGTAATTTGAATTCATCATCCGTCCTTCAGTGGTTAAACACGGACATCAGCCTGCCGGTCAGTTCAGATCTGGAAAACTGCAGGGAATCGAAGCGTTTCACCGGCCATATGCCAATGATACAGTTGCATACGAACATCGCATCCATTTCCTCCGCTTCCCCAAGGCTGACAGCCCGAACCGAGAGCTCGACATTGTGACGCTGGCAGTAACGGATGACTTGCCCGCGCAATACCCCCGCAACCCCGCACTGGCTGAGGTCCGGGGTGACCAGGCCGCCATTGGCCTCAAAAAACACATTGCTTGCAGTGGCTTCGATGACATGGTCCTGCATGTCGCAAACCAGTCCTTCCTGGAATTCATCTTCCCATTCACTGCGTGCAAGCACCTGCTCAAGGCGGTTCAGATGCTTGATCTGCGCAAGCCTGGGTTGATGGGACAGGCGGAACTTGCACAGCGTGATGTCAATACCCGGGTCCTGGTAAGCTTGCGGGAACACCGGCCAGGGAAATTTCTGGACAATCCGGGTCAATGCCTGGTGCACAGGACGATAACCCCGGTCACCCGTGCCCCGCGTAATGATCACCTTGATGATGCATTCCTTGTCGGTACTGATGATCTGGGCCACCTCTTTTTTCAAGGTGTCGAGGTCGAGGTCGGTCAGGCCCAGTACCTGGCACCCGGTCTGAAGACGATGCAGATGATCTTCCAGGAATCGTATGCTTCCATGGCGCACCGCCATGGTTTCGAACAGGCCGTCTCCATAAAGCAGACCCCGGTCAAGGACAGTGATGTTTTCGCATGCCTGCCCGTTGACTGTGATGGTTGGCGCCTGCATTTCAAGATCCCTGACACAGCATCGTTCAAAGTGCAGCCACTTTGCCTGCGCTGTCAGGTTCCAAGTATTAGACCTTTTTGAAAACTACAGTCGCGTTGGTGCCACCAAAACCAAACGAGTTGGACAATGCAATGTCCACCTGCTTGTTGCGCGCCTCGTTCGGGACATAGTCCAGATCGCATTCCGGATCCGGTGTGTCGTAATTGATGGTGGGAGGCAAAATACCGTGGTATACCGCCAGGATGCTGAACAAGGCCTCAACGCCGCCGGCCGCACCCAGCAAGTGTCCTGTCATGGACTTGGTCGAACTGATCGCCAGCTGGCTGGCATGCTCACCGAATGTGGTCTTGATTGCCTCGGTCTCGGCGATATCGCCTGCCGGGGTCGAGGTGCCATGCGCATTGATATAGTCGACATCCACGGGATTGAGTTCCGCATCGTGCAGCGCATTCTGCATGCATTTCGAAGCCCCGTGTCCTCCTTTGGCCGGTGAGGTCATGTGGTATGCGTCGCTGTTCGTGCCGTATCCGACCAGCTCGCAGTAGATTCTTGCAGAACGTGCCTTGGCATGCTCGAATTCTTCCAGCACGAGGACACCTGCCCCATCGCCCAGTACAAAGCCGTCACGATCCAGGTCGAACGGGCGGCTGGCCGTTTCCGGGTCTTCGTTGTGAGAAGCACACAGTGCCCTGGCAGCGGCAAACCCTCCAACACCCAGTGGACAGGTAGCCATCTCGGCCCCTCCGGCAATCATGATGTCCACATCGCCGTAGGCAATCATTCTGGCAGCATCCCCGATATTGTGCGTGCCGGTGGAACAGGCAGAGACGATCGAAATGTTCGGTCCCCGGTAGCCCCGCATGATCGACAAATTTCCCGAGACCATGTTTATGATGTTGCTGGGAACGAAAAACGGAGAAATTTTTCTTGGCCCGGACTCCAGGTACGCTTCGTTGCTTTTTTCAATACCCGGCAACCCGCCTATGCCGCTTCCAATGGCCACCCCGATACGATCCGCATTCTCTTCTGTCACCTCAAAACCGGAATCCTCTGCCGCCTGGACACCGGCACCAATTCCATAGTGGATAAAAGGGTCCATCTTGCGCTGGTCTTTCTTTGACAGATAGTCATCGGCATTGAAATCCCGGGTTTGCCCCGCGATCTGCACAGAAAATTCGCTCGCATCAAAACAGTCGATGTTGGAAATCCCGCTGTTGCCAGCGACGATGTTTTCCCATGCCTTTTGAGTCGCCGAACCAACGGGGGACACGATACCCAACCCGGTCACTGCAACACGTCGCCGAGACACCATAGTTTTTATCTCATGCGGTCAGGTGGAGAAAGGGAGGTTTGCCTTGCACAATTGCATGCAGGCAGTTACTGATGCGAGCTGACGTAATCGATGGCCTGTTTCACAGTGGTGATTTTTTCCGCTTCTTCGTCGGGGATTTCACATTCAAACTCCTCCTCCAAAGCCATCACCAGCTCGACCGTATCCAAAGAGTCTGCACCCAAGTCATCTACAAATGATGCGTCATCCGAGACGTCGTCTTCACCCACTCCTAGCTGCTCTACAATAATTTTCCTAACTCGTTCTTCAAAATTGCTCATAGCGGTTGCTTCCTCTTTGCAAAAATTGTGCGGCCCGAGTCCGGACCGGGCAATTATTGTATTGAAAAGAATATCCCGGTGCCATCTTTACCACATCGGCAACTATGCCTATTGCTTGTTTGCACCGGACCGAATCCTTTAAGTCAAGCAATAACAATAGCTTAAATACAATAATTAAATTAAAATGAAGATATCTTCGGTGTGCGTCAGCCCATGTACAGGCCACCATTGACGTGAATCGTCTCACCCGTGATATAGGCAGCGCCTGCTGAAACCAGAAAACACACGGCATGTGCGACATCTTCCGGCGTACCCATGTGTCCTGCGGGAATCTGCCCGATGGCATGCTCGCGCTGTGACTCATTGAGTTCTGCGGTCATGTCCGTCTCAATGAATCCCGGAGCGACGACATTCACCGTAATGCCACGCGATGCCACCTCGCGCGCAAGGGACTTGGTGAAGCCGATCACTCCTGCCTTGGAGGCCGTATAGTTGGACTGCCCGGCGTTGCCGGACATGGCCGCAACCGAGGCGATGTTGATGATCCGTCCGTTGCGCATTTTCATCATGCCCCGCAGGCATGCACGGGTCAGCCGGTAAATCGAGGAAAGATTCGTATTGATTACCGCGTCCCAGTCCTCATCCTTCATTCGCAAAAGCAGGCTGTCCCGTGTGATCCCGGCATTGTTGACCAGAATACAGGGTGGCGAGTGACTGGCCTTGATTTCCTCGAGCAAAGCATTGACGGAATCTGCCTGCGTGACATCCAGCTGCATCCCCTTTCCGTTCAGCTTCGCCTTGCTGAGTTCGGCATCGATGCCTTGTGCACCGGCTGTCGTCGTTGCAGTGCCGATCACCTCCAGCCCCTGTGCTGCCAGGGCATGCAGGATCGCCTTGCCAATTCCCCGACTTGCGCCCGTCACCAGGGCTACTTGGTTATTCATGCCTGCCCCGTGGAAGCCAGTGCATCCAGTTGTTCAAGTGTCCGGTCGAAGCTGTTGATGTCATGGACAGAATAGCCTGTCACGCTGCGGTCTATGCGCTTGTTGAAACCCGTCAGCACCCTGCCGGGACCCAGCTCGATCAGCACCTTCACGCCGCTGGAAACCATGTGCTGGATCGTTTCCACCCAGCGTACCGGGTTGAACAGCTGTCGGTACAGCGCGTCCCTGATTTCCGCTTCACCGGAATATGAGCAGACATCGACATTCTGAATGACTTCAAGCTGTGGGGCATGCATGTCGACGTCCTGCAAATAATCACGCAACTGTTCGGCTGCGGGTTTCATCAGGGTACTGTGCGAGGGCACACTCAAGGGCAGCGGGACACAGCGCTTGGCTCCCGCCTGCTTTGCGGCCTGCAATGCCTTGGCGACGGCTTTTTGGCTGCCGGCAAGTACGGTTTGTCCCGGTGCATTGAAATTCACCGCCTCCACAACCTCCTCTTCCGAGGTGGATTGCTCACAGATCTCATTCAGGACCTCGGTTTCAAGACCGAGCACGGCCGCCATCGCGCCCTGCCCTTCGGGAACCGCCTGCTGCATGACCTGTCCCCGGAATTTTGCAAGAGGAAGTGCCGCCTCGAAATTGAACACCTTGGCGCAGACCAGGGCCGTATACTCCCCGAAACTGTGTCCGGCCAGCATGCGTGGCGTGGCAGAAAAGCATTCATGGAAGATCGCGTGCACGGCCATGCAGGCGCACAGCATGACAGGCTGTGTGTTTTCGGTTCTGTTGAGTTCTTCCTCCGGCCCAAGCGTGGCCAGCTTCCACAAGTCCAGTTGTAGGACATCCGAACCCTGTTCGAAGATTTGCTTGATTTCGGGGTACTGCGTACTCAAATCCTTCATCATGCCGATCGACTGGGATCCCTGACCAGGGAAGATGTACGCGAAGTCCATAGTATTGTGCTGGGGAGATTGGGTCACCGAATTGTACTAAATATTCCCCAAGCCTTGTTTTATTTTTTAATTGCATAATAATGGCGTCACCGCTATGACCCTCTGGGAGCAGAATGCCAAAAGAAGACCACATCGAGATGGAAGGTACGGTTGTCGAAACCTTACCGAATACGATGTTTCGCGTTGAACTCGAAAACGGCCACGTAGTTACCGCACACATATCCGGCCGCATGCGAAAACATTACATCAAGATTCTTACCGGTGACAAAGTGACTGTGGAAATGACACCCTATGACCTGAGCAAGGGAAGGATCACCTACCGCGGCAAATGATTTGCTGAGCGAGCGCAGGACGCCCGTGCCTGCTGCGCCACCCCCATCAAACAGACCGCCCCTCAGTGCCGGGGACAGTAGTATTGCCTGATGAAGGTCCTCGCGTAGGTGTGTGTCAGCGACTGAAGCAGATCAACATCAAAGGTCTCGTGGGCTTGACGATAGGTATCCTCGTGACTGACGGTGTCCTTCGTCGTCGAGACATAGTAATCATGGATCACCTCTTTGGCCTTGGGAAGCAGTGCTTTGGACACACTTCTGGAATCTGCCGATTCACTTGTTTCCCGGTACCTGTCAATTTCGTGTGACATTTCCTCAACAAGCAATGCATCGATCAGTTCATTTTTGATCGCCATGGTTTCCAGGGCCTCGCTGTAGGCCATCACTGCAAGCGCATCGTTGCTGTCCAGTTCAAGCGGCGCGTGCAATTCAAGTGCTTTGCATGTGTGCGAGGAGGCGCTTGCAGGTCCCAAACGCGAACTGTGTCTTGACAACCGTTTCAAAAACAAAGGTAAACCCGGCATAACTATTACCTCACTTTCCCTAGATGCCCCATGTCTATAATGACCACGGCAGCATCGACAATGTTCCCCGATCAGAAAACAGCCTTGATTTACTACACCACGCTGACGGTCTGATACACGGGCTTTTTCCTTCTCATCCTGTTTTTCAAGGCCTTGGACTTCTGCACGATTTTCTCGATGACCGGACCAAAGACGAGTTCGATCGTCAGTCCCATTTTCCCGCCAGGAACCACGATCGTATTCCTTCTCGACATGAATGATCCCTGGATCATCGCCTGCAGGTAGCAGAAATCTATGTTGAATTTCCTGGGATTGCTGAACCGTATAACAACGAAACTTTCGTCCGGAGTGGGGATATCCCTAGCAATGAAGGGATTGGACGTGTCCACTGTCGGAACGCGCTGGAAATTGACATCGGTCCTGGAAAATTGCGGTGTGATGTAGTGGATGTAGTCATACATCCTTCGCAAAATCGTATTCGTCACGACTTCAGGCCGGTAGCCCCGTTCGGCAATATCCCGATGGATCTTCTGTATCCATTCCAGGTTCACAACAGGTACAACACCGATCAGCAAATCCACATGGGCTGCGACATTCACGTTCTCGTTCACAATACCGCCATGCAGCCCCTCGTAGAAAAGCAGATCGCTTTCCGTCCTGTGATCTTCCCAGTCCGTGAACGTACCGGGCTCCTGATCGTACGGAAGCGCCTCCCTTTCATCGTGCAGGTACTTGCGCACCTTGCATGTACCAGACTTGCCATAGTTTATGAACTGTTGCTCCAGTTCTTCGAAAAGGTTCGCCTCCGGACCAAAATGACTGAAATTCTCACCGCTGCCCAGGGCCTTTTTTGCCTCGGTTTCCATTTCCCTGCGGTCATACCGGTGGAAACTGTCCCCTTCGATCAGGCAGGGGAAAAAACTTTCCCGAATAAAAATGTGCTCAAAAGCACTCTTTACAGACGTGGTACCCGCGCCTGAAGATCCTGTAACCGCAATGATTGGATGTTTGGCGGACATCTACTCTCCTCTCACAGTCGCTGCATCATGTGTTTTCAACGTTTGCATCCGTACTTCACTAATGGATTCTGGGATCGAGTTCCCCCGATTCATAACGTGCAGTCATGACCTCCAGGCTGATGGGCTTAACAAGCGACGCCTTTCCCGCGCAACCAAAAGCCTCGAACCTGGACTTGCAGATTTCTTTCATGGCCCGGGTCGACTCGGACAAAAACTTGCGGGGGTCAAAGTTCTTGGCATCTTCACTCAAGAACTTTCGAACCGCCCCGGTGCTTGCCATGCGCAAATCCGTATCGATGTTCACCTTGCGCACACCGTGGCTGATCCCCTCGCGGATCTCTTCCACCGGGACACCGTAGGTCTGGCCCATGTCGCCACCGTAGTTGTTGATGATGCTGAGCCACTCCTGCGGTACCGAAGAAGACCCGTGCATCACCAGGTAGGTGTCCGGCAACCGCTCGTGAATCTGCTTGATTCGGCTGATTGCAAGAATCTCTCCGGTTGGAGGACGGGTAAACTTGTAGGCGCCGTGGCTTGTGCCGATGGCCAGCGCCAGCGCATCGATGCTGGTGTGCCGCACAAACTCCACGGCCTCATCCGGGTCAGTCAGCAACTGCTCGCGGGTAAGGGTTCCTTCTGCGCCCGAACCGTCTTCTTCCGCCGCCTGGCAGGTCTCCAGCGATCCCAGGCAGCCCAGTTCTCCTTCCACTGAAACACCGCAGGCATGAGCCAGCCTGACCACCTCGCTTGTGACATCCCTGTTGTATTCAAATGACATCGGGGTCTTCATGTCTTCTCCAAGCGACCCGTCCATCATCACGGAGCTGAAACCGAGCTGAATCGAACGCAGGCAGACTGCAGGCGATGCACCGTGGTCCTGGTGGACGACGACGGGGAGATGCGGCCAGGCCTCGAGGGATGCCTCGATCAGATGACGCAAAAAGCTGGAGCCGGCGTACTTGCGCGCTCCAGCTGAAGTCTGCAGGATCACTGGACTGTCTGTTTCATCGGCAGCCTGCATGATCGCCTGGATCTGTTCCATGTTGTTGACATTGAAGGCCGGTACACCGTAGTTCTCCGTAGCAGCATGCTCCAGCAACTGTCTCAAGGTGATCAATGACATAGAAACTCCACAACTTTCAGACAATTATTCAGTCACGATAGGCAGGCGCAAAACTCAAAGTTTCAGATCGAAAAAACCTGGGCCCTGTCCAACTCGCCTTCAGCGAACACGCGGCTCGCATAAAAATCTTCGGCCTCAAGTGTCATCAGGTCCTGTTTGACAAATTTTCGCGAGAGCGAACTGTTGAACAGGCGGTTGGCCTGTCGCAGGCGAGCCCGGTCCAGTGCATTCCGTATTGAGCGACCGTTGGCGAACTGGGGCAATTTCATGCGCAGATCGATGTACTCGCTGAATGCCTTTTCGCCCGCTTTGCTCAAGCAGTAGTTTTGCTGCCCCAAGAGCAACTGGCCAATCTCCAGCAGTTCATCGGCAGAATAGTCCGGAAAGTCGATATGATGAGCAATGCGGGAGCGGAACCCCGGGTTACTTTGGAAAAATGTATCCATGCGTTCCTTGTAGCCCGCCAGAATGACGACCAGGTCATCGCGGTTGTTTTCCATCACCTGCAGAAGGATCTCGATGGCTTCCTGGCCATAGTCGCGTTCATTCTCCGGCCGGTACAGGTAATAGGCCTCATCAATGAACAGCACACCACCCATGGCTTTTTTGATGACCTCCTTGGTCTTGGGCGCCGTGTGCCCAATGTACTGGCCCACCAGGTCATCGCGGGTGACAGAGACAAGGTGGCCCTCCCTCACGTAATCCAGGCAATGCAGAATCTCTGCGATGCGCATGGCTACAGTGGTTTTTCCGGTGCCGGGATTGCCGGTGAAACTCATGTGCAGGGTGGGCGTTTCCGATGTGAGTTCGAATGACTTGCGTGCACGGTCAACCAGCAGCAGTGCGGCGATTTCCTTGATCCGGGTCTTGACCGGATGCAGCCCGACGAGCTCGCGGTCCAACCTGTCAAGCACATCCTGCACGTTGGATGCCTCGTACTCACCGTGAAGGTCAATCACCTCCTCATCGGAGGCTTTTTTCTCAGGAGCGTCGATCGGCTTCAAACCGGACTCACTCACTTGTCAGCGCCCCTCGGTTCGCTCAGCCTTGCGTAGGAATGCGCGGTGTAACGAATGCACCGCCCGTCCGTTTCTGTACGCTCGAGGCGAAAACCGGGTTCGTGAGAGGGGCGATTGACGATAAACGAGATACGCAGGCTTTCCGTACCGCGCTCGCTGTCGAACGCACCGACCCGAATGTAGTGGTTGGGGTATGTCTTTCGACATTCGTTGATCTCCATCAACACGCCGGCCGGATCCTTGAGGTCAAACATGGGCAAGCCCCACATTTCCCAATATGTATTTCTTGGATGCGGGTCGTCCGTGTACTCGATGTTCACCGCATAGTTCTGATCCAGGCAGTACTTGACCTGCTTCTTGATCTGCTCATCCGTGAGCTCGGGTAAAAAAGAAAAGGTCCCTTGTGTAATGCGCATGGCGGTACTCCTTGCAATTAGGCCACCGCAGTGGCAACGGGTACAAAGTCTGGCGTGTCGGTCGACTCATAGTTGAACGTGATGTCCTTCCATGTATCGAGTGCTGCCTGCAGGGGCTTGCAGGACTTTGCCGCCTGTTGCAGGATTTCCGGGCCTTCATTGATGTAGTCTTTGCCCTCATTCCTGGCCAGGATCATGGTCTCAAGTGCAACGCGATTTGCCGTAGCGCCGGCCTCGATGCCCATCGGGTGGCCGATCGTGCCTCCGCCAAACTGGAGCACGACGTCCTCGCCGAGATAATGCACAAGCTGATGCATCTGCCCGGCATGAATGCCACCGGATGCCACCGGCATGGTCTTGTTCAATGAGGCCCAGTCCTGATCAAAAAATATGCCATGCTCCAGGTTTTTCGGATTGTAGGTTTCACGAAGAACATCATAGATTCCGGCTACCGTGCGCGGGTCACCCTCGAGCTTTCCGACCACAGTACCGGCATGTATGTGATCGACCCCGGCCATGCGCATCCACTTGCCAATCACCCGAAAACTGATGCCGTGAGATTTTTGACGCGTGTAGGTGCCGTGCCCTGCCCGATGCAGGTGCAGGATCATGTCGTTGCCACGCGCCCACTTTGCCATCGACTGAATGGCCGTGTAGCCCACGACCAGGTCGATCATGACAATCACGGACCCCAGACTCTTGGCAAATTCGGCGCGCTCATACATGTCTTCCATCGTTGCCGCCGTGACGTTGAGGTAATGTCCCTTGACCTCACCGCTCATCACCTGTGCCCGGTTGACGGCTTCCATGCAATACAAGAACCGGTCCCGCCAATGCATGAAGGGCTGTGAATTAATGTTTTCGTCATCCTTGGTAAAATCCAGCCCGCCCTTCAGGGCTTCATACACCACGCGCCCGTAATTGCGCCCTGAAAGTCCCAGCTTGGGCTTCACCGTAGCGCCCAGCAAGGGACGGCCGTACTTTTCCAGCCGTTCACGCTCGACGATAATCCCGGAGGCCGGGCCCTGGAACGTCTTCATGTACGCGACCGGTATGCGCATGTCTTCAAGGCGCAGGCATTTCAGCGCCTTGAAACCAAAAACATTCCCGATAATGGATGCCGTCATGTTCGCGATTGACCCTGGCTCAAACAGGTCAAGGTCATAGGCGATGTACGCAAAATACTGGTCTTCAGAGTTGGGCACCGGGTCTACCCGGTAGGCCTTCGCACGATACAGTTCACAGGCGGTCAGGCGGTCCGTCCAAACCACCGTCCATGTTGCGGTGGACGATTCCCCGGCCACGGCGGCTGCAGCTTCATCCGGATCGACCCCGCTCTGCGGGGTAATCCTGAACACACAGATGAGATCCGTGTCCTTGGGCTGGTAATCGGGCTCCCAATAACCCATCTGTTTGTATTCCAGGACACCCGCTTTATAGCGGTCAGATGCTGAGATGACTTTTGGCATTGTGAACTCTCCGTACTGTGTCGATTGGAGGCCGCTACGACTGGTTTGGGGCTGGCATTCTTACCCCCTCTTGCTTGATACGGAGTCAAAAGAATTCAGACCAGCCGTGAGCGACATTGGCTGTAAACACTATCACTTCTATAGATAATTAATACTAAATAATAATTATTATATTAATAAATTATTACTTATTAATTTAAAGTCCCTAGGATTGTCATAACCCGTTTGAAACCATATGTATAACCAGGTATCGCAAGGTCAAATAAGCTTCTATTTATGGTAAAATTTCATCATGAGTTTTTTAGTATTCATAAACTCACATAAGTTTCTATTGATGAATATCACATTTCGCCAACTGCAGGTATTTGAAGCCGTGGCACGGAATTTGAGCTTCACGCATGCCGCCGAAGAACTGTTTCTCACCCAGCCCGCGGTATCCATGCAGGTCAAGCAGCTGGAAAATGTGGTGGGCATACCCCTCTATGAGCAACTGGGAAAAAGCATCCATCTCACAGAGGCCGGAAAATTGATGCTTCGCTACAGCACGGAAATCCGTAATCAGGTGAGCGAGGCTGAGAAAGAACTGGACGACCTGAAGGGAACGGAGGGTGGCCTGCTGCAAATTGCCGTGGCATCCACCGTCAACAATTTTGCGGCACGCCTGCTATCCGAATTTTGTCAGCAGTATCCGCGTATTCGAGTCAGCTTTGATGTGACAAACCGTGCAACACTGCTGAAAAAACTTGAAGCAAACGAATCCGACCTTGCACTGATGGGATCCCCGCCCGACGAGATGGAGTTGATCGGTGAACCTTTCATGGACAATCCCCTGGTGGTCATCGCCCCTCCCAGTCATCCCCTGGTGGGCGAGAAGGACATTCCCCTGAGAAAGTTGAAAGACGACCCGTTGATCATGCGTGAGGTTGGCTCAGGAACACGCGTGGCCATGGAGCGGTTCTTCATGGAAAAGAAAAATTTCAAGCTCATCAGCTCGATTGAAATGAACAGCAATGAGGCAATCAAGCGAAGCGTTGAGGCTGGCCTGGGCCTGGGTATCGTCTCACTGCATACCATCGAGCTGGAAAAGGAACTGGACCGGCTGAAGGTTCTGGATGTGCGCTCTTTTCCGATTGTCCGTCAGTGGTACATCGTATACCGGAAAGGCAAACGGCTTTCCATCGCCGCCGAATCGTTCAAGAACTTCGTGCTTGCAAAAGCACAGACCCATGTCTGAGTATTTCTGACAGCAACCCGGAACGCAGCGTTACAGCAGGTCCATCAATTCAGCACAGGAGTCGAGAACCACATCAGGCTTGAGCTGCTTCACAGTTTCTGCATCTGAATAACCATAGCTCATGCACACGGACCGGATCCCTGCATTCCGTGCGGCCAGTATGTCGTTGCTGGAATCCCCCACCATGACACAGTCTGCAACCTCGACTGCAAATTGCTGACAGGCATGCGTGAGCGGAAATGGGTCCGGTTTTTTCTTCGGCAGGGAATCTCCTGAAAGTACCAGATCGAAATACTCGTCGATCTGGAAATGCGCCAGCAGGGGGTCGGTAAAGGCCTTGGCCTTGTTTGTGACACACGCAAGTTTGATACCGGAAGAGTGAAGCCCCTGCAGGCACCTGCCGACACCCGGATACAGACGGCTCTGGCGCACCAGATGTTCGTGGTAATGCCCGATAAATGCATCCAGGGCCTTGTCCACGGCCTCCTTGTCGGGTGCGTTTTGCAACTCCGAGGACATGACGTCCTCAACAAGCCTGCGCACGCCATTGCCGATGTGCCTGCGGACCTTCGATACGCCCTGTTTGGGCAATTCCAGCTCCTGCATGACCAGGTCCATGCTGTATGCCAGGTCCGGGGCGGTATCAATTAGCGTGCCGTCCAGATCGAAGATCACCAGTTTTATTTTGTTGGCTTTAGATAACACTTGATCAAGAATTTTCAAAAAAACTGCACGTACGCAGTCGACTGTTCCCGGGCCTGTCAACCATTGCCACGCCGGATATACGGGCTGATGGCTAAGGATTTTCAGGCGTGTCCGGGGAAACGCCTGCTACTGTGCATGCCACGACCTGCGCGATCAGACTGCCTGCAGGTCACGAATACACCAGAGCGCTTATATACCAATACCGAATGTACATCTACATCCAGATACAGATATACGCAGCAAGAAAGATGGCACCACCGGCATACCCAAGCGCGCGCGCCGGGCAGCATGGCTGTATCAGGGGGTACCGGTTCTTCGGGGTCTTATAAAGATATGTTCAGTTGAGCACTTTTTCGGGATAGTCAATTTCGAGTCCATCCTCACAGGTGCGCACAATCACTTTCCCGCCGTTTTCCAGGCGCCCGAACAGGATCTCTTCTGCGAGTGGTTTCTTGACATGCTCCTGTATGACCCGCTCCATGGGGCGGGCACCCATTTTCACATCGTAGCCACGCTCGGCTATCCAGGTCTTGGCATCCGGCTCGACCTGGACCTCCACCTTCTTGGTCTCCAGCTGTGCCTCCAGTTGTGCAATAAACTTGTCAACAATGTGAAGTACTGTCTCCTTGTCTAGGGAATCAAACTGGATGATTGCATCCAGACGGTTTCGGAACTCGGGGGTAAAGGTGCGCTTGATAATCTCCATACCGTCTGCCTGGTGGTCCTGCACGGTAAAGCCCATGCTGGCCCGACTCATCTCCTGGGCCCCGGCATTGGTGGTCATGACCAGTATGACATTGCGAAAGTCCACTTTTCGACCATTCGTGTCGGTCAACACACCATGATCCATGACTTGCAGCAAGAGGTTGAACACATCTGCGTGGGCCTTCTCTACCTCGTCCAAAAGCAACACGCTATGAGGGGCCTTCAGCACCGCATCGGTCAACAGGCCGCCCTGGTCAAACCCCACATAGCCCGGCGGTGCACCGATCAGGCGTGAAACCGTATGCCGCTCCATGTATTCAGACATGTCAAAACGCAACAGCTCGATTCCCAGGATGATGGCCAACTGGCGGGTAACCTCTGTTTTGCCCACGCCTGTCGGGCCTGCAAACAGAAAGCAACCGATGGGCTTGTCTTCGTTGCCGATGCCCGAACGGGACATCTTGATCGCCGCCGACAGGGTACCAATTGCATTGTCCTGACCAAACACGACCAGCTTCAGGTTCCGTTCCAGATTTCTGAGCACCTCCGTATCACTGGAATTCACATGCTTGGAAGGGATGCGTGCGATCTTGGCCACAATGCTTTCAATCTGCTTGGTGGTGATCATCTTCTTGCGCAAGGATCTCGGCCTCAGGTTCATGTTCGCGCCGGCTTCATCAATGACGTCAATGGCCTTGTCCGGCAGATGCCGGTCATTGATATATTTCGCTGCCAGCTCGGCAGCAGCCCGCAATGCCTTCTCCGCATACCTCACACCGTGATGCTTTTCAAATCGGCTGCGCAAACCTTTAAGGATCCGGTAGGTCTCCTCAACACTGGGCTCTTCTATATCAATGGTCTGGAATCGCCTGGCCAGGGCACGATCCTTTTCAAACACGCCGCGAAATTCCTGGTAGGTCGTCGAGCCTATGCATTTCAGCTCGCCCGAGCCCAGCATCGGCTTGATCAGGTTGGAGGCATCCATCACGCCCCCGGATGCCGAGCCCGCGCCGATCACTGTGTGAATCTCGTCGATGAACAAAATCGTGTTCTGCTCTTCCTTCAGCTGCTTCAGCACCCCTTTCAGTCGTTTCTCGAAATCACCCCGGTACTTCGTGCCGGCAACCAGCCCCCCAAGGTCCAGGGCATAAATCGTGTAATCCTTCAGGATGTCCGGCACCTCCTGATCGACAATTTTCTTGGCCAGGCCCTCGGCGATCGCCGTTTTGCCCACGCCGGCCTCACCGATCATGAGCGGGTTGTTTTTCCTGCGCCGGCACAGGATCTGTATGGTACGTTCGATTTCATTGTCGCGCCCGATCAACGGATCGATTTTTCCCTCTGTCGCCAGTTGGTTCAGGTTAACGGCGTAACAATCCAGTGGCTTCGGACCTTGTGAATCCTTGCGCACGTCCACTTCGGGATCGACGGCAACCTCGCTGTCGAGGTCCGTGGAAACTTTCGAGATTCCATGTGCGATGTAGTTCACGACGTCCAGACGTGCGACATCATGCTGTCCCAGCAAGTAAACCGCATGGGATTCCTGTTCACTGAAGATCGCAACCAGCACATTGGCGCCGGTCACTTCTGCTTCTTTTCTTCCGGAGGACTGGACATGGAAGACCGCGCGCTGCAGCACGCGCTGGAAGCCAAGCGTCGTCTGCGTATCCCGGTCATCCTCATCGGGAAGCAGCGGGGTATTGTTCTGAATGAACTCGGACAACTCCCTGGAGAGTTTCGCCAAATCTATGCCACACGCGCGCAGCACCTTGGCTGCCGTCGGGTTTTGAGTCAACGCGAGCAGCAGGTGTTCGACCGTCATGAATTCGTGACGCTTCTCCCTGGCTTCCTTGAAGGCAAGGTTCAGTGTGAATTCGAGCTCTTTGTTCAACATGGGGTTCAGCTATGTCTCTTCCATCGCACACAGCAACGGATGGTTGTTCATGCGTGAATACTCATTCACCTGTGCCACCTTGGTCTCTGCCACATCACGGGTATACACCCCGCAAACACCTTTTCCCCGGGTGTGCACATGGAGCATGATGCGGGTGGCCTTTTCCCGGTCCATCTTGAAGAAGTTCTCAAGGATGTGCACAACAAATTCCATGGGTGTGTAATCATCATTCAATAATACCACCTTGTACATTGGCGGCTTTCGGGTTTTCGCTTCTTTTACGGCCGCCTTGTCTTCGCGCAGAATTTGATCTTGTTCAGCCATGACCGGTCTTCAACGATTTCAAGTATGAATAGTATAGCGAGTAGCTGGCCAGCACTTAACCGTGTCCTGAAGGAACAGCCTGGCGCATGAATTTCAGACACTGCACATCCTGCTCCGGTTCATCCAAGCCGCACGAAATTCCGTGTTTGAAGTACAGCCAGAGTATAATTCGCTGCTATACTGTGCTTGAAGATACATTTAAATTTCCACAGATTAATATATACTTATCAAGTATTTATACACCAATCTTTTTATTCAGTTTTAGATGAAGTCCCGATGAGCTGGCATCCACATGTGACGGTCGCAGCCGTGATCGAGCGTGAGCAAAAATTCCTTCTGGTCGAGGAGCAAGTCGAGGAATACAAGGTTTTCAACCAGCCAGCAGGCCATTGGGAACTGGGGGAAACCCTGATCGAGGCAGCCCAGCGAGAGACCCTGGAAGAGACTGGGTGGGAATTTTATCCTGCCGCGCTGGTCGGTATCTATTGCTGGAAGCATCCGCACCTGGATGAAACCTTTTTGCGGTTTACCCTGTGCGGTGAGTGCAGCAGTGAGCGTGTCCATGAAGATCTTGATGACGGAATCCTGCACGCGGGCTGGTACAGCGCCGAGACCATCTTTGACTTGCCAGAGCACAGGCTCCGAAGCACCATGGTCACCCACAGCGTTCGGGATTATCTGGATGGCAACCGTTATGACCTGGACCTTATCCATACGATTCAGCAGACCTGGTGAGCACACGACCCACCCCCGACGGGCAGTGACATGAACAAAGTAATGGTAGGCATGTCCGGCGGTGTCGACTCCTCCGTAGCCGCCTGGCTTTTGCGTGAGCAGGGCCTTGAGGTTGAAGGCCTGTTCATGAAAAACTGGGAAGAGGACGACGATGAGGAATACTGCTCGGCAGCGGTCGACCTTGAGGACGCCCGGCAGGTATGCGAAAGGATCGGGATCCGCCTGCACACGGTGAACTTTTCAAGTGAATACTGGGATCGCGTATTCCAGTATTTTCTGGACGAGTACCAGGCTGGCAGAACGCCCAACCCGGATGTTATCTGCAACCGGGAAATCAAGTTCCGGGCCTTCCTGGACCACGCCCTGGACTTGGACACCGACTACATTGCCACTGGGCACTATGCACGCTGTGAGGCAAGTCCCTCAGACACCTGCCTGAGAAAAGCCCATGACAGGCAAAAGGACCAGAGCTACTTTTTGCATACCCTGAAGCAGGATCAGTTGCAAAAGTCACTGTTTCCCCTGGGTGGTATCGACAAGTCGAAAGTGCGCGAGATCGCCAGGGCACAGGCGTTCAAGGTGCACGACAAGAAAGACAGCACCGGGATCTGTTTCATCGGCGAGCGAAAATTCAGGGATTTCCTGAAGCGGTACCTGCCGGCCAAGCCGGGGCCGATCCTCTCGCCTGAGGGGGAAGCCCTGGGTACGCACGAGGGTGCCATGTTCTACACGATCGGCCAGCGCCAGGGCCTGGGTATCGGTGGACAGGCGCATTTGCCCGAGGGGGCCTGGTATGTTGCCGACAAGGACATCGAATCCAATACCCTGCACGTGGTCCAGGGAAAACAACACCCTGCCCTGTTCCATTCGCGCATCTTCACTCAAACGATCCACTGGATTTCGGGTGGACCACCATCCGACATGAAGAACCTTGCGGCAAAGATACGATACCGCCAACCGGACCAGGACTGCTCGATCCGCATGTGCGAAGACGGCCGCTACGAAGTTTCCTTTGCCGAGCCCCAGTGGGCGGTCGCTCCGGGACAAAGCGTCGTCTTCTACAAGCAGGACCGGTGCCTCGGAGGAGGCATCATCGTCGGGCGCGAAGCCTAGTGTCGGCATCATGCAGGACTCCCCATGTTTTCAGTGACCCGAGACCAGACCATCGCACTTGCCGGTCTTTATCAGGCCCTGGCTTTGACCCAGCAGGTAGCCCGGGACGGAAATATGACCCACTCCTGTTTGCCTGCAACCCTGGAAAGCGTTCTCAAGATTGATGCGGATCACTATCTGGAGGTCTATGGCGTGACGCAAAACCTGACGCTCGGGTTGCGCATGCTGTCCGAGAACGCGGTGAACCGCAATAATAAAGACACCATAGAGCGAGCACGCCATGCCGTCAGCCTGATGCACCTCGAAAGCAAGTTGCTCGAGGATACCCAGGTCACACGTGCACTCGGAGACGAGATCCGCTGCATAGCAACGCTGTACGATCCGCAACACACCCCGATTTCCGAGCTGGCACAGGACCTTGGCAGGATGTATCAGGCACACATCAGCCCCCTGGGACCCAAAGTGATCATCCAGGGAAGCCCGAGCTATTTGAATTTAGACGAGTATGCGAGCATGATTCGCGCACTTTTGCTTGCTGCCATACGGGCCATTGCCCTGTGGCGGCATGCACAGGGTAACCGCTTGTCTCTCGTGACCGGGAGGGCCTCGATTCTCAAAAACATCAAGGCCCTGCAAAAAGAGGGCCTGCATTAAATTTTGACCTGTTTGAGTTTACCTGCAGTACAGAAATACCAGATAATTGCGGTTTTTTTCAGGGGCTCATCCCGGCAACGAACGTTGAGGAGTTTGCATGAACAATAGTTTTGGTACCCGTTCAAACCTTACTGTAGATGGGGACTGTTACGAGATCTTTAACGTTGGCGAACTGCCGGAGTCTGCCCGCCTGCCCTATTCCCTCAAGATCCTTCTGGAAAACCTGCTTCGTTGCGAAGATGGCCGCACCGTGACCCGGGAGGACATCGAGGCAATACTGCACTGGGACCCTGCTGCGAACCCTGAAAACGAGATTGCCTTTCGGCCTGCGCGCGTGCTGATGCAGGACTTCACCGGAGTCCCTGCCGTGGTCGACCTGGCGGCCATGCGCGATGCCATGAAGTCGCTGGGGGGAGACCCGGAAAAAATCAATCCTCTACAACCTGCGGAACTGGTCATTGACCACTCCGTGCAGGTCGATCACTTTGGTTCTGATCAGGCTTTCGACCTGAATGCAGCTCTCGAATTCAACCGCAATCGCGAACGTTACAATTTTCTGAAGTGGGGGCAAAACGCGTTTTCAAATTTCAAAGTTGTCCCGCCTGACAGGGGGATCGTGCACCAGGTCAACCTCGAGTACCTGGCGCGTGTCATTTTCTCCAGGGAAAATGCAGGTGTACTACAGGCCTACCCGGACACGGTGGTCGGTACAGACTCGCACACCACCATGATCAACGGGGTCGGCGTACTGGGCTGGGGAGTCGGTGGTATCGAAGCCGAGGCCTCCATGCTGGATCAGCCGATTTCCATGCTGATCCCCCGGGTGGTCGGCTTCAGGATGGACGGCCAGTTGCCGGAAGGCTCAACGGCGACCGATCTGGTGCTTGTCGTAGTTGAAATGCTGCGCAAGCATGGCGTGGTCGGGAAGTTCGTTGAATTCTACGGCAAGGGTCTTGATGGTCTGCCGCTGGCAGACCGCGCCACAATCGCCAACATGGCACCCGAGTACGGCGCGACCTGCGGCATTTTCCCCATTGACCAGGAAACCATCCGCTACCTGGAACTCACAGGACGCAGTGCACAGCAGATTGCACTAGTCGAGGCGTATGCCAAGACGACCGGCATGTGGCGCGGCGGGACGGGCGAGGATGCCCATTACAGCGAGCACATCGAACTGAACCTTGGAACGGTGGTACCCAGCCTAGCCGGGCCCCGCCGCCCCCAGGACCGCATTGCACTAAGAGAATCCAAGCCGATGTTCCTGCGAGACAAGACGGCCCTGCAGGAGGAGCGCAACATCCAGAGTACAGGCAGTGTGGATGTCCAGGTAAACGGGGAATCAGTTACCCTCAGCGATGGCGCTGTCGTCATCGCAGCCATCACATCCTGCACCAATACCTCCAATCCGAGCGCCATGCTGGGTGCCGGGCTGGTTGCAAGGAAAGCCGCGCAAATGGGGCTACAGGTCAAACCGTGGGTTAAGACCTCGCTGGCCCCCGGATCACGGGTGGTCACCGAGTACCTGGAAAATGCCGGGGTCATGGACGATCTCGAGAAACTCGGGTTCCATAATGTCGGCTATGGCTGTACCACCTGCATTGGAAACTCGGGCCCTCTGCCGGAGCCGATTGCCGAAGCGATCAAGGAGCACAACCTCATCACGACATCGGTACTTTCCGGAAACCGAAACTTCGAAGGCCGCGTACATGCCCAGGTGCGCATGAACTATCTGGCCTCCCCTCCCCTGGTAGTCGCCTACGCCATTGCCGGTCGCATGGACATTGACTTGTATCAAGAGCCCCTCACACAGGACCCGGACGGCAAGCCTGTCTTCCTGAAGGATATCTGGCCTAGCCAGCAGGAGGTTGCAGACACCGTGGCAAACTTCCTGTCCGCTGAGCAGTACGTGCAATGCTATGACGATGTGTACAGCGGCGAGGACAACTGGAACCATCTTGAGGCAGACCAGAGCCAGTTTTTTCCCTGGGAAGATTCCACCTACATCGCCAACCCGCCCTATTTCCAGGGCATGACACGCTCTGTTGGAGATGTCAGTGACATCCACAGCGCCCACGTGCTGGCCTGCCTGGGTGATTCGGTCACGACGGACCATATCTCACCGGCAGGCGCCATCGCCACGGAAAGCCCGGCCGGAGAATACCTGCAAGACCAGGGGGTAATTCCAGCCGACTTCAACTCCTATGGCTCACGCCGTGGAAATCACAACGTCATGATGCGGGGTACGTTTGCCAATATTCGCTTGCGCAACAAACTCGCGCCCGGTTCAGAGGGAGGCATCACCATTCACTTCCCGTCTGGCGAACAGACTTCGATCTATGATGCAGCCATGCGTTACAAGAAAGACGGCATCCCGGTGATCATACTGGCCGGCAAGGAATACGGCTCCGGTTCATCCAGAGACTGGGCGGCCAAGGGTCCGTACCTGCTCGGTGTGAGCGCAGTGATTGCCGAGAGTTATGAGCGTATCCATCGGTCCAACCTGGTGGGCATGGGCATCCTGCCACTGCAGTACGCACAGGGAGATACCGCCGAAAGCCTGGGGCTTTCGGGCAGGGAAACCTACAGTATCACCGGCTTGCAGAACGGCCAGGCCAAGTCTGTGACGGTGACAGCCGTCGATGAGGAAGGGAACGAAAAATCCTTTCAGGCGGTGGTGCGCATCGATACGCCGCAGGAAGTGGAGTACTACCAAAATGGTGGCATCCTGCACTATGTGCTACGCCAGCTGGCAGCATAGACTGCCCGCATCAGCACAGCATTTCAGCCCGGCTTACTCCTGAATCCCGCCCCGGGTCAGTTGCGCAGGGTCGAGGAGGCGCTCAAGCTGCGCCTCATCCAGGTCAGTCATCTCCTTTGCGACCTCAAGTACGGGCCTGCCTGACGCGTATGCCGCCTTGGCAATCGCTGCACCCTTTTCATAGCCGACGATGCGATTCAGCGCGGTCACGAGGATCGGGTTTTTGGACAACGCATCTTGCAGCGCGTCCTCGTTCACCTTGAATCCCTCGATGGCCTTGTCAGCAAGAACCCGGGTGGCATTGGCAAGCAGCTCGATACTCTGCAAAAGGTTATGGGCGATCACCGGAAGCATCACGTTCAATTGAAAATTGCCTGACTGCCCTGCAACCATGATGGTCACGTCATTTCCGATCACCTGGGCACATACCATGCTCATCGCTTCGGGAATGACCGGATTCACCTTGCCCGGCATGATGCTGCTGCCGGGCTGCAGGGAAGGCAATGAAATTTCCCCAAGACCCGCTAGCGGTCCGGAGTTCATCCAGCGAAGATCATTCGATATTTTCATCAGGCTGACAGCCAGCGTTTTCAGTTGCCCGCTCAATTCAACTGCACCGTCCTGACAAGCCAGACCTTCAAACTTGTCGGGTTTGGATTCAAAGGGATACCCGGTCAGCTCGACGAGCTGTTGCACGACCCGGTCTGCAAACTCGGGCGCCGCATTGATCCCGCTGCCTACCGCGGTTCCGCCCTGTGCAAGCTGGCGAAGTCGCTGCATGGTGTGCTCGATACGCTCGATGCCGTACTCCACTTGCTGAGCCCAGGCATCGATCTCCTGACCAAGCGTGACCGGCATGGCGTCCATCAAGTGGGTACGGCCGGTCTTGACCTGCGCATGGTTCTGTGAGGCTTTCTCGCGCAACACCTTGACCAGGTGCACGAGCGCCGGCTTGAGTGCCTGTTCAATCTGCAGGCATGCACTGACATGAATGGCAGTAGGAATGACGTCATTGGAACTTTGGCTCATGTTGACATGGTCATTCGGATGCACAGGCTGGTCGGCGAGGGAGCTTGCCAGTCGGGAGATCACCTCGTTAACGTTCATGTTGGTGCTGGTGCCCGACCCGGTCTGGAACACGTCCACCGGGAAATGCGCATCGTACTCTCCACCGGCGACCGACAGGCTCGCCTTGCATATGGCCGATTCCGTGTCCTTGTCCAGGAGTCCAAGCTCAGCATTGGCGCGTGCACACGCGGCCTTGATCAGGCCCAGTGCATGGATGAAAGGATTCGGAAGCGTCAACCCGCTGATCGGGAAGTTTTCCACGGCCCTTTGGGTCTGTGCACCGTACAGGGCATCCGCCGGCACATTGAGCTCACCCATGCTGTCTTTTTCAGTACGAAAATTCGAATCAGTCATTGAAGATCTCCGGTCAGGTGGGTATTGAATACGTTGCAGCGTAGCGGTTGAGGCTGGTTAGCTTTCCGGCGGTCAGGCATGGGGATTGTAGTATACTCGCATGATTGTACTGCCGATGCATGGATTTGCGAATTCCAAAATGAACCCCGCCGGTCGACTCACAGCGATTTCCCCCGTTGACGGTCGCTACGCAAACAAGACGGAGCGCCTGAGTGAGATTGCCAGCGAGTACGGACTACTCAAGCACAGGTTGCGAGTGGAAGTGGCGTGGTTCAAGCATTTGTCGGAGAGTACCGAAATCCCAGAAGCGGCACCGCTGTCCTCGTCTGCAGGCGCATTCCTCGACGGCATCGTCCAGGATTTCGACATCGACGAAGCGCAAGCGATCAAGGAAATCGAAGCCCAGACCAATCACGACATCAAGGCCGTCGAATATTACCTGAGAGACAAGCTGGACTCGCACGAAGAACTGCGCGACCAAGTCGGGTTCATCCACTTTGCCTGTACGTCCGAGGATATCAACAGCACAGCCTACTCATTGATGCTGGACGAGATTCGAATCCAGGTTCTTGCGCCCGGCATCGGGGGTATCGCATCGAAACTGAAGGCCCTCGCCCATGAACTGGCAGACCTTCCGATGCTCTCGCGAACCCACGGTCAGCCCGCGTCTCCAACGACCCTGGGCAAGGAATTTGCCAATGTACATGCACGCTTGCAGGGGCAGCTGGACCATTTCAACGCCGTCCAGTTGCTGGCCAAAATGAACGGTGCGTCGGGGAATTACAATGCGCACCGGGCAGCCTACCCGGATGTCGACTGGGAAGCGCTTACGGCCGGTTTTGCCGAGAACCTGGGCCTCAACCTGAATCGCTTTACGACCCAGATTGAACCACACGATTGCATCGCCGAGTACTGCGACGCGCTGCGCAGGACCAACACCATCCTGATCGACCTGTGCAGGGATGCATGGGCCTACATTTCCATTGGCTACTTCGCCCAGAAAATGATCGAGAACGAGGTGGGTTCATCCACCATGCCACATAAAATCAACCCGATCGATTTTGAAAATGCCGAGGGCAATTTCGGAGTGGCCAATGCCCTGCTGAGTCACTTTTCTTCAAAACTTCCGATCTCGCGCTGGCAGCGTGACCTCAGCGACTCGACGGTACTGCGCAACCTCGGCGTGGCGGCTGCACACTGCGAGATTGGCTATCGGTCACTGTTGAGGGGACTGGGAAAACTCGAGGTGGATGAACACCGGGTACGTGAAGATCTCGACAGCAACCTCGAGGTGCTCACAGAAGCCATCCAGACTATCATGCGGAAACACAGGATTGATGGAGCCTATGAGAAGCTTAAAGAGCTGTCACGTGGCCGGTCTCTGGATGCCCGAAAGATCGAGGATTTCATCCGTTCACTGGAACTCCCGGAGGACGAAAAAGCCAGGCTGCTTTCCCTCGCACCCGCAAGCTATACTGGGCTGGCCTCCAAGCTGGCTGGGGACGCCTGAACGGCCCTGCGACTGTTCTGCTGTCCGCAGAAAATTCAGGCCGGGCGTGAGTGCATGCTGCGCAGTGTCGGGCAAATAGATGCCTGGCAGGACACTGCCCTCCTTTGCAGCCAACCAAACCCCTTTGCCACTGTCGAAACAGCGCTCGTTTCATCCAAGCCGGCCAATACGGTCCAGTGCCGGTCTAACGGATCAATCGTAGCGCCGTGTGCCAACAATTCTTTTGGATCCTTGTTAGGGGATTAAGGTGCACTCGTGCTATACCCGGCGGGATGGATTTGGACCCTCGTCAGGTATTGGTATGTTATAATATAACTAGAATTTGGAGGCAGACGTCTGATGCGACAGGTAGTCAGTGATCAACTGGACGGCTTTGCAGCGATACTATGATGAGGATGTGGAAATCGTCAGTGTTACACGTCGACAAGCGCGCACCTGTGAAGTCCTGTCAAATCGATTGATCCGCTCGCTTCAGGTTCCGCAGTTACAATGGGTCCAGCCTGCAGATGACCCCCAAGCCCCGGCGAGTGAGATGTTGGCAGCACTCGACGCCGACGTACGTTCCGCACTGCTCGATCAAATCGCTGAGGCCAGCGAAATGTTAGGCGAGCTTGTGGACTGTGAACAGGTCGGTGTTCGACTCGAGGCACTGAGCACACCTATGTGCCCACGATTTCATGTGGATCATGTGCCTTGCCGTATGTTGATCACGCTCAGCGGAGCGGGCACAGAATGGATTCCTAACAGCGATGTCGATTGGGCTGCTTTTGCCGATATTGAAGCCTTGGCGCCTCCCATCCAAGCAAACCGGCAGATCCAGCAATTGACCACAGGTCACTGGTCGTTGCTGAAGGGTGGCGCGTGGAACAATAGCTTTGCCGGTGTTGTTCACCGATCTCCCCATGGGGTTGGCGAACGATTGCTTCTATCGCTTGATCCGGTTTTTTGAACCACCGACGTCGATCGGGCTTCGTAAACGGATAAAGGCTTTACATAACCTGCAGCAAGGCCTCGTAGTCTTCCTGTGTATCCACTCCGATACCCGGTGCCGACCGGCACATCTCCACATGAATCTGGCTGCCGTACTCAAAGGCTCGCATCTGCTCCAGCGACTCCTTTTTTTCCAGCCGCGACCTCGGCCATTGGGTGAACCTGCACAAAAAGCCTGCACGGTAGGCATAGATCCCCAAGTGACGATAGACGGTTTGATCGGCAGATTTTTCAAAGGTCTCCATGTTCCGGCTGAAGCCGGTAGCAATGTTGTCACGGTCATGAACAACCTTGACGATGTTCCTGTCACCGGCCTCATGCTCGCCCGCAAGTTCGGCACACAGGGTCGCAATGTCGACCCTCGGGTGACTGCCCAGATTGGCTGCAACCTGCGCTACATTTTCTGCCGGCATCATCGGCTCATCCGCTTGCAGGTTCACGATGATGGTTTCCTCAGGCCAGGCATTGCGCTGTATGACCTCTGCAATCCGGTCCGAACCGGACGCATGTTCTGCTGAAGTGAGGCAGGCCTCGGCTCCAAAGGCCTGTACCGCCTCTGCGATTCTCGAATCGTCCGTGGCGACCAGGACCTGCGTTGCGCCACTCGCACATGCATTCCTGTAGACATACTCGATGATGGGTTTGCCGTGCACCATCAGCAGCACTTTGCCCGGCAGTCGGGTCGATGCGTAGTGTGCCGGGATGACTACCTTGAAATCCATAAGAAGAGGCTGGCGGATACAGAGTGCTTGAACCGCTTAAGGCACTACTGGCTCTTGTACTTCTCGTATTCCTCGCCACTGAGTGGCCTGGCCTCATCTTCGAGCATGACCGGGATGCCGTCTCGAATCGGATAGGCGAGCTTTGCAGAAGTGGAGATCAACTCCTGCTTTTCCTGGTCGTACTTCAAGGGCCCTTTGGTCACCGGGCAAACCAGAATATCAAGCAGTTGTTTTTGCAATTGGGATTCCTTCGATCAGAGTCGATATGCGCTGTTCCAGGGCCACGTTGGCCTGCACTATTATGGGAAGATACCAGATGTCGCTGTCAAGGAAAGTCTCACATTTTACGGCGTCTTTTTCGGTCATCAGTATCGGTGCATCATCCCCGAAATCAAGGTCCGCTTTCACATAGGCGTGGTGATCCGGAAAGGCATGCTCGATGATGTCAACGCCCGCCCGCTTGAGCATCCTGAAAAAACGCCCGGGGTTTCCCACTCCTGCCACGGCATGCACTGTGCGCCCGCTGAATTCCTGCAAGGGCTTTCGTCCCTCGCGCAAGTTCAATGCAAGAAGTTCTTCCGGCTCTACTTCAAAATACAAGCTGTTCGGGTCGCCATGCCCGTTTCGCACCACGAGGTCGCAGCTTTGCAGGCGTGACGGTGGCTCACGCAATGGCCCCGCGGGCAGGCATCGGCCGTTGCCGAATTCCCGCTCGCCATCAATCACCGCGATCTCGAAATCACGGCCCATCGCGTAATGTTGAAGCCCATCATCCGATAGCACCACATCCGGGCGGATGGATTGTTCGAGCAAAGCCAGTGCCTGGCCCCGATCGGCCCCTACCACCACTGGACATGCAGTCTTTCTTGCCAGCAGCAGTGCCTCATCGCCGACATCCTCTACCCGGCTGTCCGCACCGACCTCAGCCACCGGGGTGGTATGCCTACCCTTGTAGCCGCGGGTAATGATGCCGGTCTTCAGTCCACGCCTGCGGCACTGGCTGGCGAGCCAGATCAGAAACGGGGTTTTCCCGGTGCCTCCCACCGTGATGTTGCCCACCACGATCACAAAAGCCGAGGATGTGCTGCGCACGCGGTGACCTAACCGGTAATACGCCCGCCTGAGGACAACGATCACCCGGAACAGCCAGGACAGGGGTAACAGCAGGACCGAAAGCACGCTGTTCGAATACCAGACCTTTTCAGGATCGAAGTTCAGTGCCACAAAACAGGTCCCAAGTCCTCTACAAATCCACGGCGACATCGCGCGCCTGCAGCTTGTACAGTCCGGCGTATACGCCGTCGTGTTCCAGCAGTTCCTGGGGCCTGCCAATCTCTGCAATACAGCCCTTGTCCATCACTACGACCCGGTCCGCTTTTTCCGTAGTCGACAGGCGATGGGCGATGATCAATGTCGTCCTGTCCCTTTGCAGGGCCTCAAGGGCCGCCTGTATGTATTTCTCCGATTCTGAATCCAGTGATGAGGTCGCCTCATCCAGGATCAGCACCGGGGCATCCTTGAGCAGGGCCCTTGCAATCGCAATCCTCTGGCGCTGGCCTCCCGACAGCAAGACACCATTCTCTCCGACCTCGGTATCCAGCCCTTCGGCCAGCTTGTCCGTAAACTCCAGCACTCGGGCGGCCCTGGCAGCCTGCAGCACCTGCTCGTCGTCGGACTTCACATTTTTCGCATAGGCAATATTGTTCGCGATCGTATCGTTAAACAATACGACTTCCTGACTCACAAAGGCGATTTGCGCACGCAGGGACGCCAGGCTGAATTCCTTGATATCGGTGCCATCGACAAGAATGCTGCCCTGGTCTGCATCGTAAAACCGGGGCAACAGGTTGACGATCGTGCTCTTGCCGCTGCCGGACCGGCCGACAAACGCGACGGTTTCCCCCGGCTCAATGCTCAGGTTGATGTCAGACAGCGCCTGCTCTTCCCGGGAAGGATATTTAAAGCCTACCCCCCTGTACTCGATCTTCCCCTGGGAGGTCTTGAGGGTTCTGCCGACGGACTCCTGTTCCTTTTCCGTATCGATCAGCTCAAACACGCTCTCGCCTGCAGCAATGCCGGTCTGCAGGATCTCGTTCACCAGGGTGAGCTTTCTTGCCGGGGTCAGGATCCAGACCATTGCCACGATGAAGGCCACAAACTCCCCTGCACTTTCCCCGGACGCCATCACCGGGCGGGCGGCCACGGCCAGCACCACCACCAGTACGAAGCCGACCAGCATCTGGATCACCGGGGTACTGGCCGCCTTGGTCATGACCTTCCTCAGGTAGGAACGGCGGTACCCTTCGTTGGCCTGCCCGAACTTGCGAATTTCATAGTCCTGCCCGCCGAACAGTTTGACGATGCGGTGTCCGGTGATGCTTTCCTCAACGATGTGGGTGATCTTGCCTACAGATCGCTGGATGCGTGTGCTGTACTTCCTGAACAGGCGGCTGGTATAGCCGACCACCGCTGCAATAATCGGCGCCACCACCAGGAAAATCAGGGTCAGCTTCCAGTTGTTGTACGCCATCACGCCGAGCAGGAAAATGATCTTGGACGTATCTTCCACCAAGCTG
>JAPOYL010000007.1:0-23051 GCA_026706595.1 Gammaproteobacteria bacterium | reverse complement strand
ACCAAGCTGCGGAGACTTTTCGAGGCAGCCCCGATCACGTGCTCGACGTCGTAGGAGAATTTTGACAACAGGCTTCCGGTGGCCTGGTAGTCGAAGTATTGGGCCGGCAAAAACTGCAGCCGGTCAAACATCTGCTGGCGCAAGGCCTTGATCACGTACGCGCCCACATAGCCGATGTAGTAGGTGCCGGTAAAATTCGCAATACCCCGCAATACGATCACCACCAACAGCACTGCCGGGATCCACTTGATCTCATCGTAATTCTTGTCCACGAAAGCGCCATCGATAAAGGGCCCAAGCAGGTACACGGTCAGCGCATCCAGCCCCGAGAACACCAGCAGGGACACCGAGCCAAGCAGCAGGTACGGCCACTTGGAGAAGGTATAGCCCAGCAGGCGGGAATAGGTCTGCCAGCTGGTTGTGCGGGGAACGTTCGTAGACATGGCCTGCGGGGTATCCAGAGACGGTGTGCGGCTCAGACCACGGACAGCCGGCCGTCGGTCAGTTGATAGATCTTGTCCATGGACTGCGCAACGCCCGGGTCATGCGTCACGACGACCAGGGCCATGCCAAGTTCCCTGCACATCTCAAGCATCAGCTGCTGCACCTGTTCGACATTTTTCTGGTCGAGATTCCCGGTGGGCTCATCGGCAAGCACCACCTTCGGCTTGGTCACCAGGGCTCTGGCGATCGCAACGCGCTGCCTTTCTCCACCGGAGAGTTCAGCAGGTTTGTGCTTCATGTGCGAAGACATGCCCACCTTGGCGAGGAAATCCTGGGCCTGACCGAGTGCTTTTGATGCCGGCCAGCGGCGCCACAGCAACGGGATGGCGACGTTCTCCACGGCGGTGAACTCCGGCAGCAGGTGGTGGAACTGGTAAATAAAGCCCAGTGAACGGTTTCGCAACTGCCCGCGCTCTGCATCCGAGAGACTGGTCATGTCCCGCCCGCAGACCTGTACACTGCCCGAATCCGGGGTATCCAGGCCGCCAAGCAAGTGCATCAGCGTGCTCTTGCCGCTGCCCGATACGCCGATGATCGCCTGCCGGCTACCGGTCTCGACGCTGAGGTCCACCCCTTTGAGCACCTGTACGTGCAACGGGCCGCTCGCGAACGTGCGCACCAGTGACTTGCATTGCAGAACCTCGGCCATGATCCCTACTCGTAGCGCAACGCCTCGGCAGGCTGGGTGCGTGAAGCTTTCCATGCGGGGTAGATGGTCGCCAGTACGGTGAGCACAAAGGCCAGCGTACACACGAGAGCGACATCCACGGAGTCGATTTTCGAGGGCAAGTCATTGATGGGATAGATATTGTCGGACAGGAACCGCATCCCGAAATAGGCTTCGATCCAGGCGATAATGGCCTCTAGGTTGGCGGCCAGCAACAGCCCGAAGATGGCCCCCAACAGGGTCCCCACCAGGCCGATCACTGTGCCCTGGATGACAAATATACTCATGATTCCTTTCGGCGTGACCCCGAGGGTGCGTAAAATGGCAATATCGCTTTGCTTTTCGGTAACCACCATGACCAGTGCGGAGACGATGTTGAACGCGGCAATCAGCACCAGCAGGGAAAGGATGATGGCCATCATGATTTTCTCGATCCTGAGGGCACGGAAAAACTGGCTGTTATGCTGGGTCCAGTCGGTGACCCAGTACTCCTTGCCCAACTGGGTGCGCAGTCCCTGGGTAATCAAGGGTGCATCGAACAGGTCCTCGAACCTGAGACGCAGCCCCGATACGGCATCGCCCAGGCGAAACAGGCGCTTGGCATCCTCGATGTGCATGACCGCCGTATTGCGATCGTACTGTGGCACCCCCACGGAATAGATGCCTACCACGGTAAAACGCCTGAGTCTTGGCACGATGCCTGCCGGGGTGACATTCGCCTCCGGGGTCAGCACGGAGACCTTGTCTCCCGTTCCAACACGCAGATAGTCGGCCAGGTCCTCGCCCAGCAAGATGCCGTATTCGCCGGCATGCAGCACGCCCAGGTCACCGTTCAGAACCAGCTCCCCGATCCGCGAGACGTTTCCTTCAAGCGCGGGGTCGACCCCGTTGAGCATGGCGCCGGTCAGGCGCCTGCCGCTGACCACCATGCCCTGGGCCTGCACATAGGGTGCGGAGCCCTTGATCTCGTCATTGTCCCTGAGCTTGTCCTGTAGCCCCCGCCAGTCCCGCAGGGTACCGTTCATCTCGAGTGCGGTCGCATGCGAGGTCATCCCAAGAATCCGGTGCTTGACCTCATGCTGAAAGCCGTTCATGACAGACAGTACGGTAATCAGCACGATGATGCTGAGTGCAATCCCGAGCACGGAAATCAGCGAGATGAATGAAATGAAGTGATTTCGCCTTTTTGCACGCAAATAGCGTGAACCTATAAAGAGCTCGAGGGGTTGGAACATTAAATCGTATCCAGCTGTGTATGACGGGCCAAATGAACTGTAATGCGTGACTGAGGCCGTTATGGAATACCAGTACAGGTGCAAGTATACCTGCTTGTCCGCATCATGACTGATTTCGCGATGGCAAGGCTTCGGGATGTGTCCAGTTGCAATGCGTGCGGGTACGTCCTGTGACCCCTATTTCGCGATAAATTATAATGGCTTGACAGAGAAAAACCTCCCAGGGACATGAGAATGAACAGGGAACCCAAAGCCCATCTCACGACCGGCGCACATGACACGGCGGAACCCGCCTCGCTTTTTTCGAACTATGAGGTCAATGCCGCCTTTTATGACGAGATGTTTTCAGCCACTGGCGTGCCGCGCGAACATTGCAAGGCACTCTGGGAACATCTTGGCAAAATGTCCAGTGCCGACATTGCGGCCTTGCAGGACAGGACGGAGCAGTCGTTTCTGCACGAGGGCATCACCTTTTCCGTGTACGGGGATGAAAGTGCGCAAGAGCGCATCATCCCGATCGACCTGCTGCCCAGGGTGCTGGATGCCGGCGAGTGGGGACAGATCGAGCAGGGACTGCGCCAAAGACTGCATGCCCTGAACCTCTTTCTCGCGGACATCTATGCGAAGGAGCCTGCACAAATCCTTTCCGATGGCATCGTCCCCGCGGACCTCGTCTACGGCTGCCCGCAGTATCGCACCCAGATGCGCGGGTTGCGGGTACCCCTGGGCATCCACGTTTTTCTCTGCGGCACCGATCTCGTTCGCACCCATGGCGGTTTCATGGTTCTGGAAGACAACCTGCGTGTGCCTTCCGGGGTCTCGTACATGCTGGCCAATCGTCGTGCACTGAAGACCAGCATGCGCAACCTGTTTCGAATGCACAGGGTCTGTGGTATCGAGCAGTACGGTAAGCTGCTTCGGAAAACCCTGGCCGAGTTCGCGCCCACCGGGGTTGCCGACCCCTGCATCGTTCTCCTCACACCCGGCGTCTACAACTCCGCCTACTATGAGCATATGTTCCTGGCACGTGAGATGGGGGTGGAACTGGTACAGGGCAAGGACCTGCTGGTCCACAACGGATTTGTCTACATGCGAACGACCGACGGCTTGCAACGTGTAGACGTCATCTATCGCAGGATCGATGATGACTATATCGACCCGCTGGCGTTCAGGCAGGACTCCCAGCTTGGCACACCCGGCCTGTTCTATGCCTACCGGATGGGAAACGTCGCCATCGCCAATGCCCCGGGAACCGGCGTGGCCGACGACAAGAGCCTGTATGCGTATGTCCCGGACATCATCCGCTACTACCTCAACGAAGAGCCCTTGCTGGCCAACGTGGAGACCTATCTTTGCCGTGAACCCGAAGGACTGGAGTATACGCTCGATAACCTGCAGGACCTGATCGTCAAGGTGGTCGGCGGCTCCGGTGGTTACGGCATGCTGGTGGGACCGCATGCAAGTGCGGATGAGCGGGCCGCCTATGCTGCCGAAATCCGCAAGAACCCGGCCAACTACGTCTCGCAGCCCACCCTCAACCTTTCCTGTGCGCCCTGCCTGACCGATGAAGGGGCCGCTCCCCGCCACGTCGACCTTCGCCCGTTCGTACTGTGCGGCCAGGAAACGCGGCTGGTCCCCGGCGCATTTTGCAGGGTAGCGCTGCGCCCCGGTTCCCTGGTAGTCAATTCGAGCCAGGGAGGCGGCGGCAAGGACCTCTGGGTACTGCCCCCGTAACGCCATGCTGTCACGCAACGCGCAGGGGCTGTACTGGATCAGCCGCTACCTCGAAAGAGCACAGCATGGCTGTCGCCTGCTGGCCGATCAACTGCGGACCCTGGAAGACCGGCCGGTGGAGGAGATCGACCAGACCTGGCGTCGCCTGTACGCCAGTCTCGACCGCGAACCGGTAGGCGGCAGCCTGGAATCGAATCTCGATGACGAGGATTTCATGCTGGCTGACTCCTACACGCTGGCCGACGATCTGACCTTCGAGTCCAGCAATCCGGACTCGATCCTCAACTGTATTGCCACGGCGCGCGAGAATGCCCGCCAGGTCCGAAACGTGATCAGCAAGGACATGTGGTACTGCCTGAACGTCGCCTACCTGAAGCTGTCCAAAGTTGGCATCGCCGATATCTGGGATGATCGCCCGGGTGACTTCTATCTGCATGCCGAGGATACGATCCGGACGTTCTCGGGGATCGTGGACAGTACGGTTTATCGCGATGACAGCTGGCACTTCATTCAGCTTGGCCGCTTTGTTGAGCGAGTGCAGCTGCTTGCTGCACTCATTGAGGCCCAGCTTACCGTGTTCCCTCTGACCGAGGCCCACATCGAGCCTGAATGGCGCTCGCTGCTGGAGGTCTGTGAAGCCCGGGGCACCTTCAGCCGCCGCTACTCACTGGAATACCGACCGGTCAATGTGATCAACTTCCTGGTCAGCGATCTTCGCCTTTCGCGTTCGATCCGGTACGCGCTGGCACGCATCGTCACGGCGCTGGATCGCGTCTCAGAAAAGCGCCCTGCCCGGGAAGCACGCCGCCTCGCAGGACACATGGCCGCATACATCGACTTCGACTGGCCAGGCCACGACCTCAACGATACCGATGCGACCCGGACGGTGCTGCGTGAACTGCGTGATAGAAGCCGCAGGGTGCACGATAATATCGAGATCACCTACTTCGGATACGAGATCGAGGATACGCCGGGCACATGAAATCATCCACACCCTGCCAGTACCGGATCGAGCACCGCTGCAATTTCCATTACGAAACAGCTGCCCACGGGAGCGTCATGCTGTTGAGGCTGTATCCAAGGGAAGATGCCGGCCAGCAGGTACTGGACTTTGATCTGCGCACCGAGCCGCTGACACTCCCTGTTCCCTGCATGGATGCCTTCGGCAACCGCTGTCACCTGATCAACATCCACCGCATGCACCAGCAAACCGTGCTGCACGCCCGTGCCCGTGTTGCTGCAGGTCCGGATCCGCAGTTACCTGTCGATCCCGACACGGACAGCTGGAAGGCCGTGGCAGAGACCACCGATCGCGTGCGCCACTGGGTTTTCCTGAATCCGAGCCGCTTTGTTTATGTCTGCGAGCCCCTCAAGGCATTTGTTGCAGCACACGGAATCGAGCGCGGCCAACATCCGCTTTCATCCCTGCTGCAAGCCGCATCGAAACTGTATGAAGCCTTCAGTTACACGCCCGGGAGCACCCACGTTGACTCCACCATCGAACACATCCTGGAAACCCGCCATGGCGTTTGTCAGGATTACACGCATGTCCTGATTGCCATCGGGCGCGCCTGGGGAATTCCAAGCCGGTACGTGTCCGGCTATCTTCACCTGGAGGGAATCGGCAACGAGCAGACGCCGGCAGGGGCGAGCCACGCCTGGGCGGAGTTCTGGATTCCAGGGCTGGACTGGGTAGGCATCGATCCCACCAATAACACGCCGGCAGATCACCGCCACATACGCATGGCCATCGGCCGTGACTATGCCGATGCAGCCCCGACGCAAGGCACGTATTTCAGCGGCGGGCACTCCAGACTCGAAGTGTGTGTCACCGTAGCGTCTACGGATGAACCCGTATCCGCGGCGCAGCCATTCGCCGAGCCTGCGAACCTGTCTCAGGTCACCTCGGCGCCACAGCCACCCCGGGCAAGCCTCGAGCAATAGCGCCGTGCTGTCGGGTCCCTAGAACCCGTACTTGAGATTCACGCTGACGGCAAACATCTCGATATCGTCCAGTTTGATGCTGCCGCTGACATGCTCACGGTCTCCCCCCTGTCCGGCCTGTGCAGGGGTGCGCAGGTACGGCGGGTGGCCGCGCAACGGATCCCATACCACGCCACCATCATTGAGGGATTCGAAGTCTACCCAGCGTCCCTTGACTCCAAGTGCCATGGTGTCGGTAAGTGCGTAATCGACCCCGAACAACAGCTGGTACCCAAACAGGGTGTCGTCCAGCTCAGAATCCGCAGTGGATGAAGTGCTGGCCAGATTCGCCTGGATTTCAGCGGCATTCGGCAGACCCTCACCGGTCGTGATTCGGGCTGCATCACTGTTTCTGGCCCACAGGCTGCTGTATTCCACTTCGGTAAACCCGAGACCGATCCCGATGCCGACATACGGAGTCCACCTGCTGTTGCCCGAGAAGTCGTAGTACAGGTTAGCAAACAGGTTGTGCGAGGTGAGATCGCCGATCCGATCAATCGTTCTGACGAGTTCCTGTTCAAGTTTGTCACCGCTTTCCCCGGAGGCGGTTCCGACATCAGAAGTCTGGTCATAGTCGGTATCCCGGTAGAAGTACTCCAGTTCAATGCGCAACGGGGACGCCCCGACATGGTAGCCAAGTGCGGTGCCCAGCAAAATGCCCTCATCCGAGCTGAAACTGTTTTGCCAGTCACCGGTCGCGCCTCGGTCAGGGCCTGTGCAGTTGTAGTCTTCGTATCCCGGAGTATTCGTGACGGTCGCATACATGGGATTGATGTAGCCATCGCACACGCTGGCCCGGTCGTTACTTTGGCCAGTCATGTCCATCGAAGAGCCAAAATTCATCCCCAGCTCGGTGCTGAAATAGAATCCGCCCGCCTGAACCGGTGCGACAATACCAAGTGCTGCCCCGGCAACGAGCAAAACTGCTGTGAAAAATCTGCTTGTCTGATTCATTGTGCGCCTCCCAAATTTAGCCTAGCTCCCAGACTCTCTGGCCTTGAAGCTCCTGGTCCTGGAGCTTTTGACCTGAACACCACAAAAAAACAGCTGTCCTGATGTGATGCATGAAAGTCATTTCTTTTGCATCGAATTATACGCACAAACCGCTCACTGGGCATGGAGCTTCATGACATCGCACAGGATTGAACCGTGGATCAGGATTCAGGATACAGTGCTGGCCGGCTTTGTGTTCGCACAAGCGAAAACCCACATTAGAATTTTGTCGACCAGCCTACTCCGATTTCGGACTGCTCCATGCTGAGCCGGATCGTCTGTGTGGGATCAAAAGGATTGTGCCCTTTCACGGAATTGCCAAAGGCATGCATGGCCTCGACCGTAATGTCCCCGAACCGGGTGGTGACCGTTGCACCCAGGGTGATGTGATCTTCAACCACAGCCGGCGCCAGAAGGTTAAACAGTACCTGGTCGCTGCCGATAGGCTGGCTGGCATGACTGTAGCCGATTCGCCCGATGACATGGGGTTTGGCCTGCCACTGCAACCCGACCTTGAAGATATCCATGTCATCCCATCCGAAGCCGGCCCCGCGGTCGCCACCGAGACAGCTCTCTATGTCCTGTCCACCGAGCGCCGGGCAGTCAAACAGGTTCTGCACCCCATTGCTGATGGCATCGCTGTCCCCGTACCAGATGCGCTGATAATCTGCGACAAGCGTCACGTTTTCCGCGAGTTCGATGGCCACACCTGCCCACAGGGTGGAAGGAATGTCGAAGGTGCCGTCTTCTGCAAACAGGTCCGCGTAGTCATCCCATCTTTCCATGTTGATCTTCGTGCGATACGAAATTCCGAGGTCCGCGACACCGCCAATGTCTCTGGCCAGCAGGCCTGCCTGCAGGCCCCAGCCAAAGGCGTTGTCAGTGCCATTTTGTGTCAGATGATTCGGCATCTGTGTTCCCTGACTTTCCACAAAAGTTTTCGTGAACGGAGCAAATGCGTCCAGGCCGTTGCTACGGAAACTCTGCATCGTCAGCAGTGGGCTGATCCCGATTGAGAACTGGTCCGAGAGTTTGCGTGCATACGAAAGATTGAAGAAGACCTGCAGCAGGTCCACACCCGCGGTACCTGCACCCAGTGCACCGGGGAAGGACATGCCTGCACCGCGCATCCCGGACGGATCAAACAAGGCACTGCCTGATTTGTACGAGGTGTTCATGCCACCATTGCCATACACGGACAGCCCCAAGGCATCCCGCTCGCTCAGCATGTAGTTGAGTCCGAAACTCGGAATGATGAAGCCACGGTTGCGGCTTGCCTCGGACCCGGACCCCAGGGTGAATGCACCGCCATTGCCATTGGCAAGGCTGGCACTCGGGGAGTACCCGCGGTCAGGCTTGAACAACACCGCACCCACATCCATGCGGTTTCCGACAAAGGCCATACCGGCCGGGTTGGTCGCCGATGCCAGGGCATCCTGCGGGAAGGCCACGCCGGCACCACCAAGGGCGCGGTTTGCCAAGCCCGTGCCGTGTGAGAAATAACCGTTTGTGGACTGGGCTACTACCGGCACCAGAATCAGTACCAGCACCAACATTACTCTTTTGATATCCATGTCTAGAACTCCCTGTAAACCTGCGGGGTTTACGAACCGATTCACAAATTCAAGAACAGGTCCCTACATGCCGGCTGGGTGAAGTGCCTGGAATCTTCATGCAGGTTCTAACTGTAAGATGGAGGTGTATCAAGTGTTTTCAAGCCCAGTAACCCGGAAGAGATAACCGGGTCACACCTGTCCTTCAGTTGAGGTCAGTCTTGCGACAGCGCCTGGGTGGATTCAATGAATGTGTGAAGTGGCGCGCCCGGAGAGATTCGAACTCCCGACCACCTGGTTCGAAGCCAGGTACTCTATCCAGCTGAGCTACGGGCGCATGATCAATCGATTGGGGATTGATAGAGGATTCGAATTAGAACACTATTCACAGATGGTTGCCACGCATGAACATTATCCGATGCTGCTGGCCTTCCTGCAGCTATTCTACCCTACCCTGTATGAACGACTCAGCCCTCACTCGGAAAGGGCTGACATCGTCGGAGCCAACCTCATCAGCTCCAACAACATCAATGCCTATCGGGCCATCGTGTTCAGCGAAGGGGTCATGAAGGACGGTGAGTCCTTCGAACTCTACGCGGGAAACGCTGCACTGACCGTGTACTCCTGGGACTGGCGCTGGGTGTTTGCCGTCAAGATCCTGTTTCGCGGGGATACCATATTTCCGGTCAGGTTCCAGCAAAAGGTCATTGCCCTGCCTACGGGAAAACGCCCGCTCACCGATATCTTCTTCAAGATCATACAGCGCGAATTCGAGGTGGTGCTCGAGAACATCCTAAAAACATCCGTGGACGAACACACATCGATGCGGGAAAGCTATTCCAGGTATCTTGTATCAATGCATCTGTAGAGCCCGTGCATCAAGGACATGCCGAGCCCACATCCCCTGCAGGGACAGAGGCCGGATTCATTCCGTTTCCTGCAATTTCCTTTTCAGATAAAACATCAGCCTGAAGCCGAGCAGTACGGCAAGGACAGCCGCATAGATTGCGGGCTCTCTTGTATCGATCTTGACCATCCACCAGAAATGCAACACTGCCAGCATCGCCACCACATAAACCAGCCGGTGCAACTGCGTCCAGCGGTGCTGCAATACCTCGACCATCCTGTTGGTTGAAGTGGCCGCCAGCGGAATCAGCAGGACAAAGGCGGTGAATCCCACGGTTATAAAGGGTCGGTCGATGACATCCTCGATGATCTCGGCGAGATCGAAAAACTTATCCAGAGTGACATACAGCGACAGATGTACGCACACGTAAAAGAAGGAAAACAGACCCAGCATCCTTCTGTACCGTGCAAACCCCTGCCAGCCGGTGAGTTTTCTCAACGGCGAGATGGCAAGTGTGATCAGCAGGAACCGCAATGCCCAGTCACCGGCCCTTCGGGTGATGGCCTCGATGGGGTTCGCACCCAGTGAATCTGTGAAAAACCAGTAGCCGTAGCAGATCAGGGGGATCAGGCAAGCGGTAAACACCAGGGGCTTGCCAAGGCGCATGCGAAGGATCTGCTCAGAAATGTTTTTTAAGGTCCATGCCTGCATACAGATCGGCCACCTGCTCCGCATAGCCATTGAACGGCAGGGTCTCTCTCTTCAGGATCTCGCCGATCCTGCGCTCCCGTTTCTGGCTCCAGCGCGGGTGGTTCACCGCAGGATTGACGTTTGAGTAAAAGCCGTACTCCCGGGGAGCTGACTGATTCCAGCTGGTCGCGGGCTGGGATTCCGTGAAGTGTACGCGTACGATCGACTTGATACTCTTGAACCCGTATTTCCACGGCACCACCAGGCGCAGCGGTGCACCGTTTTGATTCGGCATCTCTTTCCCATACAGTCCCACGGCCAAGATCGTCAGGGGATGCATGGCCTCGTCCATTCTCAGCCCCTCGCGGTACGGCCAGTCCAGTACCGAGCGCCTTTGACCCGGCAGGTTCTTCGGGTCATGCAGTGTAAAGAACTGCACGTACTTGGCCTTGGACGTGGGTTCAAAACGCTTCAGTACGGGTCCCAGTTCAACGCCTACCCAGGGAATGACCATCGACCAGGCTTCCACGCAACGCAGACGATATATCCGCTCCTCAAGCCTGGGGGCGGGTATGAAATCTTCAAGATCATAGTCGCCTGGCTTGCCACACTCGCCGTCCACCCGGATGCTCCAGGGCTTTGTGACGAGGCGGTGCGCGTTGCGTTTCGGGTCGCCTTTTTTCGTACCGAGTTCGTAGAAGTTGTTGTAGCTCGTAATGTCTTCGAACGAGTTGAGCTCTTCAGCAGTAGAGAATCCGCTTTTTTCAATATCCCCGAAATTGAAGGCGGCACGTGCAGGTCCTGGCCACAGGGTGGAGGCCGGTAGCATGGAAGCCCCTGCCAAGGCCGCTGTGCCCTGCATGAACTTTCGTCGCGCCTTGTATAGTGATTCATCGGTGACCTGGGATTCGCGGATATCGCAAGCCCGGGTGGTTTTTAGCAACATACTCAACAGGTCCTTTCAGAGTTTCAGGTCAGCGGTGCTCAAGGATGTCTCTACACACCTTTTGCTTCTACAGAGGATGCAAGGAGATTGTAAGTAGGCAGGCCTCGCAGTGCAAAATCCGCGAACCAGATCCTTGATACCTCATGCCCTATCAGACAGCGAACCGGCTTCCAGAGTTCGGCCCAAATGATGCTATCATTGAATAAGCGCAACTATTCGGGATGGTGATGCAACAACAAAGATCGCCGTTAATCGCATTCATACTGGCAGTCCTGCTTGGTCCCCTGGGGTTCACGTACACGAACCTGATCGGCGGACTACTGGCGATCATCCTCGCCGTTGCCACCCTCTGGACCATTTTTGTTCCGATCATCATCTGGGCACTCTGTGCCCTGTTTGCACCGCTGATTGTGATGTCCTACAACAAGTCCGTGCGTACCCAGAAAAAATACGTGGACAAAAAGCACGAGGAGATCATCCAGGCGATCCGGTCGATGAATCTTCGTGCCGAATCCGAGACCGATAAAAGCAAGCCCCTCTGAGCATCCCTCTTCCCGGTCGTAGACGAACTGTTCATGGAAACATACTGCCCAGCGTGTCGGGCGGACTCGCGGGCATTCCCTGCCCCGTTTATGGTCCGTGCAGTTCAGTTGCGGAGATGCCCACCTGCACGATTCTCGGCTTGTCCACTCCCGCCACCCCGACATATTTGAACAGTGCGCCGTCGAGTTCACGCTTTTCCACTGCCTGAATGACTACGGATTGGCTGCCTGACAAAAGTGCAGCAAAGGGAGCGGCCTGAGTGTCGCTTTTCGGGTCGGTCGGGAAACTGAAGGATGTGCCGGGGATGTTGGTAAACTCGATCTGGCCGTGCTCGTCACTGACCCAGAATTCTGTAATCACCGAATGCTGTGCCACATAGGCTAGTACGGCATTGATTGCCTCCGGACTCATTCCCGCCTTGACGGCAGCATCGATGAAGTGGGCCGTGAGCTTGGCCTCGGCCACCATGTGGTTTGAGGCAGCATCCTCTGCGGATAGTGTGCTCTCGGCCAACGCTGTCCCGGTAAGGATCAAGCAGGTACAAAGGCTTATTGCCATCAGGATTTTGCGCATCGGTTTCCCTCCAGATTTTCTAATTGACTGATTCCGTGCAACGAGGCACTTTGTAATGCCTTGGTAGACTCACTGGCCCCCAGGGGACCCGACAATAGGCATCAAGATATATGGGTAACTGCTTATTATACAAGGCATACTTTATGAAAGCAGTTGCTTTATGACAATTGAACTCCTTCAATAAAAGTCGAAGAATTCGGGCCATTGATCGACTGGAAACGATACCCCATTACAAACTACAGCGCTAGATTGAGCCCTACATAGCCTTGGACCGGCATGGCCGGAAAATAGCGGTAGGCGCCGAAAGCATAGTCGGCACGGTCGGCATAGCGTTTATCAAGCAGATTGATGACCCGGGCAAACAGATTGACGTGATCAGTCAGTCTGTAGCCGCCACGCCAATTGAGCACGACGTGGCCGTCGTACTTGGCGGTATTGGCGGCGTTGATGTAGTGCTCGCCTACCTGGTTCAGCTCGAACTCGGAATACCAGCGTTCATTGGGCTGATAGCGCCAACGGGCATTGGTGAGCCAGCGGGGTGCTGAATCCATCATGTTGCCGTTCTCGATCCGTTCCCCACGTGCGGCGTCACGGCTGAAATCGTATTTGTGTACGGCATAGCTGACGGCGAGGCTCAAGGCATGGTCACCCAGGTACCAGTCGCCGGAAAACTCAAGCCCGAGGGATTTGGTCTTGCCATCGCTGATGTTAAAGCCATTGGCGTCGCGGAAAATGAAGTCGCGGGTCCACTCGCTAAAGGCTGACAGGGACCATGTGCGAGCGCGAAAGCCCACCTCTGCGGACAGCAGGCGTTCGCTATCCAGGTCTGCCACCGTTTGTCCCTGCTGCAGGCGGTAGAGCTCGGTGGCTTGCGGTGGGCGGAACCCGGTGCCGAGCATCAGGTAACCGGAGTAGCGGGCACCGAAATCCCGTTCGATGCCCAAGCGGCCTGCCACTTCGGTAAACCTGTCTTCCCTTGAGGCAGGGCGGGTGTACAGGCAGCCGCCGAAATCGCAGGCCGTGCCGTCGTCGCGGCTGTTACCTGTCAGGTGGCGGTTTTCATAATCGTAGTCCAGGCGCTCAAGGCGCAGGCTGTGCAGCAGGCGCAGCCCAGCGGTCAAGGGCCTGCTCAGGTCGTAGAAGCCAGCTGCCATGATCGAATCGACATCGTAGTCGTAGTGGCGCCCAGCGGGTCGAGTAGCCATCAGGAAGGCCGAACCGTCCGTCGGTTGGTCCTGAATCTCAAGCAGGCTGCCCCGCATGACCTCAACTTGTACACCGAATTGCCCAGCCCAGGTACCAGCCTCAAACCCTTGGCGGATCAGCGCACCCCCGCTGGTCTGTTCATTGGTCTCGATCGGCTGTCCCGGCAGGAAGTGTTGCAAAAACTTCATGTGCGAGCGGCGCATATATGCGGAAATTCGGGTTTGCTCGCGCTGCCAATGGCTGGCAGCGCGCAGGGACCAGGCATCCCGATAGGCCCCAGGGTTGGAGTTGGAGCGGCGCAGGTTGCGGTCCTCATAGGCTTCAAAACCCTGCACGTAGCCGCCGGTTTTCTGATTGAGGTTGGTGGCGTTCAAGGTGTTGCGCACCTGCCAGGTGCCCAGGTTGGCAGCATGCACCAAGGAGAGCTTCTGCTGGTCATACCCCGTGGCATCTCGATAGCCGTCGGTCCGGCTGCCGAGGGCACTCAGGCCCACATAGTGCCTGCCTATGCGCCCGCCTAATGAAGTTCTGGCCTGGTAGTAGCCATAGGCGCCACCCTCCAGGCTCAGGCTGGCGCCTTCAGGATTGGCCGTGAGCACATTGACTGCCCCGTGCAATGCATTACCCCCCAGCACAGCACTTGATGGTCCACGCCAAACCTCGATGCTTCCCGCCTGCTCGCCATTGACCTCGAAGAGATTGTTGATGTTGCAATAACCCGTGGGCCGAATGGGCAGGCCGTCCTCAAGGTAGAGAAATTTCCCACAGGCCCCTGGGCCGGTAAAGACCGCTGAGCGAATGGCGGTCAGGTGCTCTTGCCCGGACCCTCGAGTCACCCAAACGCTTGGAACCCGGCTCAGGGCTTCGTGAATGTGGTTGTGCCGAATCTCCGCCAACACGTCACCATCGATGCGGCTGACACTACCGGTGCTGCCTAGGCGCTCGTCGAGGGTTCTTGTGACGATTATCTCCCCAATAGGATAAGCAGCAGACAGTGTCGCCGGAGCAGCTGCCAGCAGCACCAGCTTCGCCAACCATCGCAGCTCACTCCCAAGGTATCGGCTTATCGCCAGAAAACGAAAAACCAGCCCATTGATGACTTCATCCCCGGAGCGCATGCGAGACAGCCACGTCTTAGGACAATTGCCTTCCAGGCGTTTGAAGGGGTCTTAGTGATCGTTGCAATCTATAAATTTCAATATGAGCGTACCGAAATTGTATCTAAACTGAATTGTCAGTGTCCGGTTGATTGCGGACAGGGCCACACCGGCCTTTTATCAAATAATGAATGACTGGGAACCTTCTATCTGGTCTGATTACGCCCTCAAATCGGCCAACTTGTCGATGCTCTACCATGATATTATTTGGTCTGATTTTCTCAGTGCCTCATGTGCCATGATTTGTTTCTTAATTTCGGGCATCTCCGGTGCTTGAATTTATGGCTTGGTTGTCAGTATCGGGTTATAAATCCACTAGAGAAATGTAGAACTCGTCAATAAACTAACCATAATGGTTGAAAATTGAGCAGAAAAGTCCCAAAATATAGCCTGAACGACATTAAAGCTGCTGTAAAAAAAGATAATATAAATCTTAACAAGTCATGCTACAGAGACATCGTGGCGCTTGGTTATGACTTGGAAGGAGTCAAGAAATGCATCCTATCGCTATCAGAAGATGACTTTATAAACACCCAAGAATATATAGAGGGCAGATACAAGCTTATCTGCGATGAATATCTACTTTCTTCATACCATCACCCTTCCGACGACACCGATGATCTATATATAAAAATCAGATACAAAGCCACATGGATCACAATAATGTCATTTCATCTACAAAGAACCGGATAGAAAAAAGTGAATAAAAAGACCAATAACATATGCCCGGTATGTGAATCATCAAAGTTTGAAAATTTACAGAAAAGTGAATCTTTTGATTATAAGGGCAATAATTTTGTTATAGATTCATTTGAATATAGTAGATGCTGCGGATGTGGTTTTGAGTTAATTAGCCCAGCCCAGGTTAGGAGAAATGAACTTAGGGTCAAAGATCAATTCCGCAGGATTGACGGTCTGTTAACTGGAAAAGAAATAAAGGCTATACGCAAAAAGTATGGCCTTACTCAAGAAAATGCTGCGCATATTTTTGGTGGTGGGCCAAGTGCATTTTCTAAGTACGAGCGGGGAGAAGTCATCCAAAGTAAATCAATGGACACGTTATTAAGATTAGCCAATGAATACAAAGAAGTTTACGACCTTATTTTAGAGAAACACCGTTCCAAGTATAGAAGAACGGTAACCAAAAAGAGAACAATTGAGCATGAAAAAATTAATGTTGCGGAAGTTAATTTAAAGCCACCTAGTAATATATTAATTTTCCAGTCCAAACAAAAAGAACTTGAACATAGCATTGAAGCATTTGAAGAAAAGAATACAGCGCTTGGATAATAATGGATAAGCGCCTTATATCCAGAGCAGCAAAAAAGCTAGCATTAAGAGATATAACTCTTCATACATCCTCGTTCACTAGAAATGAAGAAGTTGATCCATCTTCATATCCGTCAATTGATATAAAAATAACCGTTCAAGTTAAATCAGAAGAGCTTTCATTTAAAGATGAATCAGATGAAGGCATATCTATCTTGAGGTCGTTTATCCATTTTACGCTAGTCGGATTCCCACGCGATGAGGACCCTTCACAAGACCTCTTTGCGATTAATACTGTTTATAGGGTTGACTATGAAATAGTAAAAGAATTAACAACCAGAGAGATGGAAGAATTTTCGATGTTTAACATATTGCATAACACATGGCCATTTTGGAGAGAACATATTCACTATATTTCAAATAATGCACAATTTCCTCGAATAACCATTCCATTATTCAGTGACACCAGCGCAAACAAACCTGCCAAGAAAAATAAAAGAAGACGAGCTGTTTCTAAACGACAAAATCCTTAATACCCACCGGTTAGGTCGCCAATTGGCATCCTAAATTATTCAAGCAACGCCGTTGTATGTGTTACAGGAGTTGGGTGGCTGATCAGACTACTCGATGGTCTTCTGGTATACCCACTTGTTCGCGGAAGGTCTGGCGAAGCCAGATCTACTAGCACAAAACTGGTACAGTCAACAGACGAGGGAAAAAAGAAACCCGCCAATGGGTTCCTAACGGATTGATCCATCAAGTAAAAATGGCGCGCCCGGAGAGATTCGAACTCCCGACCGCCTGGTTCGTAGCCAGGTACTCTATCCAACTGAGCTACGGGCGCGTACAACATTAAATCGCAGCGCAGTATAACTTATTCCATTATCAAAATACTTCGTACGGAAAAGCCACAGCCTGGGTCCATAAAAACCGGGGATGCAGTAGGTGGGTTGATTCAAGTTACATCGATTTGCAGATATTCTATATACTCTGGTTGATCTGTGCGGAGAGGTGCCAGAGTGGTCGAATGGGGCTCCCTGCTAAGGAGTTGTCTGAGTAATCCTTGGACCGTGGGTTCGAATCCCACTCTCTCCGCCACACCTATGCATCTGTTCTTGCCAGATTCCAATAAGCACTTGAATTTTAGCTAAACCTAACAACCGTCCATTTGAGCGGCTCATCTCATGGTTCATGAGATCTAAAATTTTCAGGTACCGGCAGGCTGATATACTCGGCCACAGACCCAAACCGGGATCTGAAAGCACGGTGGGCAGTCGGCATTGAGGGATTCTTAAGGAATCTTACTCGTCGCGATCTGGCATCAGCACAAATTCGGGATAGGCCTCGATGCCAAGTTCTGCAACATCCTGACCGAGGTCTTCCACCGCGGGGGATACTCGCGCACCGATCGTCTTGTCGATCAACAGCCAGGTGATCAGGGAAATACCGAACACGAAGACTCCGACAGCCACGATGCCAGTCACTTGTACCAGCAGGTTACCTCCTGCCGCAATGCACACCGCAAGTGTTCCCCAGATGCCCGCAAAGAGGTGAGCCGGCACGGCACCGACCACATCATCAATCCTCAGGGTTTCCATGATCTTCAGTCCGAGCACGATGATCAGGCCGCCGACCGCGCCAATGAATACGGCCCAGTGATGATGGACAATGTCGGGTCCTGCGGTAATAGCCACCAGCCCGCCGATGGCTCCGTTAAGGGCAGCCAGCAGGTCCACTCGCCCGAGCACCGGACGGGACAAGGCAATCGCAGTCATAACACCTGCAGCAGCTGCAAGATTAGTATTCGCTAGAATATTGCTAAGTGCGATGGCATCAACAGCACCCCCAAGAGCAAGCTGGGAACCACCATTGAAGCCGAACCAACCGAGCCAGAGAATAAAGACCCCGAGAGTGACCACGGGAACATTCGAGGGCGGGGTCACCTTGACGGTGCCATCTGCCCGAAACTTGCCGGTCCGGGCACCGACGATAAGAGCACCCGCGAGTGCCGCCCAGCCACCGGTAGAGTGCACGATAGTGGAGCCTGCAAAATCCTGAAAACCCATTTCGGAAAGCCAGCCCCCACCCCAGGTCCACGAGCCGATGATCGGATACACGAATGCGGTCAGGACCAGGATGAACAGGAAAAACGACCACAGTTTTACGCGCTCGGCCAGTGTTCCAGAGACGATCGAGGCCGTGGTGGCAACGAATACCATCTGGAAGAACCAGTCAGACATGGTGGAGTAACCGTTACCGATGACCGCTGAGGCCACCGCTTCATCCCCGCCCAGCAGCGCGATCTCATCCCCGGTCGTACCGTATAGAAACTGCAGCGAGCCGAACCAGCCACCAGGTTCAACCCCGACGTACATGATGTTGTAACCGACAAAGAAGAAGGCCAGGCCTGCAATGGAATAAAGCCCGATGTTCTTCAGGCAGATCACCGAGGCGTTCTTGGTGCGCACCGAGCCCGACTCGAGCATCGTGAAACCCGCGCACATCCACATCACAAGCGCTCCCCAGATCAGGAACGAGAAACTGTTCAGTACGAATTGCTCTTCCTCGCCGAGGGCAGCATGCGCCTGCGGCAGGCAAAGCACCAAAAGGAAAACTGCTGCAAGGCCACCGAAAACAGGTGTACGGGACAAGCTCATGTGCGAAAGCCGTGTACGGGTACAGCGGTGGAATGAACTGAGGGTTCTTTGGACAATCTTGACGCTAGCATTCACACCGGGCTCCTGCTGTGGTGGTGATGCGACTCAGAATATCACGTTGCGAAACACATGAGAATTACAGGCCCTTCCCGGGATGTGCTTCCCATGACCTGCACATCCTTACCTGTTCAGCAGGCACCTCAAGGATAACTTGGCAACCATCTACAGGAGGAAGTTGTATCTTGGAGTGATGAAACTTCAACAGGATGAATGGGGGGTACCGGACTGAAGCATCCAGCGAAGTGTAGGAACAGTATGCTCGCGCATACAAATGAAGCCGCGCGCTTTCTCGCAAAAATCCCGGCAGTCTCTGCTGCCATGGCTAGAAGCTAATCGGTAGATTCGCCTGCCTGTGTCTTCTCGTGCTTGATCCTCTCGTAAATTTCCTCACGGTGCACTGCGACATCTCGGGGTGCATTGACACCTATTCGAACCTGGTTGCCTTTCACGCCCAACACAGTGACTGTGACATCATCTCCGATCATCAGCGTCTCGCCGACTCTCCTGGTCAAAATCAGCATTCCCGTGTCTCCTTAATAGTCCATTTTATTATTTGTCCGCTCCCTGCGAACCACGACAACTCCCGTGTCGCGATGTTCCGGGGCGGCTACTCCGGTTATTTCCCTACCAAAGCCGTTATGATGTTTGCATTATGCGCTACTGATGTTCTCCTCTATTTCTCCTGGTCCAATTCAAATGCTTCATGCAGCACGCGTACTCCCAGTTCCAGATATTTTTCGTCGACCACGACGGAAATCTTGATCTCCGAAGTGGAAATCATCCGGATATTGATCTTCTCCTGCGCCAACGCTGTAAACATTCTACTCGCAATTCCAGCATGGGACCTCATCCCGACACCCACCAGCGACAGCTTCACGATGTGCGGATCGCCACCAACCTCGCCGCCCCCAAGATCAACCACTGCATTTTCAAGGACTTTCATGCCTTTTTCATAGTCATTTCTGTGCACGGTGAAGGTGAAGTCCGTGGTCTCGTCCGAACCCACATTTTGTACAATCATGTCCACTTCGATGTTCTCATCGGCAATCGGACCCAGGATATGGGCAGCCACACCCGGTCGGTCAGGCACCCCCTTGATTGTCAACTGTGCCTCATCTCGATTAAAGGCTATGCCTGATACCAGCGGGTCTTCCATGCTGTCGTCCTCCAGGGTTATAAGGGTACCGGGTCCCTCTGAAAAAGTGGAAAGCACACGCAGTGGGACATCATACTTGCCGGCAAATTCCACTGCACGGATTTGCAGCACCTTGGAGCCGAGGCTGGCCATCTCCAGCATCTCCTCAAACGTAATGCAGTCCAGCCGCCTCGCATTGGGCTCAACCCTCGGGTCGGTTGTATAGACCCCGTCCACATCGGTGTAGATCTGGCATTCATCGGCCTTGATCGCTGCGGCCACCGCCACAGCCGTCGTATCCGAGCCGCCCCGGCCCAGCGTGGTGATATTGCCTTCGTCATCCACGCCCTGGAAGCCTGCAACCACCACCACTTTTCCTGCATCCAGCGCACGGTGCAGGCGCGTGGCATCGATATTCTGGATACGGGCCTTGTTGAACATGTTGTCGGTGCGAATGTTGAGCTGTGCACCCGTGGATGAGACCGCGGCACAGTTACGCCTCTGCAAGGCCATCGCCAGCAACGCGATGGTCACCTGCTCACCGGTGGACAGCAGCACATCGAGTTCACGCCCGTGGGCCACCCGTCCCTGCACCTCGTTGGCCAGTCCCATCAGGCGGTTGGTTTCGCCGCTCATGGCAGAAACAACCACGACCACCTTGTGTCCTTGGTTTTTGCTCGCGATCACCTTTTCGGCCACGGCCTCGATGCGTTCGATCGAGCCGACCGAGGTGCCGCCGTACTTTTGTACTATCAAGGCCATAGGTTCAATCCCTGTTCACTCGTGGAGGTGTTTTAATGAATCTTAGCACGCCCGATAGTGCGCGCCGTGATGTGCGTCATTACTGCAGGGAGTTCCGCACCCAGTCCGGCACGGACTCAAGTGCCGCAGCAAGTCTGTCCGGCTGGTTGCCGCCCGCCTGGGCCATGTCATCACGCCCGCCGCCCTTGCCGCCAACCTGCTTGGCGACGGCATTGACGAGCTCACCCGCTTTGATTCGATGCACCAGGTCACGAGTGACTCCGGCGACGAGACTGACTCCCGAATCCCGGGCTGTGCCCAGCACGATGGCGGCACTTCCGAGCTTGTCCTTCAACTGGTCTACCGTCTCGCGCAGGGATTTGGGATCAGCCCCTTCCACCACGCAGGCCAGCACCTGGATGCCCTCGACCTCCACGGCCTGATCAACGAGACTGCTGCCGGCCTGCGACATCACCTGCGACTTGAGCCGGTCCAGCTCCTTTTGCAATGTCCTGTTGCGCTCCAGCAACTGCCCGACCTTGTCCCTGGCCTCCGATCTGGAGCTCTTCATCAGCCCGGCAATGTCGGATAGCTGCTCCTGGTTCTCGCGGATCCACTCCAGCGCAACCTCACCGGTAAGCGCCTCGATGCGCCGCACCCCGGATGCGATTCCGGACTCCGAGATGATCTTGAATATACCAATGTCCCCGGCCCGGCTCACGTGCGTACCGCCGCACAACTCCATGGAGAAATCACCGATGGTCAGGACTCGAACTTCATCTGCGTACTTTTCCCCGAACAGGGCGAGAGCACCGCCATGCAAGGCCTCGTCCTTCGGCATGACTCTAGCAGTCGCTTCGGCATTCAAGCGGATCTGTTCATTGACCAGGTCCTCGATCCGCCGCAACTCGGTTTCATCGAGCGGGGCATCGTGCGAGAAATCAAAGCGCAGACGGTCCGGTGCCACCAGGGAACCCTTTTGCTCGACATGATCGCCCAGTACTTCGCGCAATGCGGCATGCATCAGGTGGGTAGCCGAGTGATTCAACACGGTAGCCTGCCGGCGTTCTGTTGCGACCTTTGCGCGCACAGTGTTACCTAGTGCCAGACGGCCGGATGCGAGGGTGCCGTAATGGACATGGGCATCGCCTTGCTGTTGGGTGTCGGCGACTTCGAACACCGCCTGCTCACATTCCAGCGTGCCCTGGTCACCGACCTGTCCCCCGGATTCTGCATAAAACGGGGTCTTCTCCAGGATGACGCCCCCGGACTGACCCTGAAGGATTTCCTGGACAGGTGCATGGTCCACGAAGATCTCCTGCACCGTGGCCTGGGCGTGCATGTTGTCGTAGCCTGTGAACTCGGTGGAGGTCGACACCGCCAGCGAGGCATCGTATTCGACGTCAAAGCGGCTTGCGAGCCTGCCACGTTCGCGCTGGGCCTGCATGTGCTTTTCAAACCCCGCTGTATCGATCTTCAGGTGCTGCTCACGGGCAAAGTCGGCGGTCAGGTCACTGGGAAACCCGTAGGTGTCGTACAGCTTGAACACCGTTTCGCCGGGAAGAGTATCCCCTGTGAGCCGTGTGATCTCCTCGTGAAGGATTCGCATGCCCTGGGCCAGCGTGTCGCCGAAACGTTGCTCCTCACGGTGCAGCACATCCTGCACGCGCTCCTGTGCACCGGCAAGTTCCGGGCAAGCCTCGCCTAGGCTGTCCGCGAGCGGCTCCACCAGCCGGTAGAAAAACGGCTCTTCGATGCCAAGCTTGTGGCCGTGACGTGCAGCCCGGCGGATGATGCGCCGCAGGACATAGCCCCTGCCCTCGTTCGAGGGCAACACGCCATCGACGACCATGAAGGCACAGGCGCGGATATGGTCCGCCACCACACGAAGCGAGGGCTGGCGAAAATCGTCCACACGGGCGATGTCCGCTGCGCGGGCAATGATGCCGGCGAACAGGTCGGTCTCGTAGTTGTTCGTGGCGCCCTGCAGGATGGTGCTCAGGCGCTCAAGGCCCATGCCGGTATCCACGGAGGGCTTGGGCAAATCGGTGAGCTTTCCCTCGGCATCGCGCTCATACTGCATGAACACCAGGTTCCATACTTCCACATACCGGTCCCCGTCCTGGTCCGCGGTCCCAGGCGGCCCCCCGGCCACGCTTTCACCGAAATCATAGAATATCTCCGTGCACGGCCCGCAAGGGCCCGTATCCCCCATCGCCCAGAAGTTGTCGGCCTCGCCGATGCGTGCAAAACGCTCTGCGCTCACACCGATATCATTCAGCCAGATGTCGGCCGCCTGCTCATCGTCCTCATAGACCGTTACCCACAGGCGCTCTTCGGGCAGCTCGACGACCTGAGTCAGGAAGTCCCAGGCGTAATGGATGGCCTCGCGCTTGAAGTAATCCCCGAAACTGAAGTTACCCAGCATCTCGAAAAACGTGTGATGCCTTGCGGTATAGCCGACATTCTCAAGATCGTTGTGCTTGCCTCCAGCCCTGAGACAGCGCTGGCTGGTCGCGGCACGGCTGTAGCCCGGTGATTCCTTGCCGAGAAAGACA
>JAPOYL010000025.1 GCA_026706595.1 Gammaproteobacteria bacterium | reverse complement strand
TTGTAATGGTAGGTCCTAAAACGCATATTGCGAATGGAGTTCTAAAGGAAGTCAAAATGGCACAAAACGCCAATAAGCACATCGTTCAGATTATTGGTTACAAGAATGGAGAATATACGCCAGTTCCGGGTGCAGGCCGCCTTTATCGTTGGAATTGGGAAAACCTGAAGAGTTTATTAAATTAACGAGCAAAGCGAAAAGTATGTCTGTCACTGCTGCTGAGAAAGCTAGATTTGTTCAGGATTTGACAAAAGAGCTAAGAGAGGAAAACTTAGCGATATTTGCTGGTGCAGGTCTATCCGTTTCTGCTGGTTTCGTAAACTGGAGTGAGTTGCTAAAGCCTATTGCTGAAGAACTCAATCTAGATATTGAACGGGAAGTGACAGACCTGATTTCCCTAGTGCAGTACCACTGTAATGTGAATGGCGGTAATCGGAGTAAATTGAATCAACTGCTGATCGACCAATTCTGTGGGAGTGCAAAAATAACTACAAACCACGAGATTTTGGCGCGATTGCCAATTAATACATTCTGGACAACGAATTACGACAATTTAATTGAAACTGCACTATCTGATTCTGGAAAGGTACCTGATGTAAAACATACTAACAACCAATTGGTTCACACCAAGCGAAAGAGAGATGCGGTCATTTACAAGATGCATGGGGATGCAAATCATCCTAGTGAAGCTGTATTAACAAAGGATGACTATGAAAAATATCATGTCGATATGCAGCCATTCTTGGGAGCTCTGACCGGCGATCTCATATCTAGGACATTCTTGTTCTTGGGTTTTAGCTTTACAGATCCAAATCTCGACTACATCTTGAGTCGGGTTCGCGTCTCATTCAGAAAAAACCAAAGGCAGCATAATTGTATTTTACGAACAGTAAATAGGGAGCCTGAAGAAAGCGAGGCAGATTTTGAATACAGAAAAAGAAAGCAGGAATTGTTTATTCAAGATTTATTGAGGTTTGGGATAAAAACGTTACTCGTTGATGAATATAGCGAGGTTACAGATATTCTTCACGAGATCGAAAAGCTTTATCGCCGCAAGACAGTATTTATTTCGGGTGCGGCACATGAATACTCGCCCTACAACAGGGATTGTGCATGTCAATTTGTTTACAAACTTAGCCAGGACCTTGTTAAGTCAGATTTTAGGATAGTTTCTGGATTTGGCCTTGGCATTGGAAGTTCTGTAATTACAGGAGTGTTAAATCATGTTTATATGAGTAGTCGCGGGAAAACTGAAGATCATTTGGTCCTCAGGCCCTTTCCGCAAGATCATGCTCACGGTGGAGATCTAGCGGCGCTTTGGACGGATTACCGAAAAGACATGATTGTACATACTGGTATCGCTCTTTTTTTATTTGGGAACAAGGTCGTCGATAACAGGACTTGTCTATCACATGGTATGCGAGAAGAATTTGAAATTGCGAAGGCAGAAGGACTGTTTTTGTTGCCAGTTGGAGCTACAGGCTCGATGGCGAAAGAACTGTGGGATGAAGTCAGTTCTTCGTTTGACGAATATAATGGAGCGCATAAGGTGGAGATCAAAGAGAAATTTAAACTATTAGGTAACGTTGGTATGGACCTAGATTCCATCCATGAGCACATAATGGCGCTTCTTGAACTACTTTGCGAATAGGAGATAGCGAATGGCTAGGCGGGTTTTTTTTAGTTTTAAGTATGAAGATGTTTCAAGAGCTATGGTTGTACGAAATAGCTGGGTTACCCAAGGTAAGGAAGCCGCAGGATTCGTTGATGCTGCTGATTTTGAAAAAATCAAACGCCAGGGTGATCATGCGATAAAGAACTGGATTGATAGGCAGCTTGAGGGTACTTCTGTCACTGTTGTCCTAGTTGGGGAGAAAACGTGTTCAAGTCGATGGGTTAAGTACGAGATACAGAAAAGCATAGAACGAGGAAACGGCCTCCTTGGTATCGATGTAAGTAAAATAAGGGATCTACAAGGAAATACCTCAGAACGCTGTGGACAAATTGTAAAAGGTTACGGTTTTTATTTATGGAACAATGATAACGGGCATAGAAATATGGGAAGCTGGATCGAAAAAGCAGCTAAGGATGCAGGTCGATAATGTTAACAAGCGTTTTGATATGGCCTGAGAAGTTTTTGATGTAGTGGCCATCGTCTGAGGCAAAGGTGTAATGGTAGCTATATAAGCCGCAGGTACCCCTAATATAGTTTGAGAAAATGGGTCAACTAGCTAATCGACATTAGAATAGTTTCAATATGGACACAGAAAGTTAGTTGGAAATCCCTACACATAAGTCGATCACACCAAAAGTTCAAGGAAGAGAAGTCACCTATGAACTTCATTCCCTCGGCTGGAAAGCTTTCCAGAGTCTCTGTGTAGCCGTAATGAGTGAAGTTTGGGGTCAGGCAATCCAGGCGTTTTTCGATTCACATGATGGTGGAAGAGACGGGGCATTCCACGGTACATGGACACCCATGAATGGTGAATCATTCCATGGATCTTTTACAGCACAGTGCAAGTTTACCGCTAAAGCCGATAAATGCCTTTTGCCCTCCGAACTGAAGGATGAGTTTGAAAAGGCTAAACGCCTAGCGGGAAAGGGGCTTGCAGATAACTATATACTTTTTACCAATGCTCGCCTGACTGGATCAACCGAGGAAAAGATTCGTCAGGAATTCACAGCGATTCCTGGGGTTAAGCAATTTGCTGTGTATGGTAGTGAACGTATTTCCCAAATTATCCAAGAGTCATCACGACTCAGAATGTTAGTTCCACGCGTTTATGGTCTTGGCGATCTTAGCCAGATACTGGATGAACGTGCGTACAGCCAAGCACAAGAAATTCTCAGTGCACTGGGTGATGATTTAGCAAAATTTATCATTACTGATGCATATAAGAAGAGTGCAAAGGCCTTGGTAGAGCATGGTTTTGTACTTTTGCTTGGCGAACCCGCCTGCGGCAAATCCACTATTGCAGCTGCACTAGCTGTAGGCGCATTAGATAAATGGGGATGCTCGACTGTTAAAGTTCGCGATGCTGATGATTTTGTGAAGCATTTTAACCCACATGAAAATCAGTTCTTTTGGGTGGATGATGCTTTTGGACCAACACAAATTGATGGTGGTAGTGCATCAGCATGGAGTCAAGCATTTCCTCATATAAATGCAGCAATTTACCGTGGTGCTAAGGTCTTATTCACTTCCCGCGATTACATATACCAAGCGGCAAGGCGATACCTTAAGGAATCAGCATTGCCCATCATGAAGGAATCCCAAGTTGTCATCCATGTAGAAAACTTGACTAATGAAGAGCGCGAATTGATTTTATATAACCACATCCGACTAGGTGATCAGCCACAAAACTTTAAATCCAAGTTGAAACCTTTTCTACCAGTCGTAGCTGCACATCATAGGTTCAGTCCCGAAATCGCTAGGAGACTCGGGGACCCATTGTTTACGAAAGAACTTGTTGTGTCAGAACATGAGCTTAAAAAGTTTGTAGCGAATCCCTTAGGGTTTCTTTGCGAGATTATCAACACTATGGATGATGGTAGTCGTTCAGCACTTGCATTGGTATTTATGCGAGGGGGAACACTGCCGAGTCCAGTGCAGATGTCTGAAAATGAAAGTCAAGCAGTAATGCGATTAGGTGGTTCTATTTCAGATGTGCTGAGTGCCCTCAAGTCGCTTGATGGGAGTTTGCTTCGTAAATCTCTTCAAGGTGGTGATTATGTATGGCGCTTTAAGCATCCAACAATTCGAGATGCATTTGCCACAGTAGTTGCCGATGATCAAGATCTGATGGACATTTATCTTGCTGGTGCACCATTGGATCAACTGCTCAAAGAAGTTTCTTGTGGTAATGCAGGTGTCGAAGGAGCAAAGGTGGTTGTTCCTATAGACCGATATGATGCTGTGATAACTCGTCTTAAATTGTTTGACACAAAGAATCGGCATGATAAACATACACTTCATCGCTTTCTTTCATACCGATGTGATCGGGAGTTTTTACAACGTTATATAGATTTGAATCCTGAATTCATTTCAAATCTAAGCGTATGGGCATACCTCTACGCGAATTCAGATGTTGGCATATTGGTACGTCTCCATGAACTCGGTCTTTTGCCGGAATCAGAAAGACTCCGCGTCGTTTCAACAATTCGAGAGTTAGCAATTGATATTCCAGACTCAGGGTTCTTGCAAAGAAAGATTCGAGGAATTTTTACTCATGAAGAATTGGTTCTTCTTCTCGAGCATGTTCAGATGGCACTACTGCCTAACCTTGATAGTCACATAGATCAATGGAGAGATAATTACGATGGTAATGGTGATCCAGAAATATATTTTGATGAATTAAAAAGTACATTACAGGACTACGGAAACGAGTTCGAAGGAAAGGAACAAGCGACTATCCAAATTGCTAAAGCGGTGGCCGATATTGACGAGATCATAGAAGAGTTGCGAATGGAGTTTCCTGCGAGGCTAGATGAGGACTATTTTTTTGGCGAATTAGCCCAAGAAAAAGCTCAGGATTTGGCCGTTCGTTCTATTTTCGATGACGTAGATCTGTAATAAACATTTAGTATGACAGTAATCATGATGTAAGAATTCAAGTCCGGTCTGGGGGTCTACCATGAAGCGCGAGGCAGGGTGTTCCTTGATGACGGCGGCATTACACCCTATAGTTAATGGCGCTCAATTGCCTTGTGCCCGAGATTTCCCTCTACAGCAGTATCGATGTCACATGCGTCTCTAACATCGTTTTGTCAGTATGAGCTAATGTCGACATGCGTCACGAGATATCTCAGTGGTGGAGGCGGCGGGAATCGAACCCGCGTCCGCAAACTCTACGCCGTTGGTACTACATGCTTAGTATCGCCTTTGATTTAACACCTACTGCCCGGCGAACGGGGAGAGTAAATGCGAGCCTGAGAAAGGTTTGATGGATCCGCTTCAGGCAGGCTTCACCACGAGCTTGCTTAGGTTACACCCGGGTCCTGCCCCGCAAGCTGGACAGGTCGGATGGCATTACACTGGTGTTTAGGCAGCTAATGCGTAGTTGTCATCGTTTGCAACTATAGGTTTGCAGCGTATTTTACGAGGCCAGCTACATCCTCGGCATGCACCTCGGGTTTCGAAATCCACGTCGAAACCAGGTCGCCCCCTATGAGACGCCTGCAAGTATATAATCAACGAGCCCGTTTTTACAGGGATCCTTGGGTATCTGAAACCGGATTTAATTACGTGATGGGGCTTTCCGTTTTCGCTATGATTCCTGCTTTCATCCACCCTGTATCAGGACGTATTGGTTAAATGCAGATTATCGAAGGCGGCAATGCGCTTTCTGAATTCAGGGCCCGAAATCTCGGTGCTCAGTTGCAGAAGATATCGACAAAGATCGAGAATTTTGCTGCCCAGTTCTATCATTTCATCGACATCGACGAGGCGCTCAGCCCTGCTCAAGACCATCGTCTCAGGGCACTGCTCTCGTATGCCCCCGCATGCCCAAACACCGAAGTTGATCTCCAGATTCTGGTGATCCCGAGGCTCGGCACGGTTTCACCCTGGTCCTCCAAGGCCACCGAGATTGCCCATAACTGCTTTTTGGACAAGGTCGAACGCATCGAACGTGGCATCCTGTATAGCTTTGCTTTGAAGGGGAATCTGGACGAGACAGAGTTTGGGGCCATCGTTGGACATTTGCATGACCGAATGACCGAGTCGGTCGTGTTTACCTTGCAAGAGGCTGCGGCATTATTTGCGAAGCACCCGGAAACGGCACTTGAGCAGCTGGAGCTAGGAGATGAACCACAAGCCATGCTGTCACGGGCAAATCAGGAGATGGGACTTGCGCTTGCAGAAGATGAGATCCACTACCTGATCGGGCACTACCTGGAGCTGGGGCAAATACCGACGGATGTTGAACTGATGATGTTTGCCCAGGCCAATTCCGAGCACTGCAGGCACAAAATATTCAATGCCTCCTGGGTTATCGATAATGAAGCCAAGGCGGACAGCCTGTTCGGGATGATTCGGGAAACTTCAACGCATTCACCTCGTGGCATCCTGTCCGCATACAGTGACAATGCTGCGGTCATCGAGGGGCATCCTGCCTCGCGCTTTATGGTGGATCCCCAGAGTGGCCGATACGGGTATTCTGAAGAAGACATGCATATCCTGATGAAGGTGGAGACTCACAACCATCCGACAGCAATCTCACCTTATCCCGGGGCGGCCACAGGGTCCGGAGGCGAGATCAGGGACGAGGGGGCAGTAGGGCGCGGGGGCCGCCCGAAGGCCGGGCTGTGCGGTTTTTCGGTTTCCAACCTGCATTTGCCTGGTGCCCCGCAGCCTTGGGAGAAAAAGTACGGGAAGCCGGACCGGATTGTCACGCCCCTTGAGATTATGATCGAGGGACCTGTGGGAGCGGCAAGCTTCAACAACGAGTTTGGCCGCCCGAACATTCTTGGCTATTTCAGAACGCTGGAACTCGATACCTCGAGGGCAGGAGATGGTTCGAACGTGCGCGGCTATCACAAGCCGATCATGCTGGCGGGAGGGCTTGGCAATGTGCGAGCCACGCATATCGAAAAGCTGAAGTTTCCAGAAGGCACGCCGATTGTAGTCCTTGGAGGGCCGGCCATGCTGATCGGCCTTGGAGGCGGAGCCGCTTCTTCCATGGCAAGTGGCAAGAGTTCGGAAGACCTCGAGTATGCCTCTGTGCAGCGCAGCAATGCGGAAATGCAGCGCCGCTGCCAGGAAGTCATTGAGTGCTGTACGGCTCGTGGAGTCGAGAGTCCGGTCTTGGCCATCCATGACGTGGGGGCCGGCGGGCTGTCCAATGCGGTGCCGGAACTGCTGGATCACGCGGGACTCGGGGGGTACTTCGAATTGCGTGATATCCCCAACGCCGAACCCGGCATGTCGCCTAAGGAGATCTGGTGCAATGAGGCGCAGGAGCGTTATGTACTTGCGATCGACCAGGATTGTCTTGAGGACTTTGTTTCGATCTGTGTCCGGGAACGCTGTCCATATGCCATCATCGGATACAGTATGGACGAGCCACAACTGGTTCTGCGTGACCGGCTGCTTGATGAGAAGCCCATTGATCTGCCAATGCAGGTGCTGCTTGGGAAAACCCCGAGGATGTCACGCCAGGCTCACAGGTGCGAGTCTGCCAGACCCGGGTCACCCGCCAGCCCGATTGTCATCGACGAGGCGATAGAGAGGGTCCTGCAATTTCCGGCAGTGGCGGCAAAAAACTTCCTGATCACGATCGGCGATCGCACTGTGACAGGCCTGGTTGCCCGCGACCCGCTGGTGGGCCCCTGGCAGGTCGCGGTCGCAGATGCGGCAGTCACGTGCAGTGATTTCAAGGGATATTCGGGGGAGGCCATGGCGATCGGAGAGCGACCTTGCGTTGCGTTGCTCTCTGCGCCCGCCTCAGGCCGCATGGCTGTGGGGGAGGCCATTACCAACCTGCTGTGCACGGATATCAAGGATCTTGGAGATATCAAGTTGTCCGCCAACTGGATGGCAGCGGCCGGACACCCGGGTGCTGACGCCGAACTGTATGAAACCGTGGATGCTGTCGCACGCACGCTGTGTCCGGCACTGGGTATTTCAATTCCTGTCGGCAAGGATTCCCTGTCCATGAAAAGCGTGTGGGCTGAGAAATCCGAGCAGAAGTCAGTTACTGCACCACTGTCTCTGATTATCTCTGCATTCACTCCGGTAGGCGATGTGCGCAAGACCTGTACCCCCGTCATCGATACCGAGGCGCAAGGCAGTGCCCTTCTGCTGATTGATCTTGGCAAATCCAAAAACCGCCTGGGGGGGTCGGCCCTGGACCAGGTGTACTCCCGGCTGAACGGAGAGCCTGCAGATCTCGACAGTCCGCAGGACCTTATCAACCTGTTTCACGCCATCACGGATCTCAAGCGTGCCGGGCTGATCTGTGCCTATCATGACCGCTCTGATGGCGGACTGTTTGCCACGCTCTGCGAAATGAGTTTTGCCAGTCACGTGGGTCTGGATGTTTTTCTGGATAGTCTGGGCTCTGATCCAATGGCTGCACTGTTCTCGGAGGAACTTGGTGCTGTTATCCAGGTTACAGAAGAGGACAGAAGCGAGGTGCTTTCAATCATCACGAAGCACCATCTGGCCGAGCACACCCATGTGATTGCCTGCCTGAACAGCACGGATACGATCAATATCTCCCACCAGGGCCAGACGATTTACCAGGGTGATCGCATCACCTTGCAGAAACTGTGGATGCAGACCAGTCATGCGATCCAGCGGTTGCGGGATAATCCCGAGTGTGCGGATCAGGAACTGGAATCGATTCTTGATACGGATGACCCGGGGCTGTCGGCACACCTGACTTTTGATCCTGCAAATGAGGGGGGTCCGCCGTCAATACATTCTCAAGTTCGCCCTTCAGTGGCCATCCTGCGTGAACAGGGCGTCAACGGCCACATGGAAATGGCGGCGGCCTTCAAGCATGCCGGTTTCGAGTGCACAGACGTGCACATGACGGATTTGATCACGGGTCGGTATTCCCTGGATGCATTTCAGTGCCTGGTGGCCTGTGGTGGGTTCTCCTACGGCGATGTCCTGGGCGCAGGAGGGGGTTGGGCAAAGTCAATTCTGTTCAACGATTGCCTGAAAGAGGCCTTTGCAGGATTTTTCGAGCGCAAGGATACTCTGGTGCTGGGTGTGTGCAATGGCTGCCAGATGCTGGCACAACTGGCCGAACTGATCCCCGGGATCGAAAACTGGCCAAGGTTCGTCCACAACACCTCGGGCCAGTTCGAGGCGCGGCTGGTGATGACTGAAGTGCTGCCGTCCCCGTCACAGTTCCTGCAGGGTATGCAGGGCTCCAGCCTGCCAGTAGTAGTGGCCCATGCCGAGGGCAGGGCCGAGTTTTCAGAAGGCGCGCTTAATACGCTACAGGAACGTGAGATGATCTCGATGCGATTTGTGGATAATCACCTGCAAGCCACTGATAAATATCCCTATAATCCGAACGGCTCACCGCAGGGTGTGACGGCATTCTGCAACGAGGATGGCCGCATTACCATCATGATGCCCCATCCCGAGCGACTTTTCCGCTCGGTCCAGTACTCCTGGAGGCCAAAGGGGTGGGGCGAGGATGGACCGTGGATGCAGATGTTCGACAATGCCCGTAAGGCACTGGGCTGAGGTCACTGCAGGGATGATCGGCCTTCGAGATTTATAGGACGATGGCAAAAACCTGTGTTTTCCTGGGAGAAGCGCTGGCCGCCTACGGGTTCCCGGGCGGACACCCCTTCAGCACTGCACGGCACATCGCCTACCAGGAGGCCTTGCAGGACCGGGGCTTGCTGGGTGCATGCTGCATCCGCGAGCCACACCAGGCCACGGTCGATCAACTGAGCCTGTTCCACCACCGAGAGTACATCGAACGGGTCCAGCATCAGTCCGACTCCGGCCACGGGTACCTGGATGCAGGCGATACGCCGGCCTTTCCCGGTGTGTATGAAGCTGCGGCGACCGTTGCCGGCACGACCGTGGCCGCGGTAGATGCCATCCTGGGCGGGGATTGCAGGCATGCGTTCGTCCCTATCGCGGGACTGCACCATGCACGGCGCAATGGCGCGAGCGGGTTTTGTGTCTTCAACGATATCGGGGTGGCCATCGAGCATCTGTTTTCCACTCATGCGTTGGAGTCTGTCCTGTACGTGGATATCGATGCCCACCACGGAGACGGGGTATTTTATTCCTATGTCGACGATGAGCGGGTTATTTTCCTTGATTTTCATCAGCATAGCGCAACTTTATATCCCGGTACCGGAAAGGCGGAGGAGATTGGAACCGGTGGGGCTCAAGGCAAGAAGCTGAACATCGAGCTGCTGCCTCAATGCCGGGACGAGGCCTTTTTTGAGCAGTGGAGCCGTGCCAGGGAGTTTATTGACAGGTTCCGCCCTCAGTTCGTTCTGTTGCAGTGCGGTGTGGATAGCCTGCGGGGAGACCCGATCACGGACCTCTATCTCAGCGAGGGCGCGCACAGGTTCGTCACAGAGGAACTGATCGGCTATGCCGAACAGCATTGTTCGGGCCGTCTGCTGGCACTTGGCGGGGGTGGCTACAACCTGGAAAATATCTCGAACGGCTGGACAGCTGTGACCGAGTCCATGCTAAACGCTTGAAAAACCGGCCCTATCCTGCAGTTTGGGGTTATTTTTTAAGCTATAATTCCTGAAATACCCATGAAAATGTGCTCGTTTGAGAATTTATCTGAGCAGGAGAATCAAGAATGTATACAGCAGACATGACAGTCGCCAGTTTCGACAAGGAGCTTACCGAAGCGATTCAGTCGGAAATTCGCCGACAGGAAGAACATGTAGAACTGATTGCCTCTGAAAACTATACAAGTCCGCGCGTGATGGAAGCGCAGGGCAGCGTGCTCACCAACAAGTACGCAGAAGGATACCCTGCCAAGCGCTACTATGGGGGCTGTGAATATGTGGATATTGCCGAACAGCTCGCCATCGATCGTATCAAGGAACTGTTCGGAGCAGATTATGCAAACGTGCAACCGCACTCGGGTTCACAGGCCAATGCGGCCGTCTATCTGGCCCTGCTCAAGCCGCACGACACCATCATGGGCCTGGCACTTTCCCATGGCGGCCACCTGACGCACGGCTGTCCGGTCAATTTCTCCGGCAAGGTATTCAATGCAGTCCAGTACGGGCTCAATCCCGATACTGGCGAAGTGGACTATGACGAGGTCCAGCGCCTCGCCAAGGAGCACAAGCCGAAAATGATCATTGCCGGCTTCTCGGCCTATTCCAGGGTCTGGGACTGGCAGCGTTTCCGCGACATTTGCGATGAAGTCGGCGCATTGATGGTTGTGGACATGGCCCATGTCGCAGGACTGATTGCTGCGGACCTGTACCCCAACCCGGTGCCGCTCGCGGATGTCGTCACCTCGACCACGCACAAGACCCTGCGTGGCCCGCGCGGTGGAATCATCCTGGCACGCGAGAACGAGGAAATTACCAAGAAACTGAATTCCATGGTGTTCCCGGGCACGCAGGGCGGTCCCCTGATGCATGTCATCGCAGCCAAGGCCGTGGCCTTTCTTGAAGCCCTACAGCCGGAATTCAAGACCTACCAGCAGCAGGTCCTGAACAATGCCCGCGTCATGGCCGCCCAGTTCATGGAGCGCGGCTATAAGATCGTTTCCGGGGGTACCGATGATCACCTGTTCCTGGTCGACCTGATTGACAAGGGCATCACGGGCAAGGCTGCGGATGCGGCCCTGGGCAGAGCCAATATCACGGTCAACAAGAATACGGTGCCCAATGACCCGCAATCGCCGTTTGTCACCAGCGGCTTGCGCATCGGTAGCCCGGCTGCCACAACGCGCGGCTTCCGTGAACAGGAATGCAAGGAGCTGGTCAACTGGATGTGCGACATCCTGGATGACATCGAAAACGAGCAGACTGTGGAGCGGGTCAAGGCCCAGGTGCTGGCCCTGTGCAAACGTTTCCCGGTCTATCAGGCCAGCGCAGAGCAGCAGGCCGTAGCGTAGCTGCATTGCTCATCGACTGATTATCTCCCGGCAGCAAAATGCATTGCCCCTTTTGCCGTTTCGAGGACACAAGGGTGATCGACTCGCGCCTGGCGAGGGACGGAGACCAGGTACGGCGAAGACGGGAGTGTCAGCGGTGCAGTGAGCGCTTTACCACGTACGAGGCCGCGGAGCGCAGCCTTCCCAGGGTGGTCAAGCGCGACGGCCGGCGTGAGCCTTTCGACGAAGAGAAGCTGCGCAAAGGGCTGACGCTTGCCTGCGAGAAGCGGGCAGTTTCCACCGAGACGATCGACTCGATCATCAGCCGCATATCCCGCAACACGCTTGGCAGTGGCAAGCGGGAAGTACGCTCCAGCAGTATCGGCGAATGGGCCATGCAGGAGCTTCGCATGGTGGACCAGGTGGCCTATGTCCGGTTTGCCTCGGTGTACCGAAGCTTCGAGGATGTGCGTGCCTTCAAGGAACTGATCGAGCGCGTGGAGCAAGACCTGGCCCCGGAAATGCGCAAGGGACAGCTCTCGCTGATCGCAGACGAGCTTGACTGACACATCCCTGGCAGAAGCCGCATGCCACCCGTATTGAACGACCATGCCTGTATGGCCGAGGCATTTCGTCTGGCCGAGAAGGGCTTCTTTAGCGTGCGCAGGAATCCCCGGGTAGGCTGTGTCATCGTCCGGGACGACAACATCATCGCGCGCGGCTACCATGCCCGGGCCGGCGGGCCCCACGCGGAAATCGACGCACTGGCCAATGCTACCGAAAGTGTGGACCGTGCCACGGCATACGTGACCCTGGAGCCGTGCGCGCACGAGGGCAAGACCTCGCCCTGTACCGAAGCTCTGGTGGCGGCGAATATTGGGCGGGTGGTGGTGGCCATCCAGGACCCGAATCCCCTTGTCGATGGCAGGGGACTGGCCAGGCTGCGAGAACATGGCATTGAAACCCGGTGTGATGTTTTGCAAAAAGAAGCGCGTGAACTGAACAAGGGATTTTTCAAGAGGATGCAGACAGGCCTGCCGCATGTAACGGTGAAGTCTGCGATCAGCTTGGACGGCAAGACCGCATTGGCCCGTGGGGAAAGTCGATGGATCACGGGAGGGCCGGCACGACATGACGTTCAGCGGTTGCGTGCAAGGAGCTGCGCAATCCTGTCAGGAATCGGTACGGTGCTCGCGGACGACCCGCAACTGACGGTGCGGCTTTCTGGTGAGGCACTGGGGCTGTCTCAAGCCCCCGAACAGCCGCTTCGGGTCGTGCTGGATACCGGCCTTCGTATCCCCGAAACCGCCAGGGTATTGCATGCCCCGGGAAAGACCATCCTTTATACTTGCTCGCAGGACGCACAAAGAGTTGCCGCTCTGCAGGGGGAGAATGTAGAAGTCGTGACCCTGCAGCAGCGACCACTGGACCTGGTGAAGGTGATGCAGGATTTGGGGTCCCGGGAGATCAATGAAGTCCTCGTCGAAGCCGGAGCCACTGTGGTGGGCAGCCTGCTGAAGCAGGGCCTCGTGGACGAGATGGCCATCTATATCGCACCACACCTGATTGGGGAGTCCGGTCGCGGCCTGGCGGAACTGCCGCTGATTTCGAGCATGCAGGAGCGATTGGGAATGCGGATCGAGGATGTTACGGTCATTGGTGATGACATCAGACTCCTCGCACGCCCCGTGCCTGCCTAGAATATTCAGGGAATGGCAAGGTTGAATGTCTGATGTTTACAGGAATTGTAGAAGAGGTCGGGACCGTGCGCAGGCTGCAGGGGGACCAGGGTACCCACCGGTACCAGATCCTGGCGACAGCCGCGTTTGTCGAGGGGATCAGGACCGGTGACAGCATCTGTGTCAACGGCGTCTGTCTGACCGCATGCGATGTGCAGGGTGAGTCTTTCCAGGTGGATGTATCCACCGAAACCCGGGAGTGCACAACCTTCGGGACATCTGCCCGAGAAGGCCATGTCAATCTGGAGCGCTCGGTAACACCGTCCACGCGCCTGGGAGGCCATATCGTCAGTGGCCACGTGGACGGGATCGGCAAGCTCATGGCACGTGAAGACCATGAAAGTGAATCGGTGTTGTGGATCTCCATCCCGGAAGGCCTGTCCAGGTACATTGTTCCCAAAGGTTCGGTCTGCGTGGAAGGAGTCAGCCTTACGGTCAACCGGGTCGAAAAACACCGGTATTGTGTTACCGTGATACCGCATACCCTGGAAAACACCACCCTGGGGCGTCTGCGGCCGGGAGCTGAGATGAATACAGAGATAGACCTTGTGGCCCGTTACCTGGAGCGACTGATGCAGGACAGGGGATAGGCGACATGCAGGGAAGTTACACACCAGGCGCGGAATATTCGGGACAGGGTCTGCGAATCGGCGTCGTGTGCGCGCGTTTTAACGGAGAAATCGTCGAAGCCATGAGGGTGTCCGCGCAGGCGGCCCTGCTGGAATATCGCGTGGCAGAAGCCGATGTCACATGCATCCATGTGCCCGGTGCCTTTGAATTGCCGCTGGCCTGCAAGGCGATGGCCGGGACCGGCAAGTTCGACGGCATCATTGCCCTGGGCTGCGTCATCCGGGGCGATACCCCGCATTTCGAGTATGTCTGCCAAGGCTGCACCTCCGGCATACAGGAAGCCAGCCTGCAATCCGGGGTCCCCATAGCGTTCGGGTTGTTGACCACAGATACGCTGGAACAGGCCGTGCAGCGCAGCACAGGCGATAGCAACAAGGGCCGCGATGCGGCACTGTGCGTTCTGGAGATGGTCCATGTTCTGAAGTCCATTCCGTCCGGTGGCTGAGGGACAGCCTCACAAGCGCCACTGGTCCAGGCGACTTGTACTGCAATCGCTGTACCAGTGGCAACTTGCAGGACACAGTGCCAATGAGCTGGTAGAGCAATTTTCCAAGGATGAGAACTGGCCTAAAGTGGATCAGGATTATTATGAAGAGCTCCTGAGAGAATCCATAAGCCATGCAGAAGAACTTACTGATACCATTACAACTTGTGTAGAAGGATCCATGGCACGTGTGGGACCTGTTGAGAAAGCCATTCTGTTATATGCGGCCTACGAAATGCGGTACAGGCATGAGATTCCTAAAGAGGTGGTGATTTCCGAAGCCATCATCCTGTGCAAGAAATTTGGTTCAGACGGGGGGTACAAACTGGTCAACGGGGTTCTGGACCAGGTGCCAAGGGAGCCCTTGGACTGAGCGTTATGACCGTGATCGCGTGCAGCGAGTAGTCACCTTGCTAGAACAGGAAATCATTGCCCGGTATTTCTCTCGGCATTCGGCGGGCAGAAATGTTGAAATTGGTATCGGTGATGATGCAGCCGTGGTTAACCCGCCCGATGGCTCAAGGCTGGTGATGACCGTGGATACTCTCAATGAAGGAATCCATTTCCAGCCGGGGTGTGCGCCCGAGGACTTGGGCCATAAGGCACTGGCTGTCAACCTGAGTGATCTCGCTGCCATGGGGGCAACCCCGCTCTGGGCGACCATGAGTCTCTCCCTGCCGGATATTGAACATGCATGGCTTGAGGGATTTTCGCATGGACTTTATTCGCTGGCGGACCGCTACGGCATGAAGATCATCGGAGGGGATCTCGTTCGTGGAGTACGGTCGATATCGATCCAGGCGACGGGGTACCTGAAATCTACCTGTGCAATGACCCGCACCCATGCCAGGGCAGGGGATTCGATCTATGTGTCCGGTACATTGGGAGATGCCGCCCTTTATCTGGAGCTGTCCCGGAACACTGGGAATTGTACCGTTCCGAAACCAGACCTCGATTACCTTTCGTTGCGTCTGAACCGGCCACAGCCAAGGGTGGAGGTGGGTCAGGAAATTGTGGCCTTTGCCAGTGCGGCCATTGACCTGTCCGATGGACTGGTACTCGATATGCAGCGGATTTTGCAAGGCAGCGGAGTCGGCGCATGCATTGACCTGGAGCAGATCCCGCTTTCCGATGCCATGCAAAGACAGTGGCATGACGGTAAGGACTGGGACCAGGTGCTTGCGGGAGGTGAGGACTATGAGCTGGTCTTCACGGCAAGTCCGGAACACAGCGGGGAAATTGATACTGTTAGCGAGAAAACTGGATGCCCCATTACCCGGATCGGGGAAATCACACCGGGGGATACCCTGGAATTGTTTGAGGCAGGCCACAGGTACCCCTTGCCTGCCAAGCCCGGCTTTGATCATTTTGCCTGACTGAAGGCCATGTCTCAGGATGTAAAACATGTGGCATTGAGCAGTCCCGTGCACCTGTTCTCGTTTGGGTTCGGGGCCGGACTCTCACCAGTGGCGCCTGGCACGGTGGGGACACTGCTTGGCGTTGCAGTATATCTGGCTCTGGTTTCGCTCAGTCCTGTCCTGTACGTTCTATGCATCGTGGGCCTGTTTATGGCAGGGTGCTGGGCCTGTGGGCAGACGTCTGCGATTCTGAAGGTTCCTGATCATCCGGGGATCGTGATTGACGAAGTCGTGGGATACCTGGTCACCATGCTGTTTGTGCCTTTGGCATGGTACTGGGTACTCGCGGGATTTTTCCTGTTCAGGGTATTCGATATATGGAAACCCTGGCCGGTTTCGCTTGCAGACCGCAAGGTGAGCGGCGGGTTCGGAATTATGCTGGATGACCTGCTGGCGGCTCTGTACGCACTGCTTTGTCTGCATGTCATGGTGTGGGCGGTGCAGTTGGCCTGATTCCATCGCACGTTCTTTACAGGTCATCTATCCATGTACAATGGAACCCATCAATCACGATTTCTTACCATCCCTTCAGTTCCGGCATGACCGTACGTACCCGTTTTGCTCCGAGCCCAACCGGTCATCTACATATCGGTGGTGTCCGGACCGCGTTGTTCAACTGGCTGTATGCCAGGAAACACAATGGCGAATACCTGCTGCGGATTGAGGATACCGACCGGCAGCGTTCCCTGGATGAATTTACAGAAGACATTCTCTCCGGGCTGTCGTGGCTTGGGATCGAATCCGATACAAAGCCGGTCCATCAGTCTTCGCGCATGCAGCGGTACAGGGAGGTCATCGAGCAGTTGCTCGATACAGGAAAGGCCTATCATTGTTATTGCTCCAGGGAGCGCCTGGAGTTGCTGCGCCATGAGCAAATCAGGCTCGGACAAAAACCCCGCTACGACGGGCATTGCCGCACGCGGACACACACAGGCAAGCCTGGCATTGATCCGGTGGTTCGCCTCAAGACTCCCCTAGAGGGTAGCGTGCAAGTCGAAGACCGGGTCTGCGGCACGGTTGAGACCCAGAACAGTGAGCTTGACGACCTGGTCCTGGCCCGCTCGGACGGTACACCTACCTACCACTTGTGCGTGGTGGTGGATGATATCGACTCAGCAATCACCCACGTGATCCGGGGAAATGACCACCTGAGCAACACGCCCCGGCAAATCAATATCTTCAAGGCGCTGGGTCAGCCGGTTCCTGACTATGCGCATATTCCGCTCATCCACGGCAAAGACGGCAAGCGGCTGTCCAAAAGACACGGGGCCACATCGGTCGTCCAGTATCAAAAAGACGGGTTTTTGCCTGCGGCATTGGCGAACTACCTGGTCCGGCTCGGGTGGTCCCACGGGGATCAGGAGATCTTCGCAATCGATGAAATGGTCGAACTGTTCAGTTTGTCTTCCGTACATCCGTCGCCTGCAATCTTTGACATGGAAAAGCTGCTCTGGGTGAACCACCAGTACCTGAAACGAGCCACAGGCAAGGAACTTCGCGATGAGCTTGAAGCCTGTTTCCGCTCCCGGGGGGTGCCTCCCGATGCACCACCTGAGCTGCCAGCACTGTTTGATGTGCAAAAGGAACGCTGCAAGACTCTGCAGGAGATATGCGAGGCAAGCGAATATTTTTACAGTGATATCAAAGGTTACGATGAAAAGGGTGTCGGGAAACATTTCTCCGGCGAGGGCATAAAAATCCTGGAGGTCTTAGGAAACAGATTGCAGCAGGCTGGCGCCTGGACTGCGGAGGATATCAAGGCAGTCCTAAACTCCGTTGCCCAGGAGATGGATTTGAAGTTTGGCCAGGTTGCTCCTCCCTTGCGTCTTGCGGTAACGGGACAGGTACAATCCCCATCCATTGATATCACGCTGGAGTTGCTTGGAGCTGAAAAGGTGGTCAAACGCATCGATCAGGCCATTGAATATATCAAGGGTTTGAGATAGGTTTCCGTACTGAATCAATGGGGCTATAGCTCAGCTGGGAGAGCGCTACAATGGCATTGTAGAGGTCGGCGGTTCGATCCCGCCTGGCTCCACCAC
>JAPOYL010000019.1 GCA_026706595.1 Gammaproteobacteria bacterium | reverse complement strand
CCATCAGCTAGCCTGGATTCGCAATCGTGCATTAAATTTCTGAGTCTTGGCCAAATATGCCCGGCAGGTGCGCTCGGCCTCAAACGGGGCCACCACGGACTGAAAATCCCCGAAATTGTCAGGCAGCCTGCAAATCCTTTAGGATTGTCCCTTCCGGTTGCCAATGACCTATCCGGAATAACGAGAACGATAACTCAGGAGTTGTGATGGCTACACTACTGTCCCCCGAAGAGCTAGAAGCCGTAATGGAACGCAAGAACAAGATGCGCCGCCAAGCCTATGATCGACGCAATGCGCAAGAGAACAAGGATGAGATCAGCGCCCGGGCCTGTCAGAAATTCATGGCCTTGCCCGAATACCAGCGCGCAAAAACCGCGATGTGGTACATCGACTGCCGCTCCGAGACCCGGACCAAGCCGCAGTTGCTCGAAGAAGTGGCCAAGGGCGAAAAAAAGATCATCGTGCCCTATTGCACCGAGGATGAAAATGGCGAGAACAAGCTCGGGCTCTGGTGGATGGAAAGCCTAGAAGAGATGGTCGTTGGAAAGTGGAACATCCTGGAACCCCCGAGGAAACTGTGGGGAAATCCGGAAAAAGAGGTGGAACCCGAGGACCTCGACATCATCATGGTTCCCGGCGTGGGCTTTGACCGGAAAGGGGGACGCATGGGAAACGGGCAGGGTTACTATGACCGCCTGCTGGAGAAGGCCCGGCCGGATTGCCCGCTGGTCGCACTGTGTTACGAGTCACAACTGTTTGACGAGGTCCTGGTCGCCCCGCATGACGTCTACATGGACATGGTGATCACCGAGGATGCGGTCTATGAAGGGATTGGACGGGGGTAGTCGTGGCAGCAATTATCGATGATACCTACGCCGAAGCGTTCAGGAGCCTGTACACCGAATTCCTGATCACTGCACGTGATCGAAAATGGCTGGACCATGCAGTGCATGCAGCCACCGGCAATGCCTCAAGCTCAATCTTGTGTGACTGCGAGGCAGGCATGGACCGCTACGTGGGCCCCGGCGGAGATGAGGATTTCATCACACCGGATGGGCGCCCGGGCGCGATCGTACAGCTGCATATCCCGCGTTTTAGAAAGGACCGGGTCGAGGCCCTGGAGCGTTCGGCCCTGGTTCGGATCAGCCAGAATGTCCTCACCTGCCCGACCGCTTCGTGCTTCAACCTGATTGACTCGGAAGAGTACTATCACATGGGCCGCAAGGTGGCCTACTTTGGCAACGGCTATCAAAGACGCATCGAACGATACGGGCGCAAAATGTGGTGGATCCCGATCCTAGGAGGCGAGTTCGTCCTCGACCGCAGGCTTGGTTATGCCGACGGCCTAATGGGCGGCAATCTGTGGTTTTTCGGGGACAGCGTCGATTCAGCGCTGGAGGCGGCGGAAAAGGGAGTTGAGGCAATTTTGCCCATGCCTGGCGTCATTACGACGTTTCCGGGCGGCATTGCCGGCAGTGGTTCCAAGGCGGGCAGCAATTACGACTTCACCATTGCCAGCACCTATGAGAAGTTCTGCCCGCTGCTGCAGGAGAATCCGGAAGTCGAGGCGGGACTCCCCGAGGGTGTGCACTGCGTGATGGAGATCATCATGAACGGTCAGGGTATGCAGCCGATCATCGATGCCACACAGGCCGCGATCAAAGCTTCTGTCGACACACCGGGCCTGAAGATGATTTCTGCCGGCAACTACGGCGGACGCCTGGGCAAAAGCTTTATTTTCCTGCACCCTGAAAAGCAGCCGTAATACGGGGACGCGGACTCCCCGTACGCCCGCAGAACCGCGCATTTTACTCTCAGGGGTTTGCGCAGGCCTGAAACCTTCCCGGAAATCGCCCTTTTCGATGACCAAATTGCTTGAGTCAAGTGCTGTGCTTGTGGCAGGATGCCTAGTTTTTCGGACAAAAGCTTCCTGTATGAAGAAATGACTGCCCTGACTGTAGCGACAACCATCGAGGCGTTTGCATTTTTTACCAAATTTACAATTAAGGATTCCTGACCATGCCTAGCGAAAAACTATCATTTCCTGGACGAAATTATCTGTTTGCCCCAGGTCCGACCCACATTCCGCAGGCCGTGCAAAACGCCATGATCGTCCCGCAAGAGGATCACCGGGCCCCAGATTTTCCAGAACTCGTCAAACCCCTGCTTCGCGACTGCAAAAAAATATTCAAGACAACCAAGGGAACCTGTTTTCTGTTTCCAGCCACAGGTACCGCAGGCTGGGAGGTAGCACTCGCCAATACCATGTCCCCCGGGGACAAGATCCTCACCACGCGCTTCGGTCAGTTCAGTCACCTGTGGTATGACCTCGCATGCCGGATTGGCTTGGAGGTCGACCTTGTCGAAACCCCTTGGGGAGAAGGCGTTCCGATCGGCAAGTTCAAGCGTATTCTCGCTGCGGACAAGGAACACCGGATCCGGGCCGTGGTGGTTTGTCATAACGAAACTGCCACCGGGGTCACCAGTGATATTGCGGGCTTGCGCAAGGCGATGGACGCCGTCAAGCATCCGGCAATGCTGATGGTCGATGGAGTCAGCTCTATCGCGAGCATTGATTTTCGCATGGACCAGTGGGGCGTGGACGTAGCCGTCAGCGGATCACAGAAAGGATTCATGTTGCCGGCGGGGATGGCCATCGTGGCGTTCAGCCCGAAAGCCCTCAGGGCACGCAAACAAGCCCGCTGTGCACGTTGCTTCCTGGACATTCAGGATCATATCAATACCAACAAGGACGGATATTTCCCTTATACCCCCTCGGTACCCATGCTGCGTGGACTGCGTGCTGCCATAGACCTTCTCATGGATGAGGGTCTGGAAAATGTATTCAAGCGCCACCATCGATTGGCAGAAGGTGTGCGAAAGGCCGTCAAGGCCTGGGGACTGAAACCCTGTGCAAAGTCACCCAAATGGTACTCCGACACGGTGACCGCGATCGAGGTTCCTCCAAGTGTCAATGCTGCCGAAGTCATTCACATCGCTTATCACCGCTACAATATTTCCCTGGGTGCCGGGCTGTCCAAAGTGGCCGGCAAGGTGTTCCGGATTGGACACCTCGGGGATAACAATGAGGCACGAATGATGGCCGTGCTGGGTACTGTGGAAATGGCAATGCGGGATGCGGGTATGAATGTGAAAGCTGGCAGCGGGGTTGCCGCAGCCGGAGAATACTACCGCAAAACCGCCAAGAAGATTAAAAAGTTCGGTTCAGTCAAGGCCCCGCGTGAGGCCAGAGCCGCAAAGAAAAAACCAGTAAGGAAATCAAGATGAGCTTTACCCAATACAAACCGGCCAGACAGCGATTGCAACGTTGCGAACTAGCTGTACCTGGCTCCAACCCCAGGATGCTGGAGAAGGCAGTGACCTGTGCCGCAGATTATGTGTTTCTGGACCTTGAAGATGCCGTGGCACCTGATGACAAGGTTCAGGCACGAAAGAACGTCATTGCCGCGCTCAACGAGTTCGACTGGAAAGGCCATGGGAAAACGGTCTCTGTGCGCATCAACGGACTGGACACCCATTATATGTATCGCGATGTAGTGGACGTGGTGGAACAGGCAGGCAGCAAGCTGGACACCATACTCATTCCCAAGGTGGGAACCACCGGTGATGTATACATGGTGGACGCCATGGTGACCCAGATAGAAGAGGCCAAGGGACTGGAAAACCGAATTGGACTGGAAGCCCTGATCGAGACCGCTTTGGGCATGGCCAACGTGGAAGCCATTGCTACTTCCAGCGCGCGCATGGAGGCCATGCATTTTGGTGTGGCAGATTATGCCGCAAGCAATCGTGCCAGAACGGTCAACATCGGCGGCTTGAATCCCGATTACCCGGGTGATCAGTGGCATGCGGCAATTTCGCGCATGACGGTCGCCTGTAGAGCATACGGGCTGCGCCCGATTGACGGCCCGTTCGGGGATTTCGACGATCCCGACGGGTATCTTTTGGCTGCACGCCGTGCGGCTGCCTTGGGGTGTGAAGGAAAATGGGCGATTCATCCCAAGCAGATTGAACTGGCAAATGAAGTCTTTACACCGCCTGAAGCTGAGATCAACCGGGCGAAAAGGATCCTGGAAGAACTGGAAAAGGCTGCCAAAGAGGGTAAAGGTGCTGCCTCACTCGATGGTAAGATGATCGACGCGGCCTCTGCACGCATGGCAGAAAACGTTGTGCGCGCCGCTGAGGCCATTGCTGCCAGGTCCTAGTGTCTCAGCAGTTTTCCGTTCGTCTGTTGTAGGCTCGCGGTAGGTGTTTGGATTTTGAGCATCTATCCATCCGGCAGGATATGTCGAAGAGCCCCGAATAGGCGATAGAAACGAATTATTTCTCGGGAGGGAATGCAAGTGGATATTCATGAGTATCAAGCGAAAGAGTTGCTATCGGAGTTCGGTGTCGGAATCTCCCCCGGGGGCCTCGCGTACAGCCCCGAACAGGCGGTTTATCGGGCCAAGGAGATCGGCGGACACCAGTGGGCCGTCAAGGCACAGATTCATTCCGGTGCACGGGGCAAGGCCGGTGGAATCAAGATCTGCTCAAGCGACGAAGAAATCTGGAATGCAGCCGAGGAGTTGCTCGGCAAACGCCTGGTTACCCATCAGACCGGCCCCGGTGGGAAGGTCGTTTACCGTCTCTACATCGAACAGGTTGCAGACATAGAACGCGAGATTTATCTGGCCCTGGTGCTGGACCGGAACAAGCAGCGTGTCACGATTGTCACCTCAACCGAAGGCGGCATGGATATCGAAGAAGTGGCTGCAACCAAGCCGGGGAGCATCCACAGGCTGGAAGTCGAGCCTGCCGTGGGCTTGCGGGATTTCCAGGCGCGAGAGCTCGGATTTGCCCTGAACATTCATCCCGAGATGATCAGCCAGGCGGTACATTGCATCGAAGGCGCGTACCAGGCCTTTCGTGAACTTGACGCTACCCTGGTAGAAATCAATCCCCTGGTGGTCACCAAGGACAATCACATCCTGGCACTGGACGCCAAGATGAGCTTTGACGACAACGCCCTCTTTCGAAGACCGAAGATCTCCGAGTTACGTGACAAGTCTCAGGAGGACTCGCGTGAGACCGCAGCGTCGGACAGGGGCCTGAGTTACGTAGGGCTGGATGGTGACATTGGCTGCATGATCAATGGTGCAGGACTGGCGATGGCAACCATGGACATGATCAAGCACAAAGGCGGTGAACCGGCCAACTTTCTGGACATCGGCGGCGGCGCCTCCCCGGACCGGGTGACCAAGGCCTTCAGGCTGGTGCTGGATGACGAAAGCGTCAAGGCCATGCTGGTCAACATCTTTGCCGGCATCAACCGCTGTGACTGGATTGCCGAGGGTGTGATACAGGCATTCGACAAGCTGAATGTAAGAACTCCCGTCGTTGTACGTCTTTCCGGAACAAATGTGGAAAAAGGCATGCAGATGCTCAAAGACAGTGGCCATCCGGTCATCACTGCGGATACGTTGTCTGAAGCTGCAGAGAAAGTTGTGGCAGAACGCAACCGCGTGACTGAAGCCTCATAAAGCGTTAGGAGACACCCATGAGCATAATGATTGATAGCAATACCAAGGTACTGATCCAGGGCTTCACAGGTAAAATTGGCACGTTCCACGCCAAGGAAATGCTTGAATACGGCACTCAGGTGGTCGGCGGCGTAACGCCTGGCAAGGGCGGACAGACCCATCTCGACCTGCCTGTGTTCAACACGATGAAGGATGCGGTGGAGGAAACCGGGGCCGAGGCCAGTATCGTGTTCGTGCCCGCTTCATTTGCTGCTGACTCGATCATGGAAGCAGCCGATGCGGGCATCAAAACCTGTGTAGCAATTACCGATGGTATCCCCGCACAGGACATGATGCTTGTAAAGCGTTACATGTACCGTTACAAGAAAGAAGAGCGCATGCGGCTGACCGGCCCCAACTGCGCCGGAACGATCAGCCCGGACAGATGCCTGCTGGGCATCATGCCAGGGCATATCTATATCCCCGGAAACGTAGGTATCGTTGCACGCTCGGGCACACTTGGTTACGAGGCCGCATCCCAGATGAAGGCAAGTGGAATTGGAATCAGCACCAGTGTCGGAATTGGTGGTGACCCCATCAACGGCTGCTCTCACCGCGATATTCTTGAACTGTTTGAAGCAGACCCGGAGACCGAGGCCGTCATGCTGATCGGCGAAATCGGAGGACCCCAGGAAGCCGATGCTGCGGAGTATTTCAAAAATCACATGACCAAACCGCTGGTTGCCTACATCGCAGGACTGACGGCACCCAAGGGACGTCGCATGGGTCATGCCGGTGCCATCGTATCCGGCAAGGGTGAAAGTGCCGCCGAGAAGGTGGAACTGTTAAGGGATGCAGGTGTCACTGTCGCGCCGGACCCGTCTGAACTCGGATCGACCATGGAACGCGTCCTGAAAGAACTTGCCTAGGAGAAAAATAAAATGAGCAAATTGAAAGTCATCGTCTCGCGCGCCTGGCCTGCGGAAGTGGAAGCTACACTGAAAGAGAAATATGACGTGCAACTGAATGAGACTGACGTTGCCATGAGCAAGGATGAAATGAAACAGGCATTGGGCAATTGCGATGCATTCCTGCCAACCGTGACAGACCCCGTCGATGCGGAGGTATTGAGTGCCGAGCCGCTGCGTACGCGGTTTATCGGCAATTTCGGCGTGGGGTTCAACCATATTGATCTGGATGCCGCGAAAGCACGAGGGCTGACCGTAACCAATACACCTGAAGTGCTCACCGACTGCACAGCAGACATTGCCATGACATTGCTGTTGACCGCAGCCAGGCGCACAAGCGAGGGCGAGCGTCACTTGCGTGCCAATGCCTGGACAGGCTGGCGGCCCACGCACCTGCTGGCTACCAAGGTGACAGGCAAGACCCTAGGCATGATCGGCATGGGGCGGATTGCGCAGGCCATGGCAAAACGCGCGCACCATGGCTTCGGGATGAAAATTATCTTTGTAGACCCCTACCCTCCCTCCGACGAGGTGATACAGGAGTTCAACGCCACACGGTGTGAATCGATCGATGAGGTTCTTGCAAACTCGGATTTCGTATCAATCCACTGTCCGGGCGGCAAAGAAACCTACCATCTTCTGAACAAGGAAAATCTTTCCAAAATGAAGTCCAGCGCATTCCTGATCAATTCGGCGCGTGGGGACGTAGTGGACAATGATGCGCTGATAGAGGCATTGAAAAATGGCACGATCGCAGGTGCAGGTCTGGACGTATTTGAAGGCGAACCCAACCTGGACAAGCGTTTTCTTGAGCTGGAAAATGCCGTACTGCTGCCTCATCTGGGCAGTGCCTCAACTGAAACACGGATTGCGATGGGTAACCGTGTACTGGAAAACCTGGCCGCATTCGAAGCAGGTGATACACCCAGAGACAAACTGGTTTAAATTTCTATTACCCCTGCCCTAGCACAGATTCGGTGCATACCCTCCCGAAGCGGGAGGGAGTATTTTGTACCCTTGTTGTATATTGCATGTATTAATTTGACCTTATACATGCAGCATGAGTGACACCTCCCCTCTTTCCTGGACACAGTTGACGCGGGTTGCCAGTGGCCGCGCCATTATTGACCCGGCCGCAAGTTATGAGAACAAACTTGTAGACCTGCTGTACAAACAGCTGCTCAGTGTGCTGCGCACCCGGCAACCGGACATAGAAGCCTTCATAGAGGGTCGCAGAGACATTCGTGAAGGTACAGACTCCCAAATTCTGTACGTACTGGAAGCCCATGGCATCTGGTTCCAGCTACTCAGCATTGCTGAGCAAAATGCAAACGTACAACAACGCCGCCAGATTGAAAAAGAGTACGGACGCCGCCGTGTACCCGGAACTTTTGCACATACATTTTCCATGGCAGCCCGGCACGATATCCCCGCAGAAGAAATCCAGAAAGTCCTGAACAAGAGTTTTTTCTGTCCGGTAATCACCGCACATCCCACAGAAGCCAAGCGTGTGACTGTGCTGGAAATTCACCGGCGCATTTACATACTGCTCAAACAACTGGAACTGACGCGTTGGACGCCACGAGAGCGTGACGAGCTGATCCACGAACTTCGCAATGAGATCGACCTGCTTTGGCTGACAGGCGAGATCCGCCTGGAAAAACCCACTGTCGCCCAGGAGATTACGTGGGGACTGCACTTCTTTACGGAATCCCTGTTTGACAGTGCAATGAAGTTCTACGCTGAATTGGACCGTGCCTTGAGAAAAGTGTATCCGCACATTGAATTTGAGGTACCTCCGGTATTTCGTTTCGGTTCCTGGATCGGCGGTGACCGGGATGGGAATCCGAATGTGGACACTGAAGTCACTGCCTACGCCCTTCGTGAAAACGCCAGGGCCAGCCTGAAGCGGTATCGCCAAGATTTGCGCGACCTCGGTTCCAAGCTCAGTATTGCCAGTCATTCTTTGAGAGTTCCCGAACACTTTCTCAATGCCCTGGAAAAAAAACTTGAAATGCTGGGAGAAACAAAATCCTTCTCGAAACGAAATCCAGGCGAGGTATTTAGACAGTACCTGAGCTGCATGCTGCGCAGTATCGACGCGACACTGAAAAATATCGACGAGCCCAGAAAATCCAGTATCGCCTACCACAGTGCAGCCGATCTGGCATTTGATCTGCAGACACTCGAACGTGGTCTCACTGATGCTCGATGTGAACACTTGAGCAGATCGAATGTAGTTCCCTTGCGCCACATGGTGGACACCTTCGGTTTTCGAACTGCCAGCCTGGATTTGCGTGAGAACACAACCATTACGAATAGTGTTCTCGCAGAAATCTGGCAAGCACTGCACCAGAAAACCCGCTTCGATGTTCCGGATTTCAAATCGGATCAGTGGGAAAAATGGGTTGTTAGTGAACTCATGCAACCCTTGCGTGTAATCCCGAACATTGATTTTCTATCCGATCAGGCGCAAGCCACGCTGGCCATGCTCGAACAGGTCAAGCACTATCAACGCAAGCTGGACTCAAAGGCGTTTGGCGTCTTTGTCCTCAGCATGACGCAAACATCAACAGACGTGCTGGGGGTTTACCTTTTAGCGAAATATGTGGGGCTGTTCACAGATGTCGACGGCCTGGAGGCCTGCCGAATTCTGGTGGTACCCCTATTGGAGACTATAGAAGCCCTGGAACAGGGACCTCCCATATTGAGTGAATTGCTCGGACATGGATTTGTCCGGCGCACAATCCGCAGAAATGGCGACTCACAAGAGGTCATGGTGGGCTACTCGGACTCAAACAAGGACGGCGGGTTCCTGACTTCAAACTGGATCATCAGCCAGGCACAGACCCTCATCAAAAAAGCCGGGGAAAAGCACAAAATACCTGTTTCGTTCTTTCACGGGCGCGGGGGCTCGGTGAGTCGGGGCGGTGCACCCAGTGGGCGTGCCATTGCAGCCCAGCCTGCCGGTACGATTGACGCGCGCATGCGGGTCACGGAACAGGGTGAAGTCGTATCGTACAAGTATGCAAACCACGGCTTCGCTGAAGAGCAAATGGAGATACTTGCTGCCAGTGCACTCGCACACACGCTCATGTCAGGTAAAGATCCGGCCTTCCGGATCAATGCTGAACTGGATGAAGTCATGCAGGCACTTTCAGGTACGGCATACGTCACGTACCGCAAGTTCATTGAAATCCCGGGTCTGGTAGAGTTCTATCAGCAGGCAAGTCCCGTTGAAGAGTTGACGCTGATGAAAATCGGATCAAGGCCCGCACGCAGATTTGGTGCGGCAACCCTAGAAGACCTGCGTGCAATTCCCTGGGTTTTTGCCTGGACACAAAACCGTATCATGGTTCCGGGATGGTATGGGGTCGGAAGCAGCCTTGAACAGCTGGTCAGCATCCGCGGTGAGCTGGGAAAAGAATTGCTGCAGGAACTATATAGTACGCATTCATTGTTTCGCCTGATATTGGACAGTGTCGAAAAGACGTTGTTGCTGGTCGATATGGAAGTTGCTGAAAAATTTTCCGAACTTGTGGTTAACACCCAGCACAGGGAAGCAATTTTTTCAGACATCAAGTCTGAATATGAACGTACGACCCAGATGGTTCTGCAAGTCACCAAGGAGGATCATCTGTGTGATCGCTTCCCGAATTTCAAGAGGCATTTCAGCAAGCGCCTGAAATCCCTGAACCAGGTCGGCATCGAACAAGCCGAGTTGGTCAAAAAGTTTCGCAGTGAACAACATAATGCCGAGGACAGGCAAAATGTGCTGGTCCCCCTGCTATTGTCGATCAACTGTGTCGCAGCGGGAATCGGCAGCACAGGCTAGTACTCCCGTAAAGACAGGCTGGCATCTCGATACCATGAAAAAACTTTTGTACCATTTCGACACTGATCCCATCCCCAGTGTATTTGACTCTGTAGTCGCCTACGACGGAGGGGCAGACCGGGTCACCCAGCTTGGGGGCATCCATGAAAATAATTGTGCAAGCCTTGTTGAAGGTGCGATCTATACGCGAGCCCCCAAACACAAGAAGAACACTGCAATTTTTGTAGGGGGTAGCAACCTTGTCAGTGGCCAGTCCTTGTTCAAGGCCGTGCAAAGTCATTTTTTTCAGGATTTTCGCGTTTCCGTGATGCTGGACAGCAACGGCTGCAATACCACCGCCGCAGCTGGTGTCACCTTGTTGAACCAAGCCACTTCATTGGCGGGCAAGATTGCCGTGGTCCTGGCCGGTACGGGGCCAGTGGGACAGCGTGCCGCTGTCATGCTTGCGCAAAGCGGTGCACAGGTGAGGCTGACCTCGCGCAAGAAGAGTCGCTCGGAGCAGGCATGCGATGATATGGGAAGACAATTTGGAGTCCGGCTTGTACCTGTAGAGGCCAGTGATAACGACTCGACCCGTGCCGCACTGGAAGGGGCACAAATCGTATTCGGTGCAGGCAAGGCAGGAGTCCGTTTACTGGATGCAAGCCAATGGCAACAGCATGACAGCATTGAAATTCTGGCCGATGTCAGTACGGCAGAACCTCTAGGCTTTGAGGGCATCAGCATGAACGACAGGGATACCGAAAGATTTGGCAAGAGAATTTTTGGCGGCTTGGGTATAGGGGCGTTGAAATTGAAGCTGCACCGTGCTTGCATTGACAGGCTGTTTGCATCCAACGACCAGGTACTGGATGCGGATGCAATCTATGGAATTGCGCAGCAAATGGCAGGATCCCAGTAGTATGAAGTCCCCACCTCCGCTGCTTGACATGATCGGGCAACTGATTGCAATCCCTTCTATCAGCAGCACTCAGGCACAATTTGATACCAGCAACAAACCTATCATCGACTGCCTTGCCAACTGGCTGGACGACCTGGGTTTCCAGACGGAGATTGTTCCTTCCTCAGAAGAAAAGCATAACCTGCTGGCATGGATCGGAGAAGGTGAAGATGGCCTTGTGCTGTCAGGTCATACTGATACCGTAAATTATGATCAAACCGGCTGGAATACTGACCCGTTTCGTGCCGAGCAAATCGATAACCGTCTTTATGGCCTGGGCACAGCAGATATGAAATCGTTCTTGGCGATTGCCATTGAGGCAGCAAAAGATTTTGTTGACAAGAATCTTGAACAGCGCCTTACCATCGTTGCCACGGCTGATGAGGAAAGCACAATGCAGGGTGTCCGCACACTTGCAGAAAAAAACAGAAAGCCGGGGCGCTTTTGTGTAATTGGCGAACCGACAAACCTCACTCCTGTACGTCAGCACAAGGGAGTGTTCATGGAGTCAATTACACTCTACGGAAAGGCCGGGCATTCGAGCAACCCGGCGCTGGGCAACAACGCATTGGAAGGCATGCGGGTAGTGCTGAATGAACTGGACGAATTCAAACGGGAACTTGCTGACAAATACACCAACGATGACTTCATCGTGCCGATTCCAACCCTGAATCTTGGCCATATCCATGGTGGCGACAACCCCAATCGGATCTGCGCAGAATGCGAGCTACACGTTGATTTACGCCTGCTGCCAGGCATGCAGATCAATACCCTGAGAGATGATCTCCACGAGAGAATTACCAAAAGAACAGACCCACTCGGCCTTACCTGCAAGTTTGAAGCGTTGTTTGACGGGGTTCCCGCATTCGAAACTGCAGGTGACTCAAGGATTGTCGAATTGACAAGCTCGTATACCGGTAAAAAACCGAAATCCGTGACCTTTGCCACAGAGGCTCCATTTTTCAATTCCATGGGAATGGAAACGGTGGTGCTGGGACCTGGATCGATAGACCAGGCTCACCAGCCCAATGAGTTCATTGCACTCTCAACACTTGAACCGACCATCGAATTGCTGCAAAAAGTCATAGGCTCGATATGCACGCGGAAATGACTGGGCAACCAGGATAATTCCCTTGTACGAAACCTCGGATGTGAACCCGAGACACAGCCCACTTTCAGGGGAAGGCTGGTCGATGCCCTGACCCTGCATGGATCAGAGAACACAGATGATGCAGTTTTACGATGGCCCTACTGCGCTTAATGTTTGGCACTTCCGTCCTTGGTGAAACGCCCGAAACGAAGTTTGTAGATATTCCCCTGAGACACCGCATCTGCTTCCATCAGGCTGGGGGCTGATCTGTATTCTTGACTGGGGGAAGTCAGTGCACGTGCAGCCGCAGCGTCCTGACAAGTGATGGGGCCAAAATCATGGTCATGATAGTCCTCGGACGTGCACGGTCGAAATCCCGGGAAAAATCTCGATTCGTAGATGGTCACATTTTCCGTTTGTACCTCATGTGGTTCAGAATCCGGCTTGGCAGCAGGCGGTGCATCCGTAACGATCTCAGGTGGACCGCTGACTTCTCCGCCCATTTCAGCAAGCAATGGTGCTGCCCAAAGCACCACCCCTAAAAACATGCAGACTTGCCTGACCATGATCTAGCTTGCCTGCGGCCTATAATTCCGTGGCATCACGCCTCGAGATCTCTTCACTGATAAGAGCAATCGCATTTTCGAGTTCATCAACGGAGTAGATATTTTGAATGCGATATTTTTCATGAAGTACTGCGTCATAGGATTCGTCCAGTTCCTTGAGGTACCTGCCCATTGATGTATTGGGATTCCGCATGTCCGCAGCCATGCGTTTGCGGAATTCTGGGCTCTCATTGAACTTGAGCATCATAGACATATAGACAGCCGAAAATCTGAAATCGTATGATTTATAGTCATCCAGCGTGTGTACATGCTTGCGAGCATTTCTGATTTCCTGATCAAACGTATTGCTGTAGCCGATCAACTCGTCACGAAATTTTCCTTCTATTTGATACTCGTCGATCAGTTTGTGGATAACCTTGACGATCTGCAGTCGCTTGTCATCGTGCTCAAAAACAGTCTCGAGAAATTTTTGTCTGGCAACTTCAGGTGTATCGCTGATCTGCTGGATGGCAACAAGCTCTTTTACAAATACGGCCTTTTCTGCATGCAGTTGCTCCAGAGTCAAGTTTTCCAGATTGGCAGGCGCCGAATAGATCACCTTCACACGATCGAGAATGGGTGATTTCAGCACCTCACCGCTGGCCAGAACCACAGGACCTGCCAATGCCAGCAGCAGGCAAAACAAACCCGTTACGCTCGATAAAACTCTTCGCATTCTTTGTTCCTTATGTATAAAATGTGATCCGCCAGCTAGACGGCATTACCTACGGTAGTGTTCAGGTGATCTATTATAAGGGGCGAGCCAAGCCTCGGACAGCATAAAAACCATTTGCGAAGAATCCTTCATCATTTCATAGGCTTACCTTGGATTGACCGTGTGATCCTGTCCCCGTATCTGATCGCAGTGTAAAATATGAACAGCACTTCCCTGTTTCAGACCGGGAGTTTTCGCCAAGCCGCCCACTACATCCATACCCATCGCGGCAAAACTTTTGTGGTCTACATCAACAGCCGTGTTCTGGCGGCAGATACCCGTCTGACTGCACTCATCCGTGACCTGGTGCTGATGCACACGCTGGGTGCCAAACTCGTGCTGGTGCTAGGAGATGGGACATCGATTTCCCGGGAAACGGCTGCATCGGAGCAAAGCGGCCTGCACCGCACCTTGCATGTCACCGACCACGACGCTATCGGCGAGATCAAAAACACTGCCAGTGACATGTGTGAGGATGTCAAAGCGCTTTTTTCTGCCAGCCTTGCCAATACACCACTGACAGGCGCCAGACTGGACGTTGCCTGTGGCGATTTCCTACAGGCAGACTCCGACGCAGACAAGCAAAGCAAAGTGGATTCCCCGCACGGGGATAACTGCAGCATCAACCAAACTGCACTGCAACAGCAACTGGACAAGGGAAACATCGTAGCGATCTCCCCCATGGCTGGTTCGACGGCGGGCAGCCTGCTCCTTTTGCCGGGCGCGGAACTTGCAATGCACACTGCATGCGTATTGCATAGCGAGAAGCTGATATTGGTACTGGACCAATTCAAGCTTCATAGCCAGAAAACACAAGGCGAAGATCACTACAGCATCGAGGAAGCCCGGGAGCTTGCAGAAAATCTGCCCGAGCACAAACAGGATGCCAAACACTATCTGAGCGTCGCAATTCAAGCGTGCTCAAAAAATGTCAAGAATACACACCTAGTCGATACAGAGAAGCCGGGCACGCTGCTTGAAGAACTTTATAGTCTGGACGGTGCCGCCACGCTGGTAACGGCTCAAGCCTATGAGGAAATCAGGCCTGCCACACTGGATGATCTGGACGGTATTGCCGAACTAATACAACCCTTTATGGAAAAAGGGATTCTGGTAGCACGTTCCCGTGAACAGCTGGAACTCGAAATCGACCGCTTTGATGTCATAGAACGCGACGGTGTGCTCCTGACCTGCGGCGTTTTGCATACCTTCCCGGAAGAAAATGTCGCTGAAGTCGGTTGTCTTGCCGTGCACCCGGAATTTCAGTCCATCGGGCGCGGCAGCAAAATGTTGATGCACCTGGAAAAGAAAGCCTGCGAAGCGGGCTTCAGCAAGCTTTTCGTACTGACGACGCAAACTGAGCACTGGTTCCAGGAACATGGTTTTGAATCCGCAAAAATAGAAGACCTGCCCATGCAGAAACAGGTGCTTTATGACGACATGCGCAAGTCAAAAATCTACAGCAAAACTATCCAATGAACATCACGGCAGGTATCATGCGCAATACGGATTTCTGCATTCGGCAACCGATGCTTGACCCACATAGCTAAGCTCAGGAGAAAAACACACCTCATGAAAACCAATCCCTCCATATTGATCAGTCTGGGTGTTGTGGCAGGTATAGCACTTGCTATCCTCATCGACGGCGACACTGCCAAATTATTGATTTCCGGAGGGCTGGCAATTGCCTTTATCATCGCCGTACCTGTCTTGATAAACCTGGTCCGCAACATCGGTGCAAGAGCCTCAGGGAGCGCCAAGCCAAAGACTACTTCCAGACAGGCCAAAGGTACTGTCAAGTGGTTTAATTACAAGAAAGGTTTTGGGTTTATTGAGCAGGAAAATGGTGAGGACGTTTTTGTGCACCACAAGTCCATAGTCAGCAGTGGTCGCAGATCACTGCGAGAAGGTCAGAAAGTTTCCATGGATGTAGTGCAAGGTGCAAAAGGACCCCAGGCTGAAAATGTAAGCCTGTTGTAACAGCTGCATGCACTAGACACTGCGGCTGGCCCAGCCAAAACCAGAGCCTTTGGAATTTGACCCCAGGCTACCACCTGAAACTACACTCTGGCCCGGACACGTAAAATGGATTCTGACCCACGTCTTGCCCAACTGCATGAATGGATCAAGGAGATACTCGGAGACGTCCCGTACACACTTGAGCCAGCCTCCGAAGATGCAAGCTTCAGGCGTTACTTCAGGCTCCTGTCTGAACAGGGGCAATATATAGCTGTTGATGCCCCACCTGAAAAAGAATCAAATGAGGCCTTTGCAAAGGTAACACACCTGCTGGAGGCGGAAGGCCTGCCCGTACCGCATATCCACTACAGTTTTCTGGATTCCGGCTATTTCCTTCTAGACGACTTTGGCAACACATTGCTTCTGGACATTCTGGATGCAGAAAATGCCGACAACCTGTATGGCCATGCGCTTGAAGCACTGACCGTCATCCAGCAGATCCCTGCAGATAGCCTGCCCAAATATAGCCAGGAACTTTTGTTGCAGGAAATGGAGTTATTCCGACAGTGGTTTTTGATACAGCTTCTTGACGTCAAGTTGTCAGACCCCGGTGTGCAGGTTTTAAACAGTGCCTTTACACACTTGAAAAACAATGCACTGGATCAACCACAGGTTTTTGTTCATCGGGATTATCATTCACGCAATCTGATGAAAATCGATACGAGTTGGCCGGGCATTATCGATTACCAGGATGCTGTTTGTGGGCCGCTTACCTACGATGCGGTCTCATTGCTGCGTGACTGTTATATTCAATGGCCCCCTGATCGTGTGCAGGCCTGGGCACTTGATTACAGGGACAGGCTCATGGAAAAAGACATAGTTTCCCACATCGCTGAAGAAACCTTTCTGAAGTGGTTTGACCTGATGGGGATCCAGCGCCACTTGAAGGCCATTGGAATCTTTGCACGCCTGAACCTGCGTGATAAAAAACCGGGCTACCTCAAGGATATTCCACGTACCCTGGAGTACATAAAATCCGTTGCTCCAAAATATCCTGAGACCCAGGAACTGGCCGATTTCATAGACAAGAAGGTTTTTCTCTGACCATGATGAAGTGCATGTTGTTGGCTGCGGGTCTTGGAGAGCGAATGCGGCCTCTCACCCAGCACATCCCGAAACCTCTGATCAAGCTTGCAGGCAAATCTCTGATCGAACATCACCTGACGAGGCTCAAATCCGCAGGTTACAGGGAAATTGTCATCAATCTTTCCCATTTGGGAAACACGATCCGGCAAAAGCTCGGGGATGGCGAGCGCTACGGGGTACACATCGAGTATTCCCATGAAGGCGAAAGCCCGTTGGGAACTGCAGGAGGAATTGCTCATGCCCTGCCGCTTCTGGGCGACAAGCCATTTCTGGTGATAAGCAGTGATATCTGGTGCGATCACCCTCTTTCGTTTCCCGGCATTGCGCATGACATGGCACATCTGGTGCTTGTAGATAATCCGGCGCATCACCGGAACGGTGACTTTGCATACAGGTCCGGCAATGCCTGCAGTTCGGGGGGGGAAATTTTGACCTTCAGTGGCATTGGCATCTACACGCCGGAGCTGTTCAAGGAACACGCAATCGAGCAAAAGGCCCTGGCGCCTGTCCTACGTTCCGCTATTGCCCAAGAAAAAGTAAGTGCTGAACACTATACAGGCACATGGTTTGACATCGGCACGCCCGAACGGCTTCGCGAAGTCGAGCGGCACTTGCAGAATCAGAATACAGACTGACCATCTGCGGATGAATCCCTGACAGCACACGATCAAGTTCAAGCCTTGATCGCTTTTCAGTCCGGCAAATTGACCCCGTACGCTTCAGTGCCCATAGGCCTGAATATCTGCATGATAGGAAGAACGGACCAATGGACCGCTCGCCACATGATAGAAGCCCATGTCTTCTCCAACACGACGTAAGCGATCGAACTCCCCTGGATCAAGATAGCGTTGCACGGGCAAGTGGTGACGACTTGGCTGCAGATATTGCCCCAGGGTAAGTCGGTCTACTTCGTGTGTACGCAGATCCTCCATCACCTGAACCACTTCTTCCGTACGCTCACCCAGACCCAGCATCAAGCCTGATTTTGTCGGGGTGTGCGGATGTCGCTTCTTGTATTCGTTCAGCAATTTCAGCGAATGGTGGTAATCCGCACCGGGCCGTGCATAAGGATACAGGCGCGGAACAGTTTCCAGATTGTGATTGAACACATCGGCAGGCTGTTTAGACAAAATTTGCAGTGCCTGATCCAGCCGCCCACGAAAGTCAGGGACAAGAATTTCTACTTTTGTCGCTGTACAACACTCGCGTATACGCTGCATGCACTTCACGAAATGGCCAGCCCCTCCATCATGCAGATCATCGCGGTCAACCGATGTAATGACCACGTAACGAAGCCCCATATGACCAATAGCTTCGGCCAGATGTTCCGGCTCTTGCTCATCCAGTGGCAACGGCCTGCCATGCGCCACATCACAAAAAGGACAGCGACGGGTGCAGATATCGCCCATGATCATGAATGTAGCCGTGCCGTGGCTGAAACACTCGGTCAAGTTCGGGCACGAAGCTTCCTCGCACACTGTGTGCAGCTGCTGCTCCCTCAGCAGCCTCTTCAAGGCTTTCACCTTGGCGGTCGGTGCGCGCACGCGAAGCCACGCTGGCTTCGGAAGGTGTTGTAAAGGCCCTTCCAGCTTGACCGGAATGCGGACGACCTTTTCGCTTCCGCGCCGTTTCACGCCAAGTTTTGCAAGGTGCGACTTACTGGCCAATGGTTTCTATACCCGTCTTTTCATAATCAAGGTGTTCACACAACAGCATCGTCAATTCCGCATGGATCCGCTGGCAGCTGGACTCAATTCCATGGTCTTTTAACTGTGTAACAGGCTGTCCAGGGAATCCGCATGGATCCATGCTGGAAAACGGACCCAAATCCATATCGACATTGAGTGCTACACCATGGTAACTACAGCCACCGCTGACTCTCAAGCCAAGCGCGGCAACTTTTGCATCCCCTATGTATACGCCATGGGCATCGGTTCGGGCAAATGCAGAAACCTGGTAGCCACCCAGCAGATCAACGACAGCCTGCTCTATGTGGTGTACAAACTTGCGGATACCGAGGGCCTTTCGGCGAAGGTCTACCAACAGATAGACAATGGCCTGCCCCGGTGCATGGTAGGTGACCTGCCCACCCCGGTCCGTGCACACCACAGGCACGTTCATTCCTGAATGAATGTGCCTGTGGCTGGAATTTGCCCCTAGCGTAACAACGGGCGCGTGCTGCAGGCACCAGAATTCATCGGCAGTGGCTGCACTGCGTCTGGCATTGAACATACGCATGCTTTCATATACGGGAAGATATTCCCGTATACCCAAATCACGAACCTTGAGTGCGCACTCTCCTGGATTCTTCACAGCGTGTACCCGTACCGAGGCAGGCCGTGGGGATTCAGGTCAGCCCGCAAGCTGCCAGGCCGCAAGCGTAGCGCGCCCTATGCCTTCCTTTTCTGGTACAGCGCATAGACATCCCTCCAAAGCTTGCCAGGAACTCCTTTTCCTACAACATGCTGGTCAATTTTTGTCGCTGCCAAGACTTCCCTTGCAGAACTCGTGACCCAAATCTCATCTGCCGAGTACAGCCATTCTTCTGGAATCGCCTGTTCGCGAAATTCCAGCCCCAGCTCAGTTAGCAATTCCAGAACGAAATCGCGTGTAATGCCAGGCAGGATCAGATTGTCCTTGGGATGCGTGTGGACTATGCCCTCTCGCACAACAAACAGATTGCTGGTGCAGCCTTCCAAGGCAAAACCATCGCGAACCAGGATCGCCTCGGAGGCTGAGGCCTGCGTTGCTTCCTGCTTGGCCAGGATGTTGGCTATCAATCCTGTCACCTTGATGTCGCAGCGTTTCCAGCGAACGTCCTCGACCGTGATCAGCGCAACCCCGTTTTGCAGCACTTCATCCTCGATACTGGCCATCGGATTTGCCATGGCAAACACCGTTGGAGCCGAATTTTCAGGGAACGGGTGATCCCGTTTGGCAACTCCCCGGGTCACCTGGATGTAAACCGCCAGATCGGCACCCTCAGATTGCCGGACGAGGTTTTCAACGATGGCCTCCCATTGTGCTCGCGTGTAAGGGTCCTGGATACGGACCTGTCCCAGGCTGCGCGCAAGCCTTGCCAGATGTTGCTGCATGTAAAATGCACTGCGAGCATAAACAGGGATCAGTTCATACACCGCATCGCCAAATACGAAACCACGGTCCAGAGGTGAGATACGGCATGCCTCAAGAGGCATGTACTCTCCATTTAAATAAGCGGGCACTTGAATCATGTCTTAAGCAGTAGGTTTCAAGATCTTGCAAAAAAATGGGAATTATGTAGCAAAATCCGTGGGGCCGATCATTTTCTAACCAGCTTCCACTTCTGATTCAGTTCTTCGCGGGTAGGCTCCCGGTTCTCACTTTTGGTGTCTGGCATGGGTGCGGTGAGCACTTGGCGCATGACTTCATCCAGTTCCTCACGGGTAACCGGATCACGTTCAATCTTGTCAAATTCCTTCCTGTTCATCAGTTCACCCCCATACCGATCAGAACCAAGGGCATGGGTGGATGCCCGCGTGGTCGTGTCTTGAGTACCTGCATGGCGCTTTCCCAGCTACCCACACCAGAGGACATCTCTTTGGTGAGGCTGCGCATGGCCATAATCTCCACCCCGACATTAATGCGCTGTTCTTCGTAGAAGGTTAGAAACTTCACAAAGTCATAGGCGATGAAAGCGTACTTGCCGAACTGCACCTCGATGGCGATCCCGTCCTTGGCAAAGTCAATCACACGCCGCGACCCTCGACTGCCTTCCACACGCTCCAGCATCTGGGTGTCTTCGGTCATCGGCTTCCACCCTGCCAGCCGCAAACTCTCATTGATGGCGTTGTTCATCGTCTTCGGACTGTACAGAAGTTTCCCCGTGTGCTTGATCTCCTTGGACACCTTGGTCTTCATCGAAGCCGGATCAACCGACTGGATGGCCTGCTCGATCTCCGTCCACCTTTCAGGGTGGTTGGACTTGATGAACTCAGTGCCACCCATGTGGCTCATCACCTTGATGATTTTCACGCGCCATGCCCGCCTTTCGGCAGGGCCGGATCGTATATGGGCTTGCCCATCGGTCGGGTGACAAGTTCCCCTTTATCCAGGGCCTGGATGCGCTCGCGGGCAACCTTCACGTAGTCCTTCACAATGTCGCAGCCGTACGCCTCTCTATCGTGCATCAGGGCCGCAATCATGGCGGATCCAACGCCTACGTAGGGATCGAATACAGCATCTCCTTCATTGGTCATGGACAAGACAAGACGCTCCACCAGTTCCACGGGAAACTGGCAAGGGTGTATGGTCTTCTCAGGATGGTTGCTTTTGACATTCGGGAACAGCCACACATCGCTCGGATTCTTTCCCTTCGGGTTGCAGGACAGTTCCCCGGCCTTTGGCCCCTTGAAATACTTTTTGCCCGGATACTTTGGCGGCACCCGGATCGGGTCAAGGTTCCATGTGTAGTCATCGCCCTTCGTCCACCAGTTGATGGTCTCATACCGGCCTGAAAGCCGTTTGGAACAGTGCAGGCCATGGCCGAAGTGCCAGACAATCCGGTTGCGAAGTTTCAGGTTATGGGATCGGAATATCGGATACAGGAGCGCATCCAGTGGTGCAATCTCTCCGTTCTCTACATAGTTCCCCACCTGCCAGCACAGTGAGCCTTGCTCATCCAGCAAGCGCACACACTCGCCGATCACACGCTCCTGCAAGGCAAGGTATGTGTCTAGGGGTGACTTCCCTTCGTAGGATTTGCCGAGGTTATAGGGTGGAGACGTGACGATCAGCTTGAAACTTCCATCGGGAAGCCCCTGCATGAACGTCACATTGTCCTTGCACTCCAGAACGTGCTTCAAGCAACCAATTCACGGTAGGGAATACGCTTGCCACCCATGGCTCCGGCAACCGCTTCCATGCGGTCTATCGTATCCCGTTCGCAGTTACCCTGATTCAGCCTGAACGTGAACTCATCCACGTATCGCTGGCAGTGCTTCATGCTGAAGTGATGGTAAGTGCCCGTGTACCCTCGTTTGATGATGGCCCACACGCTTTCAATGCCATTCGTGTGGATCATTCCGTTCACGTACTCCTTGGCAGAGTGCTTGACGGATTCGTGGTTGTAGAGAACGCCACCCAGTCCATGGTAGCCCCGATGGTCATCGGTAAAGACGGTAGACCCTGGCTCTACATTGCCATGTACAAAGCCTTTCAGGGTTTCCCCGTCTGTCGTACGGATTGCCTTGGCCTTCACGCTTCCTCCCCGCGTTCGGGCACCGATCACGGCCTGCTTCCCTACAGCGCCACGTCCGGCCTTGGTTTTCTTGTTATTGTGCTTGTTTCGCTCCTTGCCCCCGATGTAGGTTTCGTCCACCTCTACGATGCGATCCAGTTTGAAATCGCCACTGGAGCAAGCCTCACGTACGCGGTGAAGCATATACCATGCCGTGCGATATTGCACACCCAGCTCCTTGGAGAGCTGCATGGCCGATACGCCTTTGCGGGCTGTAACCACGTCATAGATGGCTACGATCCAGTTCTGTAGCGGTGTCTTGGTAGCATGCATCACGGTCTTGGTGGTCACCGTGAAGTGCTTTTTACAGTCCTTGTGCCAGTAGGTGTTCGGTTTGCTGGATGGTTTGGTGATGTTCTCGACACCCCCGCAGTGCGGGCATACCGGCTCACCCTTCCACCGGACTTGCTCCAGCCAGTCAATGCAGGACTGATCGTCCGGGAACCTTCGGAGCAATTCAACGATGCTGATAGTGTCTGCTTTGGGTTTCATGTCTGTCTCCTAACTTCTTATGGATTATTATATCTCTTTAGAAAACAGATAGCTAGCATTTTCTACGGATTTTGCTACATAATTCCCAA
>JAPOYL010000010.1 GCA_026706595.1 Gammaproteobacteria bacterium | reverse complement strand
GTCAAAAAGTCGCCGATGACATCGATGCCTGCAAAATCTATCTGCATGGCTTTCAGTTGCGGCCCGACCTGCTCGCAAATCCATCTGTCCCGTTCCGTCAGGGCAGCGGAATTCGGGATGCCGCCCTTGTCCAGGTTGGCTCGCAGTTCCCCGAGGGCAGGCACCCGTACCAGTGCATATGGAACGGGTTCGCCCCCGATAAGCAGTATCCGTTTGTCGCCTTGCCGGTAATCGGCGATCAGTTTTTGCACCATCACCGTCCGGGTGCCGGACTGTGTGGCGGTTTCCAGTATGACGTTGCGATTCGGATCGCCATGCCCGATACGGAACACGGAGTCGCCTGCCATGCTATCCAGGGGTTGGATGACGGTTTCCTCGTGCTCGTCGACGAACTGCTCGAGCGCCTCCCTGTTTTTGCTTACGACAAAGGGCACGGTGCATTCTTCAAAACGGGTTGCGATCAGTTTTTCATTGGCATTGCGCAGGCTCGCGGGGTGGTTCACCACCAGCGTCCCTGCATGCTGCACATGCTCGAGCAGATAGGTCGTATAGATGTATTCCATATCGAAAGGGGGGTCCTTGCGCATCAGGATCACATCGAACTCTTTCAGGTTCCGGACCCCGCGCGTGCCCAGCTCGACCCAGTGTTGAAGATCATTCTGTACTGAAGAAACCCTCGTGGCATGTCCCATGACCTCGACACCACGCAGAAAAAGGTCAGAAGGCTGCAGATAGTCGATGTGCCAGGCACGGCGCTGCGCTTCCAGCAGCATCGCGAGCGTGCTGTCCTTGCGGACATTGATGCCCTCGATGGGATCCATGACTACACCCAGTTTGATGGTCATCTGAAAGTACGTCTCGTGTGTGCAGGATACCTATAGGATACCATCCTGACCTGCAGGGTCCGACCGGGTTCATCCGGGGTTCCCGCAGATGTGCAGGCATGCTGAACCGCCTGCGGCCAGCCGGGCAGGCGGTTCATGGGTGCCGGGTCATTCGGTTCCAGGTTCGCCGGCACGGGGATCGGTACGCCCGGCCATGTCTCCCCACAGTACCTGCGCGCAGATGATGGCTGCCGCTGCGGCCGTTTCGGTACGCAATATACGGGGACCGAGGGTTACGGCCTGAAAGCCTTTTTCAGTGACTTGCCCGGCCTCGGAGCGTGTGAGGCCGCCTTCCGGCCCGATCACGAACCAGGCCTTTTTCAGGGACTCATGGCCGGATCGGGCCAGTGTCTGGCCGGCACTGGCGTCCAGAAAATATCCCTGTGCATCATCGCCCACCGCAGCCAGGTCTGCGAGATCGGCCACTTCGTGCAGGACCGGCAGGTCGGCACGGCCACACTGTTCGCAGGCACTGATGATGACATTTTGCCAGTGCTGCAGCCGGTTTGCCCGGGATTTGCCTGAAAACCGTATGACCGTACGCTCGGTGACGACCGGGTGGATTGCCGTCACGCCCGCCTCTACGGTCTTCTGGATGGCGTAGTCCATACGGGCACTTTTCAGTACGCCTAGCACCAGGTGGGTTTCCAGAAAAGATTCCTTTCCTGCGCGGGTCCGGCCCGTAATGCGTACCGTAAGCTCCTTTTTGTGCAGGCTCGCGGGAAGGCCGGTATAGTCGTAGCCGTCTCCATTGAACAGCACCAGCGGTGAGTGCTTGCTGATCCGCAATACATCGCAGGCATGGTGACGGATACTGTCCGCCAGCCTGACTTCCTCGTGTACAGCCAGCTTCTGGTTGATATACAGACGGATGGCCCGCATGGTCAAGGAGGCGGGTAGCCGCCCGGTTCAGTACCGGTAGTAGTCAGGCTTGTAGGGCCCCTCCACATTGACCCCGATGTACTCGGCCTGCTCGGCTGTCAGTTCCGTCAGTTTCGCACCGATTTTTTCCAGGTGCAGCCGTGCAACTTCCTCGTCCAGGGTTTTGGGCAGCACGTAGACCCTGTTTTCGTACTGGTCCGGGTGATTCCACAGTTCCATCTGAGCCAGTACCTGATTGGTAAAGGAATTCGACATGACGAAGCTCGGATGGCCTGTGGCGCAGCCTAGGTTCACCAAACGGCCTTCAGCCAGAAGAATGATGCGCTTGCCGTCCGGAAAGACAATGTGGTCAACCTGCGGCTTGATGTTTTCCCACGGATACTGCCTGAGGCTTTTCACGTCGATTTCGTTGTCGAAGTGGCCGATGTTGCAGACGATGGCCTGGTCTTTCATCGCCCGCAGATGGTCATGTTTGATGACGTGGTAGTTGCCGGTGGCGGTAACGAATATGTCTGCGGTGGCTACCACGTCTTCCAGAGTCACGACCCGGTATCCCGCCATGGCGGCCTGCAAGGCGCAGATGGGATCGATTTCCGTGACCAGTACATTT
>JAPOYL010000014.1 GCA_026706595.1 Gammaproteobacteria bacterium | reverse complement strand
TGGGTATGACGCGGGTCTTCACCGAGGCCGGTGAGTCCGTGCCCGTGACTGTCTGGCACGTTCCCGGCAACCGCATCACCCGGGTGCGCCGCGAGGAGGACGATGGCTATGATGCCGTGCAGGTCACGTACGGCGAGGTCAAGCCTTCACGCATCAACAAGCCGATGGCGGGCCATTTTTCAAAAGCGGGGGTTCGTGCAGGAAGAGGATTGCGGGAATTCCGCCCGGCCAAGGAGCAGCTCGAGACCCTGCAGGTGGGATCGGAACTGGGCGTGGGACTGTTTTCCGTGGGCCAGAAGGTGGCCGTATCGGGCGTCTCGAAGGGCAAGGGCTTTGCAGGATCGGTCAAGCGCCACAACTTTCGCATGCAGGATGCCACGCACGGAAATTCGCTGTCACACCGCGCACTGGGTTCTACCGGGCAGTGCCAGGATCCCGGGCACGTGTTCAAGGGCAAGAAAATGGCGGGCCAGATGGGCAACGTCCGCGTGACCACGAAAAACCTGAAGGTCGTACAGATTGATGAGGGCAGAGACCTGCTCCTGATCAAGGGTGCGGTTCCCGGGGCACCGGGCGGAGACGTGATGATACGCCCCGTGCATGCCGGTGAGATCAACCTGCCGGCACAGGATGCACCGGAAGAAGATGCACCAGCCGCGGATACGAAAGAAGCCTGAGGATTGAGCCGGTATGAAACTCGCCATCGCCAATACGAAGTCCTCAGTCACGGTATCGGATGAGATTTTCGCGCGCAGTTTCAACGAACCCCTGGTCCACCAGGCCGTAACGGCGTACCTGGCAGGCGCCAGGAGCGGAACCAAGGCGAACAAGAGCCGCAGCGATGTTCGAGGCGGCGGCGCCAAGCCCTGGAGACAAAAGGGCACCGGGCGGGCACGGGCAGGGACCTCCAACAGCCCACTGTGGCGCTCGGGCGGAGTCACCTTTGCGGCCAGGTCGCGCAACTACAGCCAGAAGCTCAACAAGAAAATGGTGCGCGCAGCCTATGCCAGCATGTTCTCGGAACTGATCCGCCAGGAATGCCTGCATGTCATCAAGGACTTTACCGTCAAGGAACCCAAGACCAAACAAGCCCTCGCCCAACTTCAAAAACTCAACCTCACCTCCGCACTGATCATCACCGAAAAAGCCGACAAGAACCTGTACCTCTCCGTGCGCAACCTGCCCCATGTCGAGGTCGTGGAGGTGGGCGGCATCGACCCGGTCAGCCTGTTCAGGCACAAGCACGTGGTGGTCACCAAGGATGCGCTGCAGGCGATCGAAGGGTGGCTGCAATGAACGAGGAGCGCCTGATGACCGTACTGCTGGGCCCGCATGTCTCGGAGAAAACGGCAACCGGTGCGGACAAGAACAACAAGCACGTATTTCGGGTCATCCGGGGTGCGAAAAAAAGTGAAATCAAGCAGGCGGTGGAAAAGCTGTTCGATGTGAAAGTAGCCGAGGTCAACACCATCAACATGCAGGGCAAGCGCAAGATGTTCAACCGCCGGCCCGGCAAGCGACCGGACTGGAAGAAGGCCATCGTCACCCTGGAACCCGACAACGATATTGATTTCGGCGGATTCAGCTAACGGTTAGATGTTGTCATGGCAGTAGTAAAAGCAAAACCCACCTCCGCCGGCCGGCGTTTCGTCGTACAGGTGACCACGCCAGGCCTGCACAAGGGCGGGCCCTACAAGCCATTGCTGTGTGACAAGAAACGAAGCGGCGGGCGCAACAATGCCGGGCGGATCACCACCAGGCACCGCGGCGGCGGGCACAAGCAGCGCTTCAGGGTCATTGATTTCAGGCGCAACAAGGATGACATCCCGGCGCGGGTGGAGCGGATCGAATATGACCCGAACCGCAGTGCCAACATTGCACTGCTGAAGTATGCGGACGGCGAACGCCGCTACATGATTGCACCCCGGCACCTGTCTGTGGACAGCGAGGTCATCTCCGGTGTGCGTGTACCGATCAAGGTCGGGAATGCATTGCCGCTTCGAAGCATCCCGGTGGGCACGGTGGTGCACTGCATCGAGATGAAACCGGGCAAGGGCGCACAGATTGCGCGAAGCGCGGGGGCTGCCGTGCAGGTGGTGGCCCGTGAAGGGAATTACGCTACGCTGAGACTGCGTTCCGGCGAAATGCGCAAGGTGTTGCTGGATTGCCGTGCGGTGATCGGCGAAGTCGGCAACAGAGAACACAACCTGCGCAAGCTGGGCAAGGCCGGCGCGAAGCGCTGGCGCGGAGTACGGCCGACGGTGCGGGGCGTGGCCATGAATCCGGTGGATCACCCGCATGGCGGCGGCGAAGGGCGCACGTCCGGCGGACGCCATCCGGTATCGCCGTGGGCGATGCCGACCAAGGGCTACAAGACCCGCAAGAACCACCGTACCGACCGCCTGATCGTGCGGCGCAGAAAGAAGAAATAGAGTGCGACGTTAAGGAATTACAGGGATTCACACATGCCAAGATCATTACGCAAGGGCCCGTTTGTCGACCACCACCTGATGAAGAAGGTGGAAAAGGCGGCGGCTACGAATGACCGCAAGCCGATCAAGACGTGGTCGCGGCGTTCCTTCGTGGTGCCGGAGATGGTCGGGGTCACGATTGCCGTACACAACGGCCGCCAGCACGTGCCGATACTGATCAGCGAGAACATGGTCGGCCACAAGCTCGGCGAATTTGCCATTACCCGCACGTTCAAGGGTCACTCGGGGGACAGGAAGGCCCGATAATGATGCAGGTTTCAGCAAAACATACGTTTGTCCGCATTGCGCCGCAAAAGGCCCGGCTGGTGGCAGACCAGGTGCGTGGCAAGGCGGTCGAGCGCGCACTCGAGATCCTGAAGTTCAGCCCCAAGAAGGCTGCCGTGATCATCCGCAAGGTGCTGGAGTCGGCGATTGCCAATGCCGAGCACAATGAGGGTGCGGACATCGACGAACTCAGGGTTTCAAAAATTTTTGTGGATGACGGTCCGACCCACCGCCGTTTCAGGGCACGTGCCAAGGGCCGTGCTGCAAAGATCCTGAAACGAACGAGCCACATCACCGTGGAGGTCAGTGACGCCTAGTGTCCGCGGATGCAGGGCGTTGCACGAAATTTGCTAGGAGTTGATTGCTAGATATGGGACAAAAAGTACATCCAACAGGAATGCGGCTCGGGATCTCCACCGACTGGACATCCAAGTGGTATGCCGACGGCAGTGATTATGCGGAATTCCTGAGCAGTGATCTTGAAATCCGGGATTACCTGAAGAAGAAACTCTCGCAGGCCTCCGTCAGCCGGATCCAGATCAACCGGCCTGCACGCGCGGCTTTCATCACCATCCACACGGCGCGCCCCGGCATCGTGATCGGCAAGAAAGGCGAGGACATCGAGGCCCTGCGCCGCGAGATCGCACGGCGGACCGGCCTGAGCGTGAACAACGTGAAGATCAACATCGAGGAGATCCGCAAGCCTGAAATCGACGCACAGCTGGTCGCGGAAAGCATCGCCCAGCAGCTGGAGCGGCGGATCACGTTTCGAAGGGCCATGAAGCGCGCGGTGGGCAACGCCATGCGCCTCGGTGCGCTGGGAGTGAAAGTGAACGTTGCGGGACGCCTGAACGGCGCCGAGATCGCGCGCAGCGAGTGGTACCGGGAAGGCCGGGTGCCCCTGCACACCCTGCGTGCCAACATCGATTACGGTTTTGCAGAAGCCAAGACCACGTACGGAATTATCGGCATCAAGACCTGGATCTACAAAGGCGACGTGTTCGGTCTGGATGCCAAGGAAAAAGAAGAGGGCGCGGAGCAGTAGCGCTCGCCCCGTCGAACAAGTTCAGTTGAGCCAAGATGTTACAACCCAAGCGCACAAAGTTTCGCAAGCAAAGGAAGGGCCGCAACCGCGGGCTTGCCCAGAACGGCAACAAGGTCAGCTTCGGCGAATACGGGCTGAAGGCCGTCACCCGTGGACGGATCACCGCCCGGCAGATCGAGGCGGCACGGCGCGCGATGACACGTCACATCAAGCGGGGCGGAAAGATCTGGATCCGGATGTTTCCCGATGTGCCGGTGACCAAGAAGCCGCTCGAAGTTCGCCAGGGCAAGGGCAAGGGCAACGTCGAGTACTGGGTCGCCAAGGTGCAGCCGGGCAAGGTGCTTTACGAGATGGAAGGGGTGGATGAAAAGGTAGCCCGGGAGGCGTTTCGCCTGGCGGATGCCAAGCTGCCGATCCGTACCACCTTTGTCTCGCGCAGCGTGATGTGAGTATGGCCATGGACAAGGAACTGCAGAACAAGAGCTTTGAGGAACTCGGCAAGGAGTTGCTGGAGTTGCGCAAGGAACAGTTCAACCTGCGCATGCAGCTGGGTACGGGCCAGTTGACGCGTGTTCATCAGTTCAAGGTGAACAGGAAGAACATCGCGCGGGTAAAAACACTTATGAATCAGAAGTCAGAGAAGGGCGCATAGGTTTCGGATGTCAGAGGAAAGCAAAAAAATCCGCACCCTGCATGGCAGGGTCGTCAGTGACCGGATGGACAAGACGGCCGTGGTGCTGCTTGAACGACAGATCAAGCACCCCCTGTACGAGAAGTACATACGCCGCTCAACGAAACTGCACGTCCATGACGAGAACAATGAATGTTCGATAGGGGACGAGGTCTCGATCCGGGAGTGCCGTCCTGTCTCGAAAAAGAAATCGTGGCAACTGGTCGAGGTTGTCAAGCGCAGCGAAGATACCCTGGCGTGAGAGGTTGATATGATCCAGATGCAATCTACTTTGGGCGTGGCTGACAACAGCGGGGCGCGTAAATTGCAGTGCATCAAGGTGCTGGGCGGATCGCAGCGCCGTTACGCGGGCATTGGCGACATCATCAAGGTCAGCGTCAAGGATGCCATCCCAAGGGGCAAGGTCAAGAAGGGCGAGGTCTACAATGCGGTCGTCGTGAGAACGGCCAAGGGCATACGCCGCGCCGACGGATCGACGATCCGGTTCGACAACAATGCGGCGGTACTGCTGAACAACCAGCTGCAACCCGTGGGTACCCGCATCTTCGGCCCGGTGACCCGTGAACTGCGCACCGAACGCTTCATGAAAATCATATCCCTGGCACCCGAAGTGCTGTAAGCCGGAAACCGTGAGACAACTATCAGGATTGGCCAACATGCAAAGAATTCGCAGGGGAGATGACGTGATCGTGGTGGCCGGCAAGGACAAGGGCCGGCGCGGCACGGTGCTGAAAGTGGGCGAGGATCACGTCGTTGTGGAAAACATCAACGTGGTCAAGAAGCATCAGAAACCCAATCCGAACGCCGGCGTGTCCGGCGGCATCAACGAGCAGGAGTCGCCGATTCACGTCTCGAACGTGATGCTTTTCAATCCGGTCACCGGCAAGGCCGACCGGGTCGGGTTCAGGGCGCTGGAAGACGGCAAGAAGGTCCGTTACTTCAAGTCCAACGGCGAAGTGGTCGATATTTAGGAACGCATATGTCCAGGCTCCAGGATTTTTATCTGAACACGGTACGTCCCCAGCTGATGGAGAAGCAGGGATACAAGAACCTCATGCAGGTGCCCCGTATCGAGAAGATCACGCTGAACATCGGCGTGGGCGAGGCTGCGCGCGACAAGAAAACCATCAAGGACGTGATTGCCGACCTCGAGAAAATCGCCGGACAGAAAGCGGTGGTTACCAAGGCGAGGAAATCCATTGCCGGGTTCAGTATCCGTGAGAATTTCCCGATCGGCTGCAAGGTGACCCTGCGCCGGACGCGGATGTACGAGTTCCTGGACCGCCTGATCAGCATCGCCATCCCCCGGGTACGCGATTTCCGGGGCCTGAGTCCCAAGTCCTTCGACGGGCGGGGCAATTACAGCATGGGCGTCACCGAGCAGATCATTTTTCCGGAAATCGACTATGACAAGATTGACGCGATCCGCGGTATGGATATCGCGATCACCACGTCCGCAAGAACCGATGAAGAGGCGCAGGCGTTGCTGGAAGCCTTCAGTTTTCCATTCAAGAAATAGAGAGTAGGTAGCCCATGGCAAAATCATCCATGCTGGAGAGAGAGAAAAAGCGCAACAAGGTTGTGCGCCGTTGCGCAGACAAGCGTTCAAGGCTCAAGGCAACCGTCAAGAGCCCGACGACCAGCTACGAGGAAAAACAGGAAGCCATGCTGCAGTTGCAGAAACTGCCGCGCAACGCGAGCCCGGTGCGGTTGCGCAACCGGTGCAGTCTCACGGGCCGTCCCAAGGGCTATTACCGCAAGTTCGGACTGGGCCGCAACAAGCTGCGCGAAGCCGCCATGCGCGGAGACATTCCCGGACTGGTCAAGGCCAGCTGGTGACACGGATATTTTCAAGGAGTACAGGTTAAAGCGCCATGAGCATGAGTGACCCGATATCCGATATGCTGACGCGTATCCGAAACGGCCAGGAGGCCAGGAAAGTGACTGTCACGATGCCTTCTTCGAAAGTGAAGGAGGCGATTGCCGGTGTCTTCAAGGACGAAGGATACATCGAGGATTTTTCCGTCGGCAGCGAAGCAGGCAAGGCGGAACTCACGGTACGGCTCAAGTACTACATGGGCGAGCCGGTGATTACCCGTCTCAGCCGTGTCAGCCGACCGGGACTGCGCAGGTACAAGAGCGCCGAGGATCTGCCGAGAGTCATCGGCGGGATGGGCGTTGCGGTGATTTCCACTTCGAAGGGTGTCATGAGCGATCGCGCGGCACGGGCCATGGGGCACGGCGGTGAAGTGCTGTGCACAATCGAATAAACAACAGCAGACCTGCCTGAACCAACCATGTCACGCATCGCCAAACAACCTGTCGAGATTCCCGCGGGAGTCGACGTGAAACTGCAGGGCCAGCATCTGGCCATGAAGGGGCCCGTGGGCGAGATGTCGATGGACATCCACCGGGACGTGAGTGTCGAGCAAAAGGACAACCAGATCAATGTCGTGCTGCACAAGGCGGGTGACTCGGCCATGGCCGGCACCATGCGTGCGCTAATCAACAACCTGGTCACCGGCGTCAGCAAGGGTTTCGAGCGCAAGCTCGAACTGGTCGGGGTGGGATACCGTGCCCAGGCCAGGGGCAAGGTGCTGAACCTGACGTTGGGCTTCTCCCATCCAATCGAGTATCCCGTACCCGAAGGGATCACGATCGAGACCCCGAGCCAGACCGAGGTGATCGTGCGCGGGACGGACAAGCAGAAAGTGGGGCAGGTGGCAGCGGAGATCCGCGCATTCCGTAAACCGGAACCGTACAAGGGCAAGGGCGTCAAGTATTCCGATGAGCGCGTGGTCCGCAAAGAAGCGAAGAAGAAGTAGGCAGTAGGGAGATGGCTAACAAGGTCTCAAGAATACGAAGGGCGCGCAAGACGCGCGGCAAGATTGCCGAGCTCAAGGTTCATCGCCTGTGCGTGCACCGTACGCTCAGGCACACCTATGCACAGGTGATCTCGCCGGATACGGGGGTCACTGTTGCGAGCGCTTCCTCCCTGGAGGCCAAGTTGCGCAAGGCCGTAAAGCATACCGGCAACGTGGAAGCTGCCAAGAAAGTGGGCGAGACGGTTGCCAAGCGTGCACAGGAGAAAGGCGTGGTGGACGTCGCATTTGACCGTTCCGGGTTCAGGTATCACGGCCGCGTCAAGGCCCTGGCAGATGCTGCGCGAGAAGCAGGCTTAAAATTTTAAACAGAAGGTACGTATATTCCGATGGTAGCGAAAGAACCGGCAAGAATTCCTGACGGCCTTGAGGAGCGACTGGTTGCAGTCAACCGGGTTGCCAAGGTGGTCAAAGGTGGACGTCAGTTTGGATTTACTGCACTGACCGTGGTGGGCGATGGCAACGGCAAGGTTGGCATCGGCTACGGCAAGGCCCGTGAAGTGCCCCTGGCGATCCGCAAGGCGATGGAAAAAGCACGCAAGGAACTGAAACAAGTGCCGCTCAAGGATGGCACGCTGCACTATCCGGTGGTCGGGCGCCATGGCGCTGCGAAGGTTTTCATGCAGCCGGCCTCCGTGGGTACCAGTATCATCGCCGGCGGGGCCATGCGAGCCGTATTTGAAGTCGTCGGAATCAAGAATATCCTGTCGAAATGCATCGGTTCGAAAAATCCGATCAACGTGGTGCAGGCGACGGTCAATGCGCTGTGCAGCATGCAGGAGCCGGACCATATCGCTGCAAAGCGCGGCAAGACCGTAGAAGAGATCCTGTCGTAACCGTCTGCGTGAGCTGACCCATGAGCAAGCAACTGAAAGTGACACTGACCAAGAGCCTCAACGGCAGGCTTGCCGCGCACAAGGCGTGCGCGCGTGGCCTTGGAATCCGGCGTATCCATAATCCGGTCACCGTGGCCGATACTCCGGAAAACCGCGGCATGATCCGCAAAATCGATTACATGCTCAGGGTTGAGGAAGCCTGAGGGCGAGGAACATGAAACTGAACGACCTGAAACCTGCACAGGGCAGCCGAACCGGGCGCAAGCGCGTCGGTCGGGGAACCGGTTCCGGGTATGGAAAGACCGGCGGGCGCGGGCACAAGGGCCAGCATTCGCGATCGGGCGGCTACCACAAGGTCGGCTTTGAAGGCGGCCAGATGCCGTTGCAAAGGCGTCTGCCCAAAATAGGATTCCGTTCACGCAAATCCGCAGAAACGGCTGTGCTGCGTTTGCACGAGCTGGCTTCCATGGGTTCCGGCGAGGTGGATATCGATGCATTGAAGGCTGCCGGACTGGTTCATGCGGCGGCCAAGCGGGTCAAGGTGATCCTGTCAGGAGACATTGAGACCGCAGTGAAAACCAAGGGCCTTCGGTTTACGGCAGGTGCCAGGAAGGCTGTCGAAGCGGCAGGCGGGAGCATTCAGGACTGATGGCACGCTCGGGCGCAAATGCGGTTGGCCAGCTTGCCGGGCTGGGCCAGGTCAGCGAACTTAGAAAGCGCCTGGTTTTTGTGCTGGTGGCCCTGGTGGTGTACCGCATCGGTACGTTTATTCCCGTCCCGGGGATCGACCCGGGCGCGATGGCCAGATTTTTCGAGCAGCAGAGCAGCACGATTCTCGGCATGTTCAACATGTTCTCCGGCGGAGCGCTGGAGCGCTTGAGCATTTTTGCGCTGGGTATCATGCCGTACATCTCCGCATCCATCATCATGCAGCTGATGAGCGCCGTGGTGCCTTCATTGAAAGAGCTCAAGAAGGAAGGCGAGTCAGGCCGGCGCAAGATCACGCAGTACACGCGCTACGGTACGGTCTTCCTGGCCACGTTCCAGGCGATCGGGGTTTCCATCGCCCTGCAGAACCAGCAGGTTGCCCTGAGCCCGGGGATTGGCTTTGCCTTTACCGTCACCATAAGCCTGGTCACCGGCACGATGTTTTTGATGTGGCTGGGTGAGCAGATCACCGAAAGAGGCATAGGCAACGGTATCTCCATCATCATCTTTGCCGGGATCGTGGCGGGATTGCCAGCTGCCATCGGCGGCACCCTCGACCTGGTTTCCCAAGGCGCCCTGGGTGAGGGGTTTGCACTATTCCTCTTCATAATGGCGATTGCGGTTACGGCCTTCGTGATCTTTGCAGAACGGGCGCAGCGGCGAATCACGGTAAACTATGCACGGCGCCAGCAGGGCCGGAAGATGTTCGCGGCCCAGTCCAGCCATCTTCCGCTCAAGCTCAACATGTCGGGGGTAATCCCGCCCATCTTTGCCTCCAGCATCATCCTGTTTCCGGCCACCCTGCTGCAGTGGTCCAGCACCTCGGAGGGCGGTTTTTCCTGGCTGCAGAACATGGCCAATGCCATCTCTCCCGGCCAGCCCCTGTACGTCATGCTGTATGCGCTTGCGATCGTGTTCTTCTGTTTCTTTTATACTGCGATCGTGTTTGATTCGCGGGAAACGGCGGATAACCTGAAGCGTTCCGGCGCCTTCATTCCGGGCATCCGCCCGGGAGACCAGACGGCACGCTACATTGACGGTGTGCTGACCCGGCTGACCGCGGTGGGTGCGATCTACATCACCCTGGTCTGCTTGTTGCCCGAATTCCTGATTCTCAAGTACAGCGTGCCATTTTACTTCGGCGGAACCTCGCTGCTGATCATCGTGGTCGTTGTCATGGACTTCATGGCACAGGTGCAGGCACACCTGATGTCGCACCAGTACGAGGGGCTGATGAAGAAAGCTAACCTGAAGGGCTATGGCCGCGCAGGAACTTTGCGCTAAGCCAAGGTGAGAGAACGATGAAAGTACGAGCATCTGTAAAGAGAATGTGCAGGAACTGCAGGATCGTCCGCCGCAACGGAGTGGTGCGCGTGATATGCAAGGACCCCCGGCACAAGCAAAGGCAAGGTTAATGTCAGGCACTGGAGAAGGTATGTACCTGAACTGCCGGGCTGATAGAATCCGCTGTTTTCGAACCGCGGGATATTTTTTGAGGAAACATTAAATGGCACGTATTTCCGGGATCAATGTACCGGTGCACAAGCATGCGGAGATCGCCCTGACGGCGATATACGGCATCGGGCGTTCGAGTTCCCGCAAGATCTGTGCTGCGGCAGGGATCAAGGCAAGCACCAAGATCAAGGATTTGAGCGAGGACGAAGTCAGCCGCTTGCGCACGGAAGTGTCCAAGTACCGGGTGGAAGGCGACTTGCGTCGTGAAGTTACAGTGAACATCAAGCGACTGATGGATCTTGGTACCTACCGCGGAATCAGGCATCGCCGCGGGCTGCCGTTGCACGGGCAACGCACCCGTACCAATGCCCGCACCCGCAAGGGGCCAAGACGCCCTGTCAAGAGATAAGCAAGCAGGTACCGGATTACTATGGCAAAAACAACAACACGCACCCGCAAGAAGGCGAAACGCGTCGTAACGGACGGGGTGGCACACATTCACGCATCCTTCAACAACACGATCGTGACGATTACCGACCGCCAGGGCAACGCACTGGCCTGGGCGACCTCGGGGGGCTCAGGGTTTCGTGGCTCACGCAAAAGCACACCGTTTGCCGCGCAAACGGCAGCACAGCGCGCCGGTCAGGTTGCCCAGGAATACGGCCTGAAATACCTGGAGATCAGGATCAAGGGTCCTGGCCCGGGGCGTGAATCGGCCGTACGTGCCCTGAATGCCATGGGGTACAAGATCACCAACATCAATGACGTGACACCGATTCCGCACAACGGCTGTCGTCCACCGAAGCGTCGTCGAGTATAAGGTAAGCAAAGATGGCACGTTACTTAGGACCCAAATGCAAGATCAGCCGTCGCGAAGGCACGGACCTCATGCTGAAGAGCCGCGCGCGCCCGCTCGATTCAAAATGCAAGATCGACAAGCTGCCCGGTCAGCACGGTGACAAGCGAGGCCGGGTATCCAACTACGGGATGCAACTGCGCGAGAAGCAGAAACTGCGCCGTATCTACGGTGTGCTCGAGCGCCAGTTCAGGAACTATTACAAGAGGGCATCACGCCTCAAGGGCTCTACCGGTGAAAACCTGCTGAAGATTCTCGAGTGCCGGCTGGATAACGTGGTCTACCGGATGGGCTTCGGGGTCACGCGCTCCGAGTGCCGACAGCTCGTCAGTCACAAGGCGATCGAGGTGAACGGGGTGACCGTGAACGTCCCTTCCTATCACGTGTCTCCGGAGGACGTGATTTCAGTGCGCGAGAAGTCGAGGAAACAACTTCGGATCCAGGATGCACTGAATGCAGCCGAACAGATCGGATTGCCCGAATGGGTGGAGGTCGATATCAAGAAGATGCAGGGCAAGTTCAAGTCCATACCGGAGCGTGACGAACTGCCGCCGGATATCAACGAGTCTCTCGTGGTCGAGCTGTATTCCAAGTAATGAGTATTTAAGGGGTTAGCATAAATGGGTGCAAATGAGTTGCTGAAGCCAAGAGTGGTCGACGTTCATCTGGTTGACGAATGTCGTGCAAAAGTCGTGCTGGAGCCGCTGGACCGTGGTTTCGGGCACACACTTGGCAATGCGTTGAGACGGATACTGCTGTCATCCATACCGGGGTGTGCCGTCGTGGAAGTGCAGATCGATGGTGTCTTGCACGAGTACACGGCGATCGAGGGCGTGCAGGAGGATGTCGTTGACATTCTGCTGAACCTGAAAGGCATTGCCGTGGTGATGCACGAAAGGTCCGAAGCCACCCTTACCTTGAACAAGAAGGGGCCGGGTGTGGCCACGGCCGGAGACATCGAGGTCGACCACGACGTGGAGATCATGAACAAGGATCATGTCATTGCCCACCTGACGGAGCGGGGATCGCTGAACATGACCCTGAAAGTTGCCAAGGGCCGCGGATACCAGCCGGCTGCACAGCGTCGCAATGATGAAGATCGTGCGATCGGCTCCCTGCTGCTGGATGCGAGTTTCAGCCCGGTGCGCAGGGTGGCCTATTCGGTTGAAAGTGCACGTGTGGAACAACGCACGGACCTGGACAAGCTGATCTTTGACCTGGAGACAAACGGCACCGTCAACCCGGAGGAGACCATCCGCAAGGCCGCGGGCGTGCTCCAGCAACAGCTCTCCGTATTTGTTGACCTGCAGGGTGACGAGCAGGTAGAACCCGACGAGGCCGAGCCTGAAATCGATCCGATTCTGGTGCGTCCGGTCGATGACCTGGAACTGACTGTCCGTTCTGCCAACTGTCTGAAGGCGGAGAAAATCTACTACATTGGCGATTTGATCCAGCGCACCGAAGTGGAATTGCTGAAAACCCCGAACCTGGGCAAGAAATCCCTTACGGAAATCAAGGACGTGCTGGGCACGCATGGCCTGTCGCTGGGGATGCGCCTGGAAAACTGGCCGCCGGCCAACTTGCGCGAAGACCGCAAGGTGCTGGTCTGAATACCATTAACCGGGAAAGAGCATGAGACACCGCCAGTCAGGACGTCGGTTAAACCGAAACAGCCCGCATCGCAAGGCGATGATGAGCAACATGGCTACTTCGCTGTTCTCGCAGGAAGTCATCCGCACCACCTTGCCCAAGGCAAAGGAGTTGCGCCGCTATGCCGAACCGCTGATCACGCTCGCGAAAGAAGACAGTGTCGACCGCCGACGCCAGGCATTTTCAAAATTGCGCGACAAGGCCAGTGTGGGCAAGCTCTTCTCCGAGCTTGGGCCCCGTTACAAGACCCGACCAGGTGGCTATCTGCGCATCCTGAAATGCGGCTTCCGCCGGGGCGACAACGCACCCATGGCACTGGTGGAGCTTGTCGACCGTCCCGTTGAGGAAGAGTAGGGCACCCCACCATCGAGACGTGCAGGCCGGGAACGACTGTCCCGGTGTCCGATTGCCATGAGGCCGATTGTACTCGCAACAGACTACGGGACCTCCGGTGCCTACGTGGGCCAACTCAAGTCTGCCATCTACACGGTCGCACCTGGGGCAACGATCATTGATCTCACCCATGAATTGCCTGAATTCAATCCCAGGGCCTCGGCCTACCTGCTTGCAAGTTTCCTGGAGTACGTTCCCCCGGAGTCCGTGATCGTGGGTGTAGTGGATCCCGGTGTGGGGTCCGCCCGACTGCCGGTCGTCCTTGAAGGGGATGGCTACACTTTCACGGGGCCGGACAATGGCCTGTTCTCGATTGTGGCCAGGAAGCTGTCCAAAGCCCGCTGGTCCGAGATCCTTTTATCCAGTGAGCCCGCATCGAATACATTCCATGGACGTGACATCTTCGCACCGGTCGCCGTGCAGCTGGCTTCGGGTTCAACACCAAGGCTCGCCCCTGTGCCTGCCGAGGACCGGACCGGGATCCAGTGGCCCGATGATCTTCACGAAATCGTACTGGTCGATCATTTTGGCAATGGGGTGACCGGCATCCGGTACCGGCCATCCGACCAGGACCGGATACTGAAAGTCCATGGAGAGAGGGTCCGGTATGCGCCGGCTTTTCACTGCGTGGGGCCGGGAGAAAGCTTCTGGTACGGCAATTCCAATGGCCTCATCGAGGTCGCCGTACGGGAAGGATCTGCTGCCGAAAGGCTCGACCTCAAGATAGGAGACCCGGTTGGCTTCGATGCCGCAGGCTGAAAAGGGAGTCAGGCCGAGCGTTCTTCCTGAAGGCTCTTGATATTCAGGAAAGGACTTAAATATTGTCCTGTAAATGACTGTTTTGAAAGGGCTACGTCTTCGGGTGTACCCACGGCGATGACCTGTCCACCCCGGCTTCCTCCCTCGGGTCCCAAGTCGATGATCCAGTCGGCGGTCTTGATGACATCGAGGTTGTGCTCGATCACGATGACGGTATTGCCCTGGTCACGCAGGTAGTGCAGCACTCTTAGCAGTTGTTCGACGTCATGGAAATGAAGGCCCGTAGTGGGCTCATCCAGGATGTACAGGGTCTTTCCAGTGCTGCGCTTGGATAATTCACGAGACAGCTTCACGCGCTGGGCCTCCCCGCCGGACAGCGTCGTGGCACTTTGCCCCAGGGTGACGTACGACAGCCCGACATCCATCAGCGTTTGCAGCCTGCGCTTGACCACGGGAATGGCCTCGAAAAAGTCGAATGCTGTCTCCACGGTCATCTGCAGCACCTGGTGAATGTTCTTGCCCTTGTAGTGTATTTCCAGGGTTTCGCGGTTATAGCGTTTTCCCTGGCACACATCGCAGGGCACGTAGACGTCCGGCAGGAAATGCATTTCCACCCGGATGACCCCGTCGCCCCTGCAGGCTTCACAACGTCCCCCTTTCACGTTGAAGCTGAACCGGCCCGGCGTGTAGCCCCGCGACCGTGCCTCGGGGATGTTCGCGAACAATTCGCGTATTGGCGTGAACAGACCGGTGTACGTCGCCGGGTTGGAACGGGGCGTGCGCCCGATCGGGTTCTGGTCGATGTCGACGACCTTGTCGATCTGCTCAAGCCCAGTGATTTCCCTGCACGGTGCTGCGGCGGTGCCGGAGTTATGCAGGTAGCGCATGCAGTACCTGTACAGGGTGTCGTTCACCAGCGTGGATTTTCCAGAACCGGAAACGCCGGTGACCACCGTCATCAACCCCAGTGGAATGTCCACCGTGATGTTCTGTAGGTTGTTTCCCCGCGCCTTGATGATGCGGATGGTTTTGCCTTGCTGCAGGGGCAGGCGAATCTGCGGTACGGGGATCGCGCGCTTCCCGGACAGGTACTGCCCGGTCAGCGAAGCCGCGTTTTTCTCAATCTGCGGAGGCGTTCCCTGGGCCACCAGCCTGCCGCCGTGGATGCCAGCTCCCGGACCCATGTCGATGACATGGTCGGCACTTCGTATCGCCTCTTCATCGTGTTCGACCACGATCACGGTGTTGCCGAGATCGCGCAGGGAGCTCAGGGTTGCAATCAGGCGCTTGTTGTCACGCTGGTGCAGGCCGATCGAGGGTTCATCAAGAATGTACATCACGCCGACGAGGCCCGAGCCGATCTGGCTGGCGAGGCGGATTCTTTGCAGTTCACCGCCTGACAGGGTCTCTGCCGTGCGGTCCAGGGCCAGGTAGTCCAGCCCAACGTTCACCAGGAACTTGAGCCGCTCACCGATCTCGTTGATGATTTTCTCCCCGACGGCGACCAGGTGGCCGGAAAGCTTGAGCCCGTCAAAAAACCCGAGCGCCTGCTCGGTCGACCAGGAGGTGATGGTCGGTAGGTTTTGGTTGTTGATGAACACGTGGCGGGCTTCCGTGTTGAGCCGGTCCCCGTCGCATGCCTGGCACACCTGCGTGGTCAGGTACTTGCTGAGTTCCTCGCGAACCGCGCTCGATGCGGTTTCATTGAAGCGCCGTTCCATGTTCGGAATGATGCCCTCGAAGGCATGCCTGCGCTGGTAGCTTCTGTTCTTCTCACTGGTGTACCTGAACTGGATTTCCTCGTCCTCGCTGCCGTACAGGATGACGTCCTGGACCGTCTCATCCAGCGTATGCCAGGGGGCCTCGATGTCGAACCGGTAATGTTTGGCGAGCGAGCGGATCAGGTTGAAGTAGTACGGGTTGCGCCGGTCCCAGCCGCGGATCGCCCCGCCGGCTAGGCTGAGCTGTTGGCTGATCACCACCAACTCGGGATCGAAATATTCCTCGACGCCCAGGCCGTCGCAGGCCGAGCATGCACCCACCGGGTTGTTGAAGGAAAAAAGCCGCGGTTCAAGCTCGTTCAGGCTGTAGCCACATTTCGGGCAGGCAAATTTCGCGGAGAACACCAGCCCCTCTTCGTGCGGATCATCCATGGACTGGATAATGGCGATGTTGTCGGCAAGCCGCAGGGCCGTCTCGAAGGATTCCGCCAGTCGAAGCCGCATCCCCGGCCGGACCTTGAAGCGGTCGACGATGACCTCGATCGTGTGCTTGCGCCTTAAGCTGAGCTTGGGCGGTGCGTCCAGCTCGTACACCTCATTATCAATTCGTGCCCGGATAAAGCCCTGCGTACGCAGCTTGGCCAGCACCTGCTGGTGCTCGCCCTTGCGGTTTTGTATCACCGGGGCCAGCAGCATCAGTTTTTTGCCTTCTTCCAGAGACAGCACCTTGTCCACCATCTGGCTGATCGTTTGCGTGTGCAGGTCGATGTGGTGCGTCGGGCAGCGCGGTGTACCCGCGCGTGCATACAGCAGGCGAAGGTAGTCGTAGATTTCGGTGATGGTGCCGACGGTGGAGCGTGGGTTGTGCGCGCTTGCCTTTTGTTCAATCGAGATCGCGGGTGACAGTCCGTCGATGGAATCCACGTCCGGTTTCTCCAGGCGCGCAAGGAACTGGCGTGCATAGGCCGACAGGGACTCGACATAGCGGCGCTGGCCTTCTGCAAAAATCGTATCGAACGCGAGTGATGATTTTCCCGAGCCGGACAGGCCGGTAATCACGATCAGCTTGTCCCTGGGAAGATCAAGGTCGATGTCCTGGAGGTTGTGCGTGCGGGCACCCCGGATCGTGATTTGCTTCATGCGTTCAATTTTGTCTGGGCAATCGATCTAGTATACGTGTTTCGCCGCCCCGGGTGCCAAGCCTGGGCCTTTGGGAATTGTCGTGCCCACGGGCCAAGGGCCGCTGCGGACCGTGTGTTCTGTCTCAGAATTACGTAAAATAGCGTTGCTTAAACCTACTAAGAGAAAATCAATGGCAAGAGGCATCAACAAAGCGATACTGATCGGTCACCTCGGACAGGACCCCGAGGTGAAATACATGCCGAGCGGCAAGGCCGTATGCAACATCAGTGTGGCCACGACCGAGTCCTGGAATGACAGGAACTCGGGCGAGAAGATCGAGAAGACCGAGTGGCACCGCGTCGTACTGTTTCACAGGCTGGCAGAAATTGCCGGCGAATACCTGAGAAAAGGTTCACAGGTGTACGTGGAAGGTCGCTTGCAAACGCGCAAGTGGCAGGACCAGAGCGGGGCAGACCGGTATTCCACGGAAATCGTTGCCAACAACATGCAAATGCTGGGTGGCAAGGGCGGGTCGTCCATGATGCAGGACGGGCCTCCGTCAAACATGGAACCCGCGCAAACCTCCGCTGCCTCACCCTCTGACGATTTTGACGACGACATCCCTTTCTAGCGCACCGGGTCGCACCCGGGAGAAAGGCCGCCTCCGGAACGCTCCCGGGGCTGGTCCGTGCTGCACGTGCACGCATGCCGGGCAGCGTGCACTGCGGGTGTAGGTACACGGGGTAGGATTGCTTCATGTCCAGAAAGGTATTTGTCAAAACCCAGGGCTGCCAGATGAACGAATACGATTCGTCGAGGATGCTGGATGTCCTGCACGATACACAGGGCTTTGATGTCGCCGACGATGTCTCGCAGGCCGACGTGCTGCTGCTCAACACCTGCTCCATCCGTGAGAAGGCACAGGAGAAGGTATTTTCCCAGCTGGGACAGTGGCTGCCCCTGAAAGAAAAGAATCCGAACCTGCTGATTGGCGTGGGCGGCTGCGTGGCAAGCCAGGAAGGGGATGCCCTGGCAGCACGTGCCAGGCATGTCGATGTGGTGTTCGGCCCACAGACCATTCACCGCCTGCCGGAACTGCTGGAGCAGGCAAAAAAGGAAAAGAAGACCGTGGTGGACGTCACGTTTCCGGAGATGGAAAAGTTTGACAGCCTGCCCAAGCCCCAACACAAGGGTCCTGTGGCGTACGTCTCGATCATGGAAGGCTGCAGCAAATACTGCACCTACTGTGTAGTGCCCTATACCCGCGGCGAGGAATTCAGCCGGCCCCTGCAGGATGTGCTGGATGAGATCCGCATGCTGGTGCGCCAGGGTGCGCGGGAAGTCACCCTGCTGGGGCAAAACGTAAACGGCTACAGGGGACTGGACCGCCACGGCGATATCGTCGATTTTTCCCTGCTGCTCTACTACGTGAGCAGCCTTGAGGGCATCCGGCGAATCCGATACACAAGCTCCCACCCGATTGAATTCTCGGACAACCTGATCGATGCCTACGCCGAGATTCCGGAGCTGGTAAACCATGTGCACCTGCCGGTACAAAGCGGCTCGGACAGGATCCTTGCCGCCATGAAGCGCGGCTACACAGCGCTGGAGTACAAGTCGATCATCAAGAAATTGAGAAGGCACCGACCGGACATCAGCATTTCATCGGATTTCATCGTCGGGTTCCCGGGAGAGACCGACCGGGATTTCGAATGCACCATGGAGCTTGTGGATGAGGTCGGGTTTGACCAGTCCTACAGTTTCATCTACAGCCGCAGGCCCGGCACGCCCGCGGCATCCCTGGAAGATGACGTCCCCATGGAGGTGAAAAAACACAGGCTGCAGTCGCTGCAGAGCACTATCAGTGCCGCCTCCATGGCCTGCTCGAAAGCCATGCTGGGCAAGGATGAGACGGTCCTGGTCGAGGGCTATTCGAAGAAATCCGAACTCGAGTTCTCGGGGAGGACCGAAAACAACCGCGTGGTCAATTTTGCAGCCCCGGAGCCCGTCATCGGGAAGTTTGTCCGCCTTGGAATCACGGACGCATTTCCTAATTCATTGCGGGGCGTTTATCATGAAACCCTGTCGTAGAGGAAACTGAACTTTTGCCAGCTGAAGCCTATTCCGTAAACATCGTCCTGGAACCAGCCGACAACCCGCGCCTTGCCAACCTGTGCGGGCCGTTGAACGGACACTTGCATCAGCTTGAGAAACGACTGGGTGTCGAGATCACCAATCGGGGCAATGCCTTTTCCATCAGCGGCGAAGCCAAGGCCACCAATGCCGCCGTCGAGGTACTGAAGGAACTGTACGACTCGACCAAAAGCCAGGTCCTGTCGTCTTCGGACATCCATCTTCACCTGCAGGAATCCGAGCTTGCCAGCATAGCCGAGCAAAAGCTCAAGGCCGCACCCCGCACGGTCTACACGAAGCGCAGCGTGATCAAGCCACGCGGTGCGAACCAGGAACGGTACGTGCGGTTCATCGAAGAGAACGACCTGGTGTTCGGAATCGGTCCGGCCGGTACCGGAAAAACCTACCTGGCCGTGGCCTGTGCGGTTGCAGCACTTGAGCACGATCGAACCCGCAAGCTTGTCCTCGTGAGACCGGCGGTGGAAGCCGGGGAACGGCTGGGATTTTTGCCGGGCGACCTGGCGCAGAAAATTGACCCGTACCTGAGGCCCATGTACGACGCGCTGTATGAAATGATGGGCTACGAGAGGGTCAGCAAGCTGGTGGACAGGAACGTGATCGAAATTGCCCCGCTGGCCTACATGCGCGGGCGCACCCTGAACGACGCCTATATCATTCTGGATGAGGCGCAGAACACGACCATCGAGCAGATGAAGATGTTTTTGACGCGGATCGGCTTTGGCTCGAAGGCGATTGTCACGGGCGACATCACGCAGATTGACCTGCCGAGTATCAAGGAGTCCGGCCTGAAACATGCAAAGCGCATCCTGGGAGATACCGAAGGGGTATCTTTCTGCAACTTTGATGCCCGCGACATCGTGCGCCATCCGCTGGTCAAGAAAATCATCCGGGCCTATGACAACGAAACAGAGTGACTGATCTCCCACGGGCGTGGCCATTCATCTAGACGTACAGATCGCAACGCGGGACCACAGCATACCTGCCGAGTCGGATTTCAGAAGGTGGGCCGGCGGGATACAGTCTTCGGACACCGATGCTACCGCCTGTTTGCGTATCGTTGACAAAGAGGAGGCGCGGGCGCTGAATCACCGGTTCCGCAAGGTGGACAAGGCCACCAACGTGCTGTCTTTTCCGGCTTCCCTGCCAGAGGGAGTGGATATGAACTTTCTTGGAGACGTTGTCATCTGTGCACCGCTGGTTGCGGAGGAGGCCACCCGACAGGGCAAGGACGCTCATGCCCATTGGGCCCACCTGCTCGTGCATGGTATTTTGCATCTGCAGGGCTATGCCCATGACAAGGATGACGAGGCCGAGGAAATGGAAGCGCTTGAAACAGCGATACTAGGTCAACTGGGAGTACGGAATCCCTATTGAACAGACATGTCTGACACAAGCATCACAACCCCGCGACGGTTCAATTTTCCCGCTTTTTTCAAAATGCTTTTTGAAAAAACGCCTGTGGATCGTGCAGAGATCATCCAGTTGCTACAGCGGTCCAGGGCAAACGGCATCATCGACAGTGACATGCTCGAGATGATCGAAGGGGCCATACAGGTATCCGAAATCCAGGTGAAGAACATCATGATCCCGCGCTCGCAGATGGTCGTCGTGCACGGGGGCAGCAGCCTGCAGGATATGCTGCCCACCATCATCGACTCGGCACACTCGAGATTTCCGGTGGTGGGCGACAGCCGTGACGAGGTACTGGGCATTTTGCTGGCCAAGGACCTGTTGCGCTATTTCATGGGTGGCAGACAGGATGATTTCAGCCTGGAAAACGTGTTGCGCCCTGCGGTCGTGGTGCCTGAAAGCAAACGGGTGAACACCTTGCTGAACGAGTTCAAGGATGGCCGCAACCACATGGCGATCGTCGTGGACGAATACAGCGGGGTCTCGGGGCTGGTGACGATCGAGGATGTGCTGGAACAGATCGTCGGTGATATCACGGATGAGCATGATGCCGCCGAAGACAGTTATATCGTAGAGCACTCCAAGGGGAACTACGGGGTCAAGGCCCTGACGCCGATCGAGGAGTTCAACGAATTTTTTGCCACCCAGTACAGCGACACGGATTTCGAGACGTTCGGAGGTCTGGTGCTGAGCAAGTTTGGTCACCTGCCCAAAAAAGGTGAGAAAATCAAATTTGATCGCTTTACCGTGGAAGTCCTGCGTTCTGACCGTAGAAGGCTTCACCTCCTCAATGTCTCGGATACCCCTGAACGTACCTGACCCCACCGGCACTGGCCTTTTTGCCTGGTGGAACCGGGAGCAGAATTTCCCTGACTGACATGCCCGCACTTCCGTTTCCAGTCGTGGCGCTGATCATGGCGCTTACCGGGGCCGTGCTGGTGTGCGGCTTTGCACCGTTCTCCTGGTGGGGACTGACGCTCCTCTGCCCCGCGATCCTGTATGCATTCATCCAGGGCCGCTCCGGCCGGGATGCGTTTTCCTTCGGGTATGTTTTCGGGCTGTTTTATTTCGGTTTCGGAGTTTCCTGGACATACAACAGCATTCACGAATTTGGCCATGCCCCGGTGCTGTTGAGTGCCGTGCTGGTAGCACTCTTGGTACTGGCGCTCGCACTGTTTCCGGCACTGACCGCGGCGCTGTATTCGTGGTTGCGTCGTGATCGTGCAGTGGACCTCTGGGGTGTACTTGCGTTTGCTACCCTCTGGGTGTTGTTCGAATGGGTGCGTGGCTGGATCTTTACGGGCTTTCCCTGGCTGCTGATCGGGCATGCGCATCATTCCAGTCCGCTGCAGGGCATCCTGCCCCTGCTCGGCAGCCTTGGTGTCAGCTGGGTGGCCCTGCTGATCAGTTGCCTTCTGACAGTCCTAGTGCTCGGATCAAGCCGTCACAGGCTCATCGGTGCAGCCAGCCTGGTGCCGATCGCGGCAGCACTTTTGATAGCCGGCCAGGTCAAATGGACCACCCCGCAGAAAGAGGTGCTCAGCGTTGCCCTGGTCCAGGCAAACATCCCCCAGGAGCTCAAGTGGGACCGTGCCCAGAAGCGCCATATCCTGGGCAAGTATCTACAACTCAGCGAAGCGCACCAGGATGCCGACATCATCATCTGGCCGGAAACTGCCATCCCTGCCTACTATGCGTCGGTGAAGGATACGTTCATTCCGGAACTGGAAAAAATTTCTGCAGCGGGCGATGTCGACTTCCTGGTCGGGCTGTTCACGCATGACCCGGACAGCGGCAGGGTCTATAACTCGGTCATGACCCTGGGGGAGGAGCAAAGCTTTTATGCGAAGCGTCACCTGGTCCCGTTTGGTGAATATATTCCACTGCGCAATATCGCATCGTTCCTGGCGGACTATATCGTTCTTCCGATGTCGGACATGAGCAGTGGTGCAGGACGCCCGCTGGTCCGGCTGAAAGGGCATTTTGCGGGTGCCTCCATCTGCTACGAAGTCGTGTACGGAGATGAAGTGATCGAAGCCATGCCGGAGGCCAGGTTTTTGATCAATGTCAGTAACGATGCCTGGTTCGGAGATTCCCTGGCGCCCCACCAGCACCTGGAAATCGCACGTTCCAGGGCGATCGAAACCGGCCGGTACCTGCTGCGTGCAACCAGCACGGGCATCTCGGCCGTGATTGACCCCGGCGGTGCCATCGTCAGGCAGTCTGCCCAGTTTCAGGAAGAGGTCGTGCGCGCGAAAATCCGGCCCCATACCGGGCTGACCCCGTACTCGCGCTGGGGGGATTCGGCAATTATCGCGATCCTGTCAGGTATTTTCCTTATAATCTGCCTGCATCGATGGTATACCCTGCGGTCTGCTGAGCACTAATCCCTGAACTGCCCCCGATCGGATTTAACTTAATCATGTCAACGGTTCCACTTGTCCCTGTCATATTATCCGGGGGTTCGGGCACGCGCCTTTGGCCGCTCTCCAGGAAGCTGTACCCGAAACAGTTTATTCCTCTCAAGGACGGCAAGAGCCTGTTCCAGTTCACCGCCGAACGCATCCAGGCGCTGGGGCATGCCGATGACCTGCTGGTGATCTGCAATGAGGAGCACCGCTTCATGGCAGCCGAACAATTGCGCCTGTCGGGGCTGGAGCACTCGGCCATCATCCTGGAACCCGTGGGGCGGAACACGGCCCCGGCAATCACCATCGCGGCCCTGCATGCACTGAAGTACAGTGACGACGCCCAGTTGCTGGTGCTGCCCGCCGACCACATCGTGCAGGACCTGGATAAATTTGCGCAAGCACTCTCGGCGGCCCGGCAGGCGGCTGAAAGCCGGCTGGTGGCGTTCGGTGTGTTGCCGCGCCATGCCGAAACCGGCTACGGGTATATCCGGTTCAAGAGACCGGATGCTGGCGGTCCCGGAGAGATTCTTGATATCGAGGAGTTCGTGGAAAAGCCCGATGCCGAAACCGCGAAGACCTACCTGGAAAGTGGCAATTATCTGTGGAACAGCGGCATGTTCCTGTTTCCCGCCCGCCTGTACGTTGAGGAAATCAGGCGTTTGCACGCGGACATTTTTGATGCCTGCCGCGAAGCCCATGAAGGCAGCAGGCAGGACTTTGATTTCATCCATCTGGACTCGCAGGCCTTTGCGCGTGCTCCCAATATTTCCGTGGATTACGCAGTCATGGAGAAAACCGGAAAGGCGGCCGTGGTCCAACTGGACAGTGACTGGAGCGACGTCGGCTCCTGGCATGCGCTGTGGGATTCGTTCCAGAAGGATTCGAGCGGCAATGCAACGTCGGGAGATGTGATCGCCGAGG
>JAPOYL010000016.1 GCA_026706595.1 Gammaproteobacteria bacterium | reverse complement strand
GAGTGCGAGGGAGCTGGCTCTTCATCGCACTCGAGACACTGTTCATCTGATAGGCTGGACCAGCAGCTGTCAGGACGGTGTTTTTCTTGTGGTCATATTACTGAGGTAATGGTGCCAGACTAACCTGGCTGCCACCGCCCGCCATGGTCGCCAGCGGGCACCGTCTTCCACCAATGCCTTCGTGTCCTTCGCTGGAAAAAGGTCTTCGATCCCGCGTTGAAGTGCCAGATCCCCGGGGGCCCATACGTCAATCCGCTTGAGCGCAGATATCAGGTAGATCGATGCGCTCCAGGGTCCTATGCCAGGTTGCACGCAAAGCTTCTCAATTGCTTCCTCGTCACTCATCCTACTTAGCCCGGCAATGGACAGGCGGCGTTCTACTACAGCCCGTGCAAGTTCGTAGCAATAACGGGATTTTTGGCGGCTGATGCCCAGCGACCTCAGGGTATCAGGCCCAGCCTGGTAGACACGATGGGCAGTCATACCTCCTATTGAGTGACTCACACGCTTGAACAGTGTCCGGGCTGCAGCTAGGGAGACCTGCTGTTCAAGGATGATGCGAAACAACGTCTCGATATTCGCCTGCCGACTCCAGAATTTCGGAAGACCACAGGATGCAAGGATGCCGTCAATCTCAGGAAATTGTGCTGCAAGTTCCCTAGCATAGGCTGGAAAGCTACGGGCGTTGAGATCACCGTATCGAGAATTCATGAAGTCGACTTGGTGAGATAATCCTGCAATGAACTCAGGTTTTGATCGACTTTAAAAAATAGCAGATGCAATCTTGGATCGCGATCAACGGGTCACGCGTATACATCGACATGATCACGTCTCGGCGCAGTCGAACCTCAGAGTTTTCGATGACGAAATAATGATCTGTGACATCCTGGAGTTCTACATTGTTGGCACGTATCCCAAGTGAATGATCATTCAGACTGCACACCAGACTTCCTGCAGGCAGGCATTTGAAGTTGAATGTATCCAGTTCAGGATTCAGTTTCGGGAAAGTACGGTCCTCGCTTGTGGCTCCTGGTTCAACCGTTACACGAATGAAGTTGTCAAAGATCTCCAGTGATTCTGAGGATTTTTCAACCAGTTTACCTTCGCTCAATAGTTGCCTTATCAGCTCGCTGGCTCTTTCCGAGCTGTCGGGGTCTGTAGGTATGCCGGCTTCAATGGCTATGGATGTGCAAAAGCCGGAGAAGGCCTGAGTCAGGGTGCCGGGTGGCTGCTTTGCCAGAATCGCAAGGGAACTGAATGAGCTTGCAAGTGAGCGTGTTGCAGGGGAGAGGTCGGTGATCACAGAATAATGCGGGTTCGGGCCCGAATTGTTATGCACATCAATTGCACACCAGGGTCTTTTCGAGCCTACGTAGGCAACTACGTCTTGAGCCAGTTTGTGCTCAGGTGTAGTCCCTCCGTTCCATACGCGATTGTAGTCCGGCTGGCTGTCCAGTTTGCGCACGCCTTTTTGCGCCGAGAGTACATTGCCTACCAGAATAAGAACCGATGATGATGCCGTGAGTTCCGGATGTCTCAAAAACAGTTTGCGAACAGCCTCCCATCCCGAGGTTTCATTGCCATGGAGAAGTACCGAGACAAACAGAGGATCCTTGCCGGGTTTGCCAAGATCGAACAGTGTCGGACCGCTGAGAACGTTTGCCAGTTGGGGAGCTGCGCACTCAAGCACATCGGGTGAGAGCTCATGACGCAGGTCGAAGCGCATCATATGGGCCAGGTGTGCACGGGTTTATCGGTTTCCTGCAAATCGATATAGGCTTGCACCAGACCGCTGAAGTCGGTGCCATGCTTTTCAACCCAGGTCCTTTGCCAGGCAGCACCGTTTTGGCCGGTTTCCACTCGTGCCTGCACGATGTCCAGGTATTCGTCGATTTCATCTGTGGGGATTTCCATCGGTTCCAGCGCTTCCCTTGCCATAGGAAGAAGCAAATCCAGAATGAGTTTTCGCACGGGGATCTCGCCCTCTGTCCAGACCACATTGGCATCCAGTCCATGCTTTGCGGCCGCATAGAAGTTATCCCGCGCTACCGAGAAAGGAATGCATTCTTCAATTGGGACTTTGAGGTTAGTCAACGCACGAACGAATCCGTAAAAAGCTGCACAGTTTGCCACACAATCCTGAATTGAGGGCCCTGCGGGAAGAACACGGTGTTCGATGCGTATATGCGGTTGCCCGTCGTAGTCAAAACCGACCAGCGGACGGTTCCAGCGCCAGATCGTGCCGTTTTGAAAACGCAGATGGGAGAATTTGTCCCTGGGCTCGTCCTGAACGTACGGCAGGAGAATCGGATGCTTGCTTTGGTTCTCGTGGAAAATTTCAAAAAGCGACCCATTCGCGTAGTCGTTTCCGAAGCTGACACGGGGAGGGTAGGTCTTGCCGACGTCGATCGCCTGCTCGAATAAAGGAATGCGGGTCTCGCACCACAGGGATTTACCGAACAGAAAAGGCGAGTTTGCACTCAGGGCAACGAGTGGTGCAGAGGCCGCAACGGCTGCATTGAAGTCAGCGACAAAGTTTTCTGGTCTGCACTGCAGATGAACCTGAAATGCCGTCGTAGCCGCTTCCAGCATGACATCATCGTGATGCATGACAAGTTCGTCGGAACCGTGTATTGAAATGTGCACCGGAGCACCATCCCGCAATGCCAGAATCCTGTCGTTTAGCGCATGGTAGCGGACCATGTCGGACATGTGTCCGGAGTTGAGCAGGCCAGGTTCGAGTGTTGGCAGGATGCCAACCGAGACCAGGCGGGAATTGCAAAGTTTGGCTCCCTCGTGGCAGGCATTCCAGGTGGTTCTCAGTTCGTCGTGAAGCCTGGAGAAGACTTTGCCCGTAACGGACACGGGGCTGCCGTTGAGCTCCACGTTAAATTCAGCCAGCTCCGGTACAACCAAGGGGTAGTCTAAAACGGTCAGGAGTTCCCTGTTGATGGATGCAGGCAGTCCATCTGAATCTACGATACAGGCCTCCAGTTCAAATCCCAGAATATCACCCCGGCCACTAAACCCCTTGCCGGTGAATAGCGTGGCAAGATGTTCAGTCTCATTATCCAGGTTCTGCCGAAATTGGCTGAAGTCATCTGCCTCAAAATGTCGGTGGGAGATTTCATCGCCCATGTGAACTCCTTTTGTCTGACAGCCATTGGGGGCAATTGAACAGACCGCTAAACTGCAAGCATTCCATTATCATATAATTGTATAAGGATTCGGTAGTACTTGGTCCACCAATCCAATCAAAGACTCATATAAATCCAGGAGTGGTCTGTAGCCAAAAAACGATTTTAGAGGCACTGGAAGCCTGCACTGGTTGCCGACAGGCTGCGGCACTTGACAGCTAAAGCTTGGTTATCGTACCGTGCGCCGCCTCTAGTGCAAAGAATCACTCATTTCAGGATAAATTTTTCAGCCGTCCCCATCGTCTAGAGGCCTAGGACACCGCCCTTTCACGGCGGCAACGGGGGTTCGAATCCCCCTGGGGACGCCATATATAATTCTGAAAATTTGCCTTATACTTTACTGTCCTTGTTTGGCTGAATAGGAAAGGTAAGCATATTGCCGGAGGTTGAAATGCCACAGAAAAGCACGTCTGAATCCAAGTCTACAGCACCTGAACAATTTGACCAGGAAGCCTTGAATCGCTGGTTTGATGAAAGGCTGGAACAAAAACTGCAGGAACGCGAAGAATCCAGGACACCACAGTTGTCGTTGATCGCAACAAAAGGGACTCTGGACATGGCATATCCTCCTTTCATCCTTGCGTCAACCGCTGCGGCAATGGGATGGCAGGTTTCGTGTTTCTTCACTTTCTATGCGCTTGGGCTGCTGAAGAAAGATCTCGACCTGGAGGTTTCTCCACTGGGCAACCCGGCGATGCCAATGAAAATGCCGTTTGGTCCAGACTGGTTCCAAAACGTGGAATGGAAGATACCGAACGCACTCAGCACGAATATTCCGGGTTTTGAGAGATTCGCCACCCTGATGATGAAGCACACCATCAAGGAGAGGGGAGTTGCCAGTATCCAGGAATTGCGCACCCTTTCCCTAGAAGCCGATGTCAAGATGTTTGCCTGTCAGATGACGGTGGATTTGTTTGGTCACGAAAAAGATGACTTCATCGACGAGGTGGCTGGCTGGGTTGGAGCAGCTTCGTTCTTGCCGGAAGCACAGAAATCCGATATTTGCCTGTTTATTTGACCTGGTAGCCAACGGTTCATGCTGGCCCACGCCCGTACAGGATAAGCAGCCCGGATCACGACAGGGCTGCTGCAAAAATCATACTGCGGCTAGGCAACCCTGATCTGTTGAACAATTTCGTGCCTGTTGTCTGTAATGTCAGCAAGCGTGTACTGGTCCAGCGTGTCGATGAACGCGTTCAGCGCATCTCCAAGAATATGTTTCAGTCTGCATGCCTTGACGATCGTGCACTTTCCCTGGGGATTGAAGCATTCGACAATAAAGAAATCTTTTTCCGTGCTGCGGATCACTTCTCCAATCAGAATCTCATCGGGCCTTAGTGCCAGTTCAACTCCTCCGCCTTTACCCTGCGTGCTGTTGATATAGCCTGCTTGCCCAAGCTTGTGCACAACGACACGGACGTGGTGTACGGAGATCGAGTACGCTTCTGCAAGCTGGGAAATGGTTGTGAGTTCACCGCTTGGCTTACACGCCAGGTAGATCAGAACCCGGAGCGCATAATCCGTAAATTTTGTGACTCGCATGAGTTGGTCCTATCGCATTGTTCAACAAGCAAATTATATTTCAAAAATTGCTGGGATTCCGGTAAATCTAAAAATCTATAAAATATAGATCGTATTTAGTATAATCTATCCGCCTGCATTGATAGATCGATCGATAAAAAAGGAGGAGCAAAATGAAAAAACGCAACTACCTCTTTGCGTTGTTTATCTCGATCAGTATGACGCTAGTTTTGCTGCATGATGCCATCGCTGAGGATCCAGCTGTGACGCGTACCCGTCACCAGGTCCACATGCTTGACACTCTTTACAAAAATGCCGTTGTCCTGATTACCGACAAATACGTGACCGACCCTTCCGTATTTTCCGCCGCGAGTGCAGCCGGTGCGCTCTTTCAAGTCATGAAAGACAACGGCTTCCACGAAGTGCGCCTGATCGGGCTTACTGATGTCTTGATCAACCCGGCAGTCAACAATCCACAGGATGCCTTTGAGGAAGAGGTCAAGCACAAGCTGCTTGCTGGAGAAGCCACTCACGAGGAAGTGGTCACGATCGACGGCAAGCGCTATTTGCGCATGGCGACAGCCGTTCCTGTAGTGATGGAGAGATGCGTGATGTGCCATGCAAACTTCAAGGGAGTCGATGGCGCCATTGGATCACTGGTGTATAAAGTACCGCTGATTGAGTGAAGCAGCTTATCCTGCATGAAAAAAGGGGGCTGATTGCCCCCTTTTTTTGTGGAAGGATTTGAGAGACTAGCCAAACATTTCGGCCGTCATGTTGTTGAACCAGCTGTACGCATAGTGCACCTCACGTCTGAGTGCCTCCGGGGTGGCATCAGAGGGCGTCAGGCCACCTCCGATCTTCTTGATCTTGGATCGATCTTCCCCCAGTTTGTAGACAGCTACCACAGAGATGCCGTAATCAGGTGCGATGATGCTGTAGCAGGCATTTGCATAGGAATTGATTCCAGGCTCTTTTTCATGCAGGTGATGGACAACTGCTGACGCACATACCTTGGCTTCGGTGCTGGCCGCATAGCCGGACTTGGGCAAGCCGCTGATGATGCCGGCATCCCCGATGATATGGATGTCCTTGTGCTTCTTGGACTCAAACGTGCCCAAGTCCACAGGGCACCATCCTGAATCGTCCGTCAGGTCGGCATCGTGTGCGATCTGCGCTGCCTTTTGCGCCGGGATGATATTGGCGACCGAGACCTTGTGGTCGTCGAAGTCGGTACTGACTGTCATGGCTTTGGCGTCCACTGCCTTCACTCCGCCCCCGGTATCAGCACCAGGAACCCACTCGATCATGTCTCCGTACCTTTTCTTGTAGCCTTGCGTGAACAAGCCCTGTTTTGAGAATTTGTCCTTGGCATCCAGGATCAAGATCTTGGACTTTGGCTTGTGATGTTTGAAGTAGTGTGCAATCTGTGCAGCGCGCTCATAGGGTCCAGGTGGGCAGCGGAACGGATTTCCGGGAGGCGCCAGTACTACAAGTCCCCCATCATCCATGGCCTCAAGCTGCTTTCTCAATAATGCGGTTTGATGCCCGGCGATCCACGCATGCGGCATGGTTTCAGCTGCATCCTCATCATAGCCTTCTATAGTTTCCCATTTGAATGTAATACCAGGAGACATGATCAGCCGGTCATAACCCAGGGTTGTGCCATCCGCTGTTTTCACCTTGTGGGCCACCGGATCAACCATCACAGCCTTGTCCTGGACCACATTGATTCCATGTGCGGCAAGCTTGTCATAACCGAACTTGATCGTAGAGATATCGCGGTCCCCGCCGATCACCTCGTTGCTCATGAAGCAAGTGTGATGGTAGGGCTTGGCTTCCACGAGGGTTACCTGAATGGACGAATCAGCTTTCGCAATATACTTGGCGGCAATTGTGCCTCCCACTCCACCGCCTATCACAACAACCTTCTTTTTGGCAGCGCCGACAATGTGAGGGAAACCTAACCCTGCTGAGCCTAGTGCAAAAGTACTGCCAGCGGCCTTTAGGAAATTTCTTCTGGTAAGTTTTGACATGTTCATTTCTCCTGCAATCTCAAGCGCTGTGTTATTTCTGGCCGGCGTAAAACTGGATCAGATCAGCGACTGAGTTGTCGCCATAAGCTGCATGCGCATCTTTCATCTGCTTTTTCATTTTCTTCGGCATGGCCCGGTCACCACTTTCAAAATCCGCCATGGTGTACTCAAGGTAGGGAATCCATTGCCCAGCCAGCACACCTGCATCATCCTCTGCAGAGCTACCGCCATTCTCATGGCATTTCTCGCAGTGATTCTCATGAATTTCCGCGCCTGCTTTTGCTTGTTTTTTGTTTACATCCTGCTCGGCAGCGACAAAGGGCAGGTTTGCAAAATGCTTGGCGATGACTTTGATCTCGGCTTCGGAGTATCCTTTTGCGATACGATCCATGACGGTTGAGGTTCGTGCAAAGAATTCGACATCCTCAAGATCCGGGTCTGCCTCAATGATGGCTTCGACCTTGTCCTCGTCATTGTCATATTTATAGGCCAGCATCGCAGCGATGATATAGACCTCTGACATCCCTGAGATCGTGGGGGTTGCTGGTCCATCACTGATACCGCCAGGCCCATGACAGCCCAGACATGTGTCAGAAAGCATGGACGGGCTTGCGGTTTCTCCGGCTAGTGCTGTGCTGAAAGGCAGCAGCATAAATACACAAAAAAGAAGCGCCTCGCGAGCGACTTTATGCAACATGGTTATCCTCCTATCCCAGGCGTCAACAGCATCAATTTCCAAGCGCTGAAGTTTACGGTCATTCAGTGCAGCTGGCATTGAAATTATTTTGCGCACATATTAGCACAGTAACTGCCTTGCTTTTAGGCCCATATTTGACCTAGTTAAGGGCAACATCCTCCGCTGAGTCAGGCTTTTTGGGCATTTTGTGGGCGACACCCTTGTGGCAGTCGATACAGGTCTTGCCTCGAGTCTCGGCTTTTTTATGTTTTTTTCGTGCTGAGCGATCTTGTTCCTTGAGGTCCATTGCCGCAATGGTGTGGCATGACTCACATTCCCTTGAGCCGGTGGCCTCCATGCGCGCCCAGACCATGTTTGCCATGGTCCACCGGTACGCCTCAAATTTTTCTTCGCTGTCTATGGTTCCAAGAATTTCATGCCAGACATCTTTGGCGGCCCTCAGCTTGGCGTACATTTTCGGGCCGAGCGAGTGGGGGACATGACAATCAGAGCAACCGGCACGCACACCGGATACATTCGAGTAATGAGCACTTTCCATCCACTCTTTCTGAACCCACTGCATCGAGTGGCACGAGGTGCAAAATTCAGTGCTGTTGGTAGCTTCCAGTACGAATGATGAGGATGTTGCGGCGACTGCCCCAAGGATCAGCAGTAGTATGGCGGCGGCGAATTTCAAGCAATAATCTCCCTGGCGGTCCCGCTCCAAATAAGCTAATGACAGGGTAAGCGCTAAGAAAGTATACTGGATTACGGTATCAAATTACACGATCCCACAGGGACGTGTGTTCACCGAAGACCCACTGAAATGTATCGAACTTTTGCTGTCTTGATGATCGCTCTTGCCACTTGGCCGGCCGTGCTAGGTGCAGAGAGTCCGACCCCGTCGGACCCTCCGGTATCGTCCCAGCCGGCAGAGACAGATCCTGCTGACAGTGGTTCGGATGCAGCCTCCAAAAGTGTACCGGATGATGCGTCTGCAGCGGAGATGCCTGGCTCGACTCACGCCGACAGCAGTTCAGACGTCCAGGAAGCGCCGAAAAGTACACCACCTTTGCCATCGCATAACTGGCTCGCTATGTCAGGATCGAATTTCAACCTGTTCAACCCCATGAACATGATGAACCCGGCCATGTACATGAGCATGTTCCATCCGATGATGGGTATGGCAGGCCCGATGTTCAACTATCCTGTCGATGCCATGACCCAAATGCAGGTCATGGATATGATGATGCGATCCATGGACCCCCACATGATGTTCGGCATGTTTGGCCAGGCAAACCAGGCGTACAGGGAAGGGCAGGTGCCGGAACATCTGCCGGTGATCACGATTCCGGGATTCCCAACCCAGAGCTACCAGCCTTGGCCCGTGAACAAGGTCTCTCCAGGAGTCTCTCAGGAGGCGAAAAAGAATGCGTTTCAAACCGCCATGGCGGTGAGCCCACTCTCCATGCGTGACATGATCAGTATCATGGCTGATAAAATCCCGGTGGATGAAAGTGTGTCCTGGGACGATGCCGTGGAGGCAATGAAGCTTCGAGCCAATGAAATCAACTTCAAGTTTGTAGGCTCAAGTCCCTTATGGAAAGAAATTGAAGCGGTCACGGGCAAACCCTCGGCAAAAGTCGAGATGTTCCGGTTTTGTGATGCCGCGGTTGCACGCAAGATCTTGGACAGTATTCCCGAGTTCGTGATATTCCTTCCATGTATGATTGCATTGATCGAGGATGGGGACGGCAAGCTCTGGGTCATGACCCTCGACTGGGACGTCGAGTGGCTGGATTTTGCACAAAACAGGAATTCGCACCTGAGCAAGGAATTGCGCGAAGATGCGGTGCGGATTCGTGAGTCCATTGCATACATCATGGAAGGTGCTGCAACGGGAGATTTTTAGTTGACATTTTTTAATCAGAGTAACCGGAAGGTATTCAAATGCTATTTCAAGCCAGGTTGTACCGACAGACTGCATCTGTAGTCTGCCTTTTTATTGTAAGTATTGCAGGTATCCATGCAGAAGAAGCCCAGCAAGCTCCGTCTGCTTCAAGCGGCATGACAGAAATGACAGCGACGATGCAAAAATCAATGGACCCCAACGTCTGGGCGCAGATGATGGCCATGATGATGAATCCTCAGCAGTCATCTCCAATTGCCACCTGTGCCCTGTGTCATGAAGGGGCAGAAGTGGCTCGCTACCAGAAAGACTTCGGGCCCATGATGGATTCAATGTGGGAGCCCTACAAGGCCATGATGAACCCGCATATGATGAGTTCCATGATGAATCCTGCCATGTACATGAGCATGATGTATCCAATGATGGGCATGATGGGGCCTATGATGAATCCGATGACCATGATGAACCCGATGACCATGATGAATCCCATGGCAATGATGAACCCGATGACCATGATGAATCCGATGATGGGCATGATGGGCGGTATGCCTATGTATGGTGGCGGTCATCCGATGAGCCCGCCGATGCCGGGTGGAGGGCAGGCCCCTAACCCCGAGCAGCAAAAGCAGTGGTTTGACCAGTGGTCGGAAATGATGAAAAATTTCCTGCCAAACCCCGGATCCTCTAGCCCGCAACAATAGTGTAGGCGCGACGATTGGCCCGTACAGTCGAGTACGGGAGTGGTGTTGCCTTGTCTTCCGGAATTTTGACCGGCGACAGGTATCAGAACTTCACTTGATGCCCTAGATCCAGCTCATAAATTGCTGTTTATCAAGCGAGATTAAAAGCCTTGAACCCCGGAAAAGTCCAACTTACTTGGCCAAACAGGTGATGGTCCATATGAAATTGGTTGCTTATGAAGGGCAGGTCAAATGCAATTTTCGGGCTGCTGCGGATAACGCTTGGCGTGGTGAATTTGAAAAGCTCTCATTGTATAATTCCAAGCTGCCTTAACCGACCTGACTCAAGACCCCATGGAAGAATTTTCGAACCTTCATTTGGTAGCCTTACTTGGTTTTATCGTGGCTGGCATATTTGGTTTTGTAGGTAACAAGACCCATTTTTGTTCAATGGGGGCGATCAGCGATGTCATAAATATGGGCTCCAAAGGACGCATGGGTGCCTGGTTTCTTGCGATTGGTATAGCAATTCTGGGAGCGCAGTTTCTTTTCATTCAGGGCCTGGTGGATTTGAATGCTTCGATCTACCTGTCGCCAAATCTATACATACTCAGCTATGTTCTCGGCGGTATCCTGTTCGGTGTAGGCATGACGCTTGCCGCAGGGTGTGGCCAGAGAAACCTGATCCGGATAGGCGGTGGAAACCTGAAAGCCCTGGTCGTGATTCTTGTGCTAGGTATCACTGCCTATACAACCATGCGTGGGCTGTTGGCGCTGGTGCGATTGAACTGGGTATATGCCGTTAATGCCGATCTGACAAGCCAGGGCCTCCACGACCAAAGCCTGATCAGCTACATGGGCGCACTTCTGAAGCTTGAGAGTACAGAGTGGTTGCGAAAAATTATTGGACTTCTAATTGCTGCAGGATTCATCACCTACGCCTTCAAACACAAGGAGTTCAGGAACAGCCTTGATAACATTATTGCAGGCGTTGTGATTGGTGCTTGCGTGGTTGCTGCATGGTATATCACGGGATATCTCGGCCAGGATGATTTTGATCCTGTCACTCCACAGGGGATGTCTTTCATAGGCCCGACCGGAAACACAATCAGCTATTTGATGACCTTCACGGGGGCACAGATCAATTTCGGTATCGCCGTGGTGTTGGGGATGATTATTGGCTCCTTTCTTTACGCCATCATGTCAAATTCATTCAGGATAGAGACCTTTAGCAACCGGTCTGAAATGGTCAGTCATCTGGTGGGTGCTGTGCTTATGGGCTTTGGTGGGGTACTTTCGTTTGGTTGCACGATAGGGCAGGGTGTCACAGGCATGTCGACATTGGCCATAGGTTCTGTCATGGCGCTGGCCTCGATCATTTTCGGAAGCGCACTTACTATGAAGGTCCAGTATCATATTCTGGATGAGAAGGGATTCATGGAGGCTTTGAGCACCTCGCTTTCGGAGCTGTTACTTCCCTGGAGAAAGCAGGCTACGTAAGGGCAGTCGGGCTATCGACAAACAGGCTATTTTATCTGGGTTTCACCCGATCCCGACTCACCCAGGTTGTCCACCCAGATGATCTTGACTGTATCGCCTGGATTGCCGCCGTCAAAAACAAATGACCAGTACGGGTTCTTGGAAATGCCCGTGCCCCACTCAGCAGTGATAATCACCTCGCCATTGAGTTCAGCTTTGACTTCCTTGATAAAGTGCGCCGGGACCAGTTCTCCGGTTTTGGCATCTTTCCTGCTCCCCGATTCCATCACGTGGTACATGATGGCCTTGACTGTGGTTTTGCCATCTTTTGCTTTTGCCCTGATCTTCATCTCTTTTTGAGCCATCTTTTTCCTCTACTCCCTTAGGTCTAGACACAACCGCCGGCGGTGACGCGTACGGCACTTTTCGTGCTATACAGTTTGCCTTCTGCCTTCACAATAGCCACGACATTCGAACTTTCCCTCAGCTTGATGCGGGTTGAGACAAATGGCTTGGACTTGCCATGGAAATAAAATCTTGAAATCCAGGGCCTTGGGTTTTTGTCACCAAAAATACTGATCCACTCGACATTTGTCAGATCTGTAGAAATCTTGACCGGCACAGTAGCTCCATTTTCAGCAACTTCCGGTGCCTGGATCGTAACGTGGCCTTCAAGTAGTGGCTCGTCCCCGATCAGCCCTTTGAGGGCAGGCAAGTATTCTGTTTCATCAAAAGCAGCCGCTGGCCAAGCTGCTCTTGAAATTCGGGAGAAAAGCCCCGAGCCCAGGATTAAAACACCTGAGTAGAAGCAGCGGTAAATAAAGCTTCTTCGTGAAATGCTCATGAATCCCTCTTCAGTTAAATGATTGTAGGGTAGTGTAGTATGCTGCCTGGCACACTGATGGTCGGTATTTCAACAAAACGACCTGTATACATTTTACTATGTCAGCCCCGGAATGTGCTAATACATTTGGACATTTGCCGGTTCAGTTAGTTTCCAGATAACCAGAAGCAGGAGAATAGGGGAGTCTCACGTTGGGCGACCCGCTAGGAGTCAGAAAAATTATGAGTAGTTACGGGGTGTTGCTGTTTATCCACATCGGCACTGTATTCATTTCAATTGCAGGTTTCCTGACACGAGGCATCTGGATGATGCAATCATCGCCCTTGCTGCAGCAACGCTGGGTCAGGGTGGCACCTCATATCAACGACACGCTTTTGTTAGTCTCAGCCATCGCGCTGGTGGTCGTCACATCCCAATATCCGGGGCCTTCGTCCTGGATCAATGCGAAAATTGTTGCACTGGTGGTGTATATCATGCTTGGAATCATTGCGCTGAATCGAGGAAAGACAATGCAGATACGCGTGACCGCCTGGGTTCTGGCTGTCGCAGTCTATATCTATATGATTCTGGTCGCATTCAGCAAGAGTGCTTTTCCTGTTTAGCAAACCGGCAACTGATGATACATACGTGCACGGCATTAGTTGCTTGGGCGAAATTACATACAGAAAATAAAAAGCCCCGGTCGTTTGACCAGGGCTTTGATTGATAGTGGAGTGAGACTTCTACTCCTGTTCCCGGGAGTCAGTACACTCCGATTGCTTCCTGCAAAAGCTGAGATCGTTCTACCTTACTCTGCTGCTGTGGAGGCGTCTGCGACAACAGGGGGGTAAAAGGATCTGAACATGTTGGCGTACATGTTGGGATCCATCATCCATGCTGTGGACTCTTGCTGCCATTTCGGATCAGCCACCTTATACATGGGCTGATAGAACTGCGGGTTCATGGCAGCGGCCATCCACTGTGAGTAGAATGCCGGGTTCATGTAGGCATACATGAACTGGTAGGTCTGCGGGTTCATGGCAGCGGTCATCCAGTTTGCATACACCTGAGGGTTCATGAACTGTGCCATGGCTCCCATCATTTTTGCCGGATCGCTGAAGTTAACTGCCCATGTAGTCCATTGCTTAGGATCGATGGAGCAATTCATGAGGGCCTGCGCTGTCGCAGGGTTGTTCACTGCAATCATGAATTCATTGAATTTGACTGGGTCAGCCATGGTTGCTGCCATCGCTGCAGGGTCAGTGAACGCTGCGTGCACTGTGCATGAAGGGACGGGTTCTTTAACTGCAGGCTGCTCATTTTTGGATAACTCACCAAAAACGGGAGCGATGCTCAGCATCAAAATGCCTGCCAAAACTGAATAAGCAAGTTTGGAAATCTTCATAATCGGGTCCTCGTTGCTGAGTCCTATTTAAAATATAAGAATATTCTAATATAATTTTAATGAAATCATATTAGATATATTTAATATAGTGATAATGTCTATTTATCCTATCTAAAGGGGATGATGCAGACGGTGGTAGACGGATGAAAACGGCTCTGCCATGGCATAGTCCTCGATATCCCTTGAGTCCTGGGAGTATCCTGTAAAGAGGGTTGCCGACGCGATGACACATGCCAGGACCATCGCAAGCACATACAAACGAGAGTCTAAATATTTCATTGGTGCCTCCAAACGCACAATGCTTTCAAAATTGTTCAATTCACAGTTAGCAAAGCAATTAGCGTGCCAGCTGTCCGACAAAGGGCCGCATCAGATGTATTTTCAGGTGAGATCGGATGGAGCTGCATCCTGATGGGGCACCGCCGCACCATCCAAAGCTGACGGAAGGCCTGGACCTGGGTGGTTTGGAGAGGGGACTTTTACCAGTTCACGCAAAACCAGGGTAAGGCCTAGGAGACTGGGGATCGAGGGCGTGTACGGTTCAGTTCAATATATAACTTCGCATAATGTATATTATGTTAAATTAAGTAGGTATCAAGGAAATCAGGGCGTGTTAGGGTGGCAGGTGCCTCAACTTCCACTGCCGGATGATCCCGATGACACTGATCCCCATCCAGAAGCTTTGGACAATAATTCCGGACAGATTGAAGTTGTGCAGTAGTGAGATGATGACGAACAATGCCCCTAGTGCATTCAGGATCGAATAGGTGAAGCTCACACCGCTCATGCGCTCCATCTGGAGCAGGATGTAGGTTCCAACGATGAAGGACACACCGAGATTGCCCAGGATGTCATGCCATTCGTAGCTCATGCCTGCCTGCCCTTCGCCTGCAGTTGCCTGGCAATACCGACCAGACTTGCCCCAACCCAAAAGGCCTCGATGATGAAAAGAGACAGATTGAAGTCATACATCAAGGAGATGATGATGAAGAATGCACCGAGCGCGTTCAGGATCGAATAGATGAAGCTTGTACTTTGCATCCGCCCCAGTTGCAGGAGGAGATAGGTCCCGATGATGAAGGACACACCGAGATTGCCCAGGATGTCATGCCACTCGTAGCTCATGCCTGCCTGTGAAATTGTGTGCTGAGAGATATGAGATATTCATCTGCTGACATGCCCTATTCTCACTATGCCTGAATTGTCAATCATCATCCCAGTGCTGAATGAGGAGCGCTTTCTGGCGGGAAATAAAGAGAAGCTTGTTTCTTTGCTGCAAGAGGGCCATGAGATTCTCGTCGTCGATGGAGGTAGCCAAGATGACTCAGTAAACATCGCCCGTGCACTTGGTTGCAGAGTCTTTTGCACCAGAGCTTCGCGTGGCCATCAACTGAGCTATGGTGCCAACCATAGCAAAAACGATATTCTTTTGTTTCTTCATGCAGATACACACCTACCGTCCCACGCTGCACAAGTGATTGCCCAGGCGCTTGCAAGGCCCGAACAGCTGTGGGGCCGGTTTGCTGTGCGGTTTTCGAACCCGCGCCAGGTTTTCCGAGTCATTGCCTGGTTCATGAACAAGCGCAGCTGCCTGACGGGTATTGTAACGGGTGACCATGCCCTGTTCATCAGAAGGAAACTTTACTTTAGTTGCGGCGGTTATATGGATGTGCCCCTCATGGAAGACGTGGAGTTCTGTCGGCGTCTGAAGAAACATGCTTCCCCTGTCTGCCTGTCTGAGAAAGTTGTCACTTCCAGCCGCAGATGGGAACAAAACGGGATTTTGAAAACGGTCGCCATAATGTGGTGGCTGCGTTTGATGTTTTTCCTTGGTCAGTCCCCTGAAAAGCTGGCCAGATCGTATCGATAAAATGCGACATAAAAAGACAGTATTGTGTTTTTGCAAATATCCAGATCCGGGCGTGGTCAAGTCACGATTGGCGAAGGACCTAGGCGAGAAGTTTGCCGCCGCTGTATATAAGGTGATGCTCGAACACACTGTGCAAACGTTTTCCCATGGTGATCATGTACTTGCACTGCACTGTTTTCCGGATACTCACCATGCTTTTTTCGAGTATTGCAGCAACAAGTATCATGTTCCTTTATACAGGCAGGAAGGAGATGATCTGGGTGAACGGATGCTTCATGCGATCCGCAGTCATCTGAAAGACGACCACGCTGTTGTCCTGATCGGTTCCGACTGTCCCGAGCTCGGCCTCGACCACATCAACGAGGCTTTCCATCTGCTGGATGCAGGAAACGACGTTGTCCTGGTGCCAACCCGTGACGGCGGTTATGCCCTGATCGGGGCTACTCGGATTGACAGTCTGGTTTTCGAAGGTGTTCCCTGGAGCACTGCCCGTGTATTGGATAAAACCCTTATTAATATCAATACATTGCGATGGAAATCTTCCTGCTTGTCGGAGGTACGAGACGTGGATACTCTTGAGGATTACCGATATTTCCTCAATAACGAGGACCACCAGCAGTTATTCGAGACTGTTCACCGGAGCTTTCTGGCTCAAGCTGATTTCATCATGGGTTGATCTGGTAGCTGTGCCCTGCCCTTGCGCAGCGCAAAGTGCGAGCCGGAAGGGTGAAGCAGGCTCAGGATGCGCTAGGGCCATGCAGCCGCTCGTTACGGCGGCGCAATAACTCAAGTACTGTTAACAGCAGAATAGAGACACATACGAGCAGTGTCGCCACAGCCAGTATGGTTGGGCGAATTTCTTCCCGGATGCCCGAGAACATCTTCCAGGGTATGGTTCTTTGTTCCACAGACCCTACAAACAGCACGACGACGACTTCGTCAAAAGAGGTGATGAAAGCAAACAAGGCACCCGAAACCACGCCTGGCAGTATCAGCGGTACGGTCACTTTGAAGAATGTCTCGGTAGGGCTCGCCCCCAAGCTGGCTGCAGCACGGGTCAGTGAATGGTCAAAATTGGTCAAAGTTGCAGTGACTGTGATGACTACGAAGGGCGTACCTAGTGCTGCATGCGCCAGTATCACACCCAGATGCGTTGATGCGATTCCGATTCGTGTGTAAAAAAAGTACATACCTGCTGCAGAGATGATCAGTGGGACGATCATCGGCGATATCAACAGGGCCATGAAAGCGGCTTTGAACGGCATCTGCGACCGGCTCAGGCCAAGTGCGGCCAGTGTGCCAAGCAAGGTGGATATCAGTGTCGCAAAGATGGCGATTACGAAACTGTTTCGTACCGCGTGCTGCCAAGACTCCTCGGTGAAAAACTCGCGATACCATTGTGTGCTGTAGCCCGCAGGATCAAGGGATAGCATTTCCGGTGAGAATGTGAAGTACGGAAGTGCATTGAAGCTCAGTGGCACGATGACGAAGATCGGTACGACCAGGAACGCCAGGATTGCAGCGCATATCACACGGTAGGTATAGTGCCAACCCTTCTCAAGCGGTGAATAGTAGATCGGTAAAGCCACAGACGATCTCAGCCCAGTTTCATGTTGTTGACCCCGACGATCTTGTCGTAGACCAGATAAAGCACCAACACCAGGGCAAGCAGTATCACGCCCAACGCAGCAGCCAGGCCCCAGTTCAGGGTCTCGCTGATATGAACGGCTATGAAGTTTGAAATGAACGTACCGGTTCGACCGCCCACAAGAGCCGGGGTGATGTAGTAGCCGATCGCCAGTATGAACACCAGTATGCAGCCGGCACCGATGCCCGGCACCGTGTTGGGCATGTACACACGTACAAACGCGGTAAACGGGGAAGCGCCAAGTGATCGGGCTGCCTGCATGTATGATGCCGGGATTGTTTTCATGACCGAATAAAGCGGCAGTATCATGAACGGCAGCAGGATATGAGTCATGGCGACGATGGTCCCGATCTTGTTGTAAATCATCTGCAGTCGTGCATCGTCAGGAATGAGGCCGATAAATACCAGCAAATCATTCAGTACGCCCTGTGTCTGAAGCAGAGCGATCCAGGAGGTTGTGCGTACCAGCAACGAAGTCCAAAACGGCAAGAGGACAAGGATCATGAGCAGATTGCTTGTTCGCGCAGGCAAGCTTGCGAGGAGATATGAAATTGGGTAGCCGAGGATCAAACACAGCACTGTGATCAGCAGACTCATCCACAAGGTGCGGTAAAACAAAGACACGTAGATCCGGCGTGGCTCAGGCTGGAGCGCTATCTCACCCTGGTCATCAAGACGTAAATCCGATGAAGCCAGGAAATAGCTCCCAGTGAGCGCGCCGGACTCCCGGTGAATCAGCCGCCAGACGCTCGTATCGTGCCAACGCTTGTCAACACTGAGAAGCTGTTCCTTGAAGGGGGCTTCAGTGATGCGTTTGGCATGGCGTCCTGTTTTTCTGAACAGGCTGGACATGCCTGGCTTTTCGTAATTCAGACGCCGCCCTACCCGGCCCAGGGTTTTTTGCTCGTGGGCAGCCTGGATATCCAGGACCAGGGCCTCAAAAACGGGCTCATCGGGCAATTCCGTACTCTTCGAGTCCCAGGCCTGAATGGCCACTGTAGTTTGCGGGAGAACGGAGGCCACGATCCGGTTATCGACACTGCGATACAGCATGTCCAGAATCGGTAAAACGAATGTCACCGTCAGAAAAGCCAGCAACGGGATTACCAGCATCAGTGCACGCAGGCGACTCCGTAATAGGGTCCGCTGAAGACTGAGCCCCAGCGGCATGCCGTCGGCAGTGCGTATTATCTCACCAGATCCCTGTGTCATGCAGTTCGGTTCTCAGACACGTCGCATGTCAGGACAAAAGAAGCTCGTTGCCGATTAACGAGAAACCGTTTCCTCTTCTCTCAGGACATCACTTGGCGAGCCAGGCATTGAAGCGTTCATCAAGTTCGGCCCGGTAATCGGCCCACCAGACGTAGTCAAACTGCAGAACTGTCTTGTTATTTTTCGCATCGGTGGGCATGTGTGGTTTCATATCGATGCCAAGTTCGGCATGCTTGCCAACCAGAGGCGCGGAAGAATGGCGTGCCGGGCCGTAGGAAATGTACTTGGCCTGGTCTGCCAGACGTTGCGTGTCAGTGGCAAATCTCATATAGGCCTTGACCGCTTCAAGATCTTTCACCCCTTTTGGTACTACCCAGCCATCCAGGTCGAAAGCCTGCCAGTCCCACAGCATTGCGATCGGCTGGTTCTTTTCTGCGATTGCAGAAAACAGTCGACCATTGTAGGCGGAGGCAATCACGACCTCACCGTCGGCCAGCAGCTGTGGCGGTTGTGCGCCTTCCGACCACCAGATCACCTGGTCCTTGATGGTGTCCAGTTTCGCAAATGCCCGGTCCACACCTTCCGGTGTACTCAACACCTCGTACACCTCATCACCCGGAACCCCGTCCGCAATCAGCGCCCATTCCAGATTATTGATCGGTGCTTTCTGCAGTGCCCGTTTTCCCGGAAAGGTCTCGGGGTCAAAGACGTCCGCGATGGTCGAGGGTTGCCTACCCTGGAATGCGTCTGTGCGATACCCGAAGGTGGTGGAATAGACGATCTGCGGGATGAAGCAGTTGGTCCCGCCAGGCGTCAGCGTACCTGCAAAGAAATCCTCAGATGCCGGCGTGCCGTCGGGGGCTGGAGCCAGCCAGATGTCCGGGTCAATTTCTTCGATCAGGCCCTCATCACATGCAGTGATTGCATCTGCGGCAACCATATCGACAATGTCCCAGGTGACATTGCCCGATTCAACCTGTGCCCGGACTTTGGCGAGCCCTTCCGCTCCAGAATCATCGTTGATGATGCGCACACCAGGATTTTCAGCCATGTAAGGGTCGTGGTAGGCCTTTTGCTGGCTCGCAGTGTAGGCCCCGCCCCAGGACACGATCGTCAGGTCGATTGCGTGGCCGTTTCCGGCAAGCAGTGCCATACTGAATGCAGCTGCAGCAGCCTGTATGAGATGTTTCATATGGATATCCCCCTTTGCGGATTCTTTATCATCGGATGCGCTCACTTGCAGCGACTGACACCCTGTTATCACGGCCCTGCATTTTGGGTAATCATTATACACAGCCGTTTTATCAGGAGATAACATCGGCTTGAACAGTCAGTTTTGCAATGTCGGTGAGGCTTTATCCTGAATGGAGCGGACACAACCCTTGACTTATCATGATGCAGATAGTTTGATGCAGTTCTGATGAAACGTTTTTCGCCCGCACTGATCTGCACTCTGATTCTTTCCCTGCCGGCAGTCCCCGCCGTGCATGCTGGAGCGGAACCCGGGGACGAGACCGAAGCCCTAAAGCAGAAAATCGAGCACCTGGAGCGGGAACTGGCAGATGTTCGCAAAAAGCTTGCCGAGGCGGAGGCTCAAAATGCCATGCAAGCTTCTGTCAGCGAAGAACCTGTGACACAACCCGTGCACAGACCTGTGAAAATCGGTGGTGCCCTGGGCATCAATTACGCCTACGGTGATTATGCAAGCGGCAGTCGCAGAAACGAGGACGTTGGAGATGTCGATCTGGATATCTTCCGCCTGAATGCAGACCTGGACTCTGACGGGTTGATCGGTCGGGTCGAGTACCGATGGTATGACACCTACAGCATGATGCACACGGCCTGGCTCGGATATGAGTCGGACCACTACGGCACAGTCAAGGCCGGCATTGTCCGTGTTCCTTTCGGGCCCGGACCGTACGGGGTTTCAACCAGCTGGTACTTCGATCAGCATTTCTACATCGGGCTGTCCGATGACATGGACCTGGGAATCCGGTGGACGAAATCTTATGGTGACTTGGCCGTTGACCTTGCCTACTATTTTCAGGATGAGGGGGAATGGGATGGCGAAAGCCGGGACAGTTCGCGGTACGCCTATGATCTTGTGACCTGGGATGAGCATGCCGATGCCGAGGGCGATGTCACTTATGGTGCCGGGGAAAATGGCTTTGAGGAAGATGGTCAGCTCAACCTTCGCATGATCTACTCAACCGAGCGCTTCGGAGACCTTGGAGCATCCTTCCAGTATGGCTGGCTGAAGGGCAAAAACGTAGATGACAGTGGTGCCGACCATTTCGCTGTTTCTGCGCATGCAGAAAACTCATTCGGGGACTTCACGTTGTTGTCTCAGCTTTCCTACTACGAATTCGACATCACGGATGATACGCCATGGGGAACGGGCGATCTGATTCCCATGGGTGCCTATGACTTTGCATGGCTGGTGGCTTCCGAGGGATGGATCCCTGCCGTATCGCTTCGCTACCACGGCATCGATACATCAGGCATCCCCTGGATTGACAGTGTCATGCCCTTTCTTGAGTGGAGCACCATTCTCAAGGACAGAAGTGATTTCAATGACAGCACCCTGTGGAGCCTGGGTGCCCTGATGTACTGGGGCAATCTGTACATCTATGCCGAACTCGGGATTTCCGACGGCAATCTCTTTGTCGGCAGCGAGGGCGACGACTACTCCAACATCTATGACGGTGTCGGTGACGTGGGTGCCAACGGCAACGACCGCTGGAACAAGCGGTTCAATATCAACGCGCGCTACTACTTCAACCTGTTCCAGTAGCGACTTTCGTTTATTCCTTCGGTCAGGCAGTGATCGACGGGTCCTGGAGCGTATCCAGCGCGCGACAATCATCGGCTGCCCAGCACAGCTGAACCTGGTCCCCTACACCGAGAGAAGTGCGCTGCTGCGTATTCGACACTTTGACCACAAATTCGTGGTTTCCTGCAACGGCTAAGCGCACGCGGATGTGGTCCCCCAGGTAGATCAGCTCCTCGACACGACCGCAGACCTGATTGTCGCCGGGTTTTGCATTCTCAGTAACCGTGATCCGCTCGGGGCGAAGCGAAAGTGTGGTCGGCATGCCCTCGCCTTCCACCTTGACCTTCAGCGCGCGGACCACTTCGCCGCTTTCCAGCCCGACCTGGCAATAGGCTCCGTCCACGGACCGCACTTCGCCCTGCAGGCAATTGTTTTCACCGATGAAGCGGGCCACGAAGGCATTCTCGGGCTGCTCGTACAGCACGTCCGGGGTGGCCAGTTGCTGGATCACTCCATCGTTGAATACTGCGATCCGGTCGGACATGGTCAGGGCCTCGGATTGATCGTGGGTGACATAGACTACGGTCACTCCCAGGGTTTCGTGTATGCGCTTGATCTCAAACTGCATCTCCTCGCGCAGGTTCTTGTCCAGCGCGCCAAGCGGCTCGTCCATCAGTACCAGCACCGGCTCAAACACCAGGGCTCTTGCGACCGCCACCCGCTGTCGCTGACCTCCGGACAGCTGGGCGGGACGCCGACTGCCGAAGCCCGACAGTTTCACCATGTCCAGGGCCCGCTCGACCCGGGTTTCGATCTCCGCTCTCGGAAGTTTGCGCACCTGCAGGGGAAACGCCAAGTTCTCAGCGACGCTCATGTGCGGGAACAGAGCATAATTCTGGAACACCATGCCGATGCCCCGTCGGTGGGGGGCGACCCGGTTGATGGGCTGATTATTCAGGTAGATTTCACCATAGGTCGCCGGCTCGAACCCGGCCAACATCATCAGGCAGGTGGTCTTACCCGAGCCAGAAGGACCCAGCATGGTCAGGAATTCGCCGGTCTCGATATTCAGGTTCAGATCCTTGATGACCAGCGCCTGACCATCGTAGCTTTTCTGGACATGGTCGAACTTGACGATGGTCTGCCGGCTTTCAACCATACAGGCCTCCCGCGACAAACCGTTCCGCCGTGCAAATGATCTCCAGGCTGGCATCCTTTTTGCCGGTGCTTTCGTTCAGGACACGGCGCCAGGCCCTAGCCCCCGGCATGCTGTGAAACAGACCGGATAAATGACGGCACAGGGTAGCCAGTGGTACGCCGGCATCGAGCTGTCGACGAGCATAGCCTTTGTAGGCGTCCAGCACTTCACCACGAGAAGGCAGCCGCGTGTGAAACAATGCAGCATCCAGGTGAGCCAGAAAGTATGGATTTTCATACGCTTCCCTGCCGATCATGACGCCGTCCACGTTCTCCAGGTGTGGCAGGATTTCTGCTTCATCGGACAAGCCGCCGTTAAGGACGATTCTCAGGTCCGGGAAGTCCTGTTTCAGGCGGTATACGAATTCATAGCGCAATGGGGGGATGCTGCGGTTTTGCTTCGGACTCAAACCGGACAGAAAAGCCTTGCGCGCATGCACGATGAAGATGGAGCAACCCGCTGCAGCCACCGTATCGACGAAATGATGCAGGACCGGGTAACGGTCATGGTCATCCACGCCGATCCGGGTCTTGACGCTGATCCGGATAGGCGCCACGGTTTGCATGGCGCGAACGCAGTCCGCAACGGTTTGCGGCTCGAGCATCAGGCAGGCCCCGAATCTGCCGGCCTGCACGCGGCTGCTGGGACACCCGGCATTGATATTGACCTCGTCATAGCCGAGCTCCGCAGCATACTCGGTGCAGCGCTGCATGTCCGGTACGTGGCTTCCGCCGACTTGCAGGGCAAGCGGGTGCTCACTCGAATTGAACTCGAGCAGGCGTTCATGATCGCCGTGCACCAGGGCACCAGCAGCCATCATTTCCGTATACAGCATGCTGTGCTTGCTCAGCAGGCGTGCGAGGTAGCGGTAATGACGGTCCGTACAGTTCATCATGGGGGCCACGCACAGACGGTGCGGATGGGGGGTGGCTCGGTTCATGGCAGTTGCGGGGAAAGTCATGCGTATCGCCGCTGGAGAAATTCGACCACGGCCCGAAGGCCCATCGCTTCTCCTCCTTTGGGTCGCCCTGCCCGTTCGCGCGTGTTCCAGGACATGACGTCAAAATGCAGCCACCGGATAGCATCGGGGACAAACTCATCCAGGAACAATGCAGCGGTGATTGCACCTGCATACCCACTGCTTGAGCAGTTCGAGATATCCGCGATGTCGCTGTCGAGAAGCTGGCGATAGGGTCTGTGCAACGGCAATTGCCATACCGGGTCGTCCACGCTGGCGGATGCGGCGGTCAACTCTTGAGCTACGGTCTGGTCGTTCGTGAAAAACGCAGGCACTTCCGTTCCCAGGGCAACCCTCGCGGCACCGGTCAGGGTGGCAAAGTCGATGATAAGATCAGGATTGTCCTCCACCGCCCGCGAAATGGCATCACACAAAATCAGGCGCCCTTCTGCATCCGTATCCTCGACTTCTATGGTTTTGCCGCTTCTTGAGGTCAGGACATCGCCGGGGCGATAGGCATTGCCGGAAATGGCATTCTCCACAGCCGGTATCAATACCTGTAAATGTACCGGCAGGTTCAGTTTCATGATGGTGCTTGCGACACCCGCCGCATGCGCGGCCCCGCCCATATCCTTTTTCATCAATCGCATGCCTCGCGCGCTTTTGATGTCCAACCCGCCACTGTCAAACGAAACCCCCTTGCCAATCAGGGTCACCCGGGGATGGTTTTTGCGTCCCCAGTGCCATGAGATGAGCCGTGGCAGGTGGACGCTTGCACGGCCCACCGCATGAATAGTCGGGTAGTTCTGCTCGATCAACGCATCACCCACACATGCACTCAGGTCAACGTCAAAACCCTCTGTCATGGATTGCATGCATTGATACAGGTGCTGCGGCATCATGTCCGAGGCCGGGGTATTGACGAGATCGCGCACCAGGGACACGGCTTCGAGCAACACCTCGACCTGATGTTTGTCACGTGCGTCATCGATGGATAACCTGCAGGAAGGACCCTCATTTTTCCCGTACCGGGTGTAGTGGTACGCTCCCATCCCCCACCCGAGCAGATACGGATCTAGGTTCGACGAGCCGGCAGCATGTGCAATGTGGTAATGGCCCGCAGGTAAACTGCGCGGACAGTTCCCCAATGACCAGAGTATGTTTTCCTGTTCGGCGATTACCAGTACACTGGCCATCCTGCCCTTGGTATCCGGGATGCACACAGGGCGACTGGGTTCGAGCTTGGTGCATGCAGTCTGTAGCCAGTTCTGCACGGACTGGGATTGGTGGCTTTTCCAATTCTCGTAGTCGGTGTGGAATACAATATTGATCGGGATGCTATCTGAAACCTTCCCTGTGTAAAAACACTGCAAGCTGTCTGTGGTCACCACCTCATTCCTCGGTGCAGGGGACTCAAGTACCATGAAAAACCTGTTCATTGTAAACCATGATTGAACCTGCATTATCAATAAAAAGCCTCAGCAAGACCTATCAGAACAAGGTGGTTGCACTGGATGGCGTGGACCTTGAGGTCAAGACCGGGGATTTTTTTGCCTTGCTGGGCCCCAATGGCGCGGGCAAGTCAACCCTGATTGGAATTGTCACATCATTGGTCAATAAATCGGCTGGCAAGGTCCGTGTGATGGGCTACGACATCGATTCTCATTTTTCGCAGGCAAAAAGCAAGATCGGTGTAGTACCGCAGGAATTCAACTTCAACAGGTTCGAGCCCATCATGGAGATCCTTGCGAACCAGGCCGGCTATTTTGGCATGAACAGGCGCACTGCCCGGGCCGCTGCCGAAGAGTGCCTGCACAAGCTGAGTTTGTGGAACAAACGCAAACAAACCCCCTTGCAGCTTTCTGGCGGGATGAACCGCCGGCTGATGATCGCCCGGGCGCTGGTACATGATCCCGAGCTGCTGATTCTGGATGAGCCCACGGCTGGCGTCGATATCGAGATTCGAAGATCGATCTGGAATTTGATGCGGACAATCAACGAGGATGGAAAGACCATCATCCTCACCACGCATTATCTTGAGGAGGCGGAACGCCTGTGCAGGAATATCGGCATCATCGACCAAGGCAAGATCATCGTGAACACTTCCATGCGCAGGCTGCTTGAGAGACTCAAGGAGGAAAGCTTTGTCCTCTACCTGGAAAATCCGGTCTCTGAGCCATTGGACCTTGAGGACTTCAGCTACAAGCTGATTGATGACCGCACACTTGAGGTCGTGTTATCGCACGGCAAGACCCTTCACCGGCTGTTCGATATCCTGGGCCGGCAGGCGGTGACGGTATCGAGCATTCGAAACAAGGCAAATCGCTTGGAAGAGCTATTCCTGACCATGACCGGACAGTCAACAGAATTGTCATGACCCCATCACACCAGCTGGTTGCCTTGCGCACGCTCCTGGAAAAGGAAATTCGCCGTTTTATGAGGATATGGGTCCAGACTATTCTGCCCTCTGCAATTACCGTGGCCCTGTATTTTCTGATCATGGGCAAGTTCATCGGGTCAAGGATCGGTGAGGTGGACGGATACTCCTATATTGAATTCATTGCTCCCGGGTTGATCATGCTGGGGATCATCTCTAATTCCTACGCCAATTCTGTCTCGTCCTTCTACAGCTCCAAGCTTCATCGTCATATTGAGGAAATGCTGGTATCGTCCATGCCCAACTA
>JAPOYL010000008.1 GCA_026706595.1 Gammaproteobacteria bacterium | reverse complement strand
CCAAACCAACGCCAAATCAGCGACCTGAACCTCGTCACCCAGACCCTCAAGAAAGCAAGCCGAATTTGTGGCAAGAGCTTACCGGACAGGTGAGAGATGTCATTGACGACTCCATCACCATCACCCGAAAGGCATCGCCATCAAACCTGTCAGCCAAACACCGGGGGGGAACCCAGACCCACGAATTTCTCCAGGCCCGATTGCTCAGCGCCAAATATGCCTTGGCGAGCCGCGACAGCCAAGGCTACCATCATGAACTTGAATCAGCGCTGACATGGCTTGAAAGCTCAGCACCCCTGAATAACATGAGTGAACTGGCCGACGAACTGGGGACCTTGAATTCCGTGAATCTCGAACCGGAACTTCCAGACATCAGTGAACCAAGCACCCTCCTGGCGGAGTTGCTTGAAAATATAGAGAGTCGCTAAATGCTGCGTTCCTTGCTAATTTTCATGGTTTTTCTGATCCTCTTCGCAGGCATCATTCTGTACGTCATGCAGGCACCTGGGCTTGCAGTATTCACCTATGGTGATGTCATGGTCGAGCTGCCATTGGTCCGATTTGTAGTCGGGGCTAGCGTTGCAGTGGTCGTACTGTATTTGGCCTTGCGCCTGCTTGGCCTTGTATTTAACGCACCCCTTCGGTTGCGCGCAGCTCGTTCCAGACGCAGTCAGCGCAAAGCCGCCATGGATACAAGCCAAGGGCTGGTCAAGTTTGCCTCAGGGGACTGGCGGCAGGCAGAGAAGCTGCTGATACGGGGGGCTGGTGAAGCCCGCGGTGCGCACATCAACTACATCTGGGCAGCGCGCGCTGCACTACAGAACGGGAACCACGAACTGTGTGACCAGTATCTGGAACAGGCAGAAAAATCCATGCCTGAAAAGCAGGACGTACTCGACATTCTTCGCGCAGAATTCCTTTTGCAACAGGGCCTGCCAGAACAGAGTCTGGCCTGCATTGAGTCGTTCAGCGGGAAGATTGCTAACAACTCCAAAATTGCTGGCCTATTTGCCAGTGCATATGAACAACTGCACGACTGGCAACAACTCGCAGGCATTATCCCCGACCTGGAAAAGAACCACGGTATTCGCCCGGAGACACTTGAGAAAATACGGAAAAACACGGTTTGTGGACTGCTTGAAGCGTCCAAGCGTGGCGAAACCGCCGAAGATATTGAACATCTTGGCAAGCGATTCAGGAGTACAATTACAGCTGATGACGAGCTGGCGGTGACCTACGTCAAAGCACTGCGGGCGCAGGGCAGGCACCGGGCAGCCGCAGCCTTGGTAACGGACATGTTGGGCAGTCACTGGAGTCCAGGATTGGTCCGACAATTCGGTTTGCTGGAACATGTGGATACCACATCTGCACTGCAACAGGCTGAGCAGTGGATTGCCCAGCACGATCACGATGCCAGCTTGCACCTGACACTGGGTCGCCTGTGTAAACGAGCCGAACTTTGGGACAAGGCCAAGAACTACCTTGAATCCAGCCTGGAGTTGGAACCCCTGGCCGAGACTTGTACCGAACTAGCGGCTTTGCACGAGCACCTCAATGAGGCTGAGGCTGCATACCGCTACACGAAAAAAGGACTGGGTCTAGCCACCCGGATCACATGAGGCAGGCCTCTTGCTTGAACCCCATCTTTGTCGTAAGTATTCTGCAACATGAATAGTCCGACGTACGGCAATAAGCCATGCTGATTCGAATATTGATAGCGGCATCCCTGCTACTCCTCTTGTGGGTATTGTTGTCTGGACATCTGGGCATCCTGTTGCTGTCTTTGGGCATTGCCAGCGGCTTGCTGGTCGCCTGGCTCATCCACAGGCTCGCGCTTCAAAGCCCTAACTTCAACACATTGTATTTCAGCCTTAATTTGCCCAGATTTTTGCCCTGGTTTTTTCTGGAAGTGGTTCGTTCCAATCTGGATGTCAGCTGGAGAATTTTGCATCCGAAATTACCGATTTCCCCCAACACAAGTACCGTGTCCACATCAAAACTCAACGATGTAGCCACGACCACCTATGCAAACTGCATCACTTTGACCCCGGGCACATATACACTGAATGTTGACGATCAAACCATCGAAGTGCACTCACTGACTCAAGAGACGGCCGAGAAACTGCAGCAGGGAAAAATGAAGGAACGGATTTCTGTCCTGCAAGGGCGCCTCAATACTTCCTGAAACTGCACAGGGTCTTATGTTCACTACTGCATTCATTGCTATTCTGGTCGTCATGTTTGTCCTGCTGCTGCGTGTGGCTCTTGGACCCACAATTTTTGACCGCATTCTGGCCATCAACACATTTGGCACTGCAATCGTCTTGTTGATCGCATTATTCGGATTTTTGACCGCACGGCCGGATTTCCTGGACATCGCGCTGCTTTATGCGCTGATTAATTTCATATCGACGATTGCAGTACTGAAATTGTTCCGACACGACTCCCTGGGGAAATCTGTCGATGAGTGAGGTCCGGGCATGTTTGTAGTCAGCTGGATACTGCTTGTACTAGGCAGTGTGTTTTGCTTGATTGGAACCCTGGGACTCATGCGCCTGCCTGATTTTTATACCAGGGTGCATGCAGCCAGCATCATAGACAGCCTGGGAGCCATACTGATTTTGCTGGGTCTGATCACACAATCGCAGGATCCGCTAGTGATCATCAAACTGATTCTGATCCTGCTGTTCATGATGCTCACCGGCCCCACCGCAGTACATGCCCTGGCGCACACCGCAGTGCTCAGCGAAAAAAACCGGGCTTCGGATCAAAATTCTGAGCACCCTCAAGAGCCCTGAAAACCTGTGGACATAGAAACCATCATCAATTTTTCGCTTCTGACCCTGCTTGCGCTTACAGTGATCGTGCTGATACGCATGAAAAGTCTGCTGGCCATCGCACTGTCAAGCGGCGTCTATAGTTTCTTGTCAGCGGGTCTGTTCGTGGCAATGGATGCGGTGGATGTCGCATTCACCGAAGCTGCCGTAGGTGCTGGAATCACTACCATACTGCTTCTGGGAACCATTGCAATCACAGGACGGGAACAGACTGTCAGCAAGCATAAAAGGTTTCTGCCGATTGCGGTAATCACGATTACAGGGGCGGCCCTGATCTACGGAACGCTGGACATGCCCCTGTATGGAGATGCAAACGCCCCCATTCACACCCATGTAGCGCCGCATTACCTGACACAAAGCAGCGAGGAGATTGGCATACCCAATGTTGTGACTTCTGTGTTGGCAAGTTACCGAGGCTACGACACGCTGGGTGAAGTCGCAGTGATCTTCACAGCAGCCGTGGGGGTCTTGCTTTTACTTGGAAAAACAGCAAAGCGAGGCGTGCGTAAACAATGAATCTCCGTTCCAGCTTGATATTGCGAGAAGTCTGCAGGCTGGTTATCCCTGCAGTCATGCTGTTTGCCCTGTACGTGCAGTTCCATGGAGAGTATGGACCCGGTGGTGGCTTTCAGGCAGGCGTAATATTTGCTGCTGCAGTGATCCTTTATGCGCTGGTATATGGCCGACAGAAGGCCCAACGCATTCTGCCCACCGAGACCGTCCGTTATTTCATTGCAGCAGGCGTACTGCTGTATACCGGAGTCGGTGTGGCAACCATGCTGCTGGGTGGAAATTTCCTGGACTACGATGTGTTGCTGCAGGGTCATCAGCAAGCCCAGCATCTGGGTATTTTTCTTATTGAACTTGGGGTGGGCATCACGGTGGGTACTGTCATGATTGCAATTTTTTACACGCTTGACGAGTTCTGCGAATAGGCAATGATCACAGGCTATTTCAATTACTGGGTCGTGATCATTTTGATGATGATGGGTTTTTATATCGTCATCTCAGACTCCAACCTGATCAAAAAAATTATCGGGCTGAATATTTTTCAAACCTCGGTATTCATACTGTTTATCTCCATGAGCAAGGTGAAAGGAGGGACTGCACCCATACTGACTGCTGAAGCCGACGTATATTCGAATCCACTACCGCATGTCCTGATACTGACAGCAATCGTAGTTGGGGTGTCAACATCCGCGCTGGGACTTGCCATCATTGCCAGAATCCACCGGGCTTACGGCACCGTCGACGAAACCATCATTCACGAACAGGATGATCTTCAGGACGAAGGCTAGTGCTGGCTCATTTACCCGCATTACAAGTGGTGATTCCCCTGATCAGTGCACCCGCCTGTGTACTGGTAACACGGGCCAACTGGGCCTGGTTGCTGGCAACTGCGGTGAGCATCATTTCTTTTGTCATCGCCTTGCTACTGGTGCACGAAGTGTCCGTACATGGCGTGTTGTCCTACCACCTGGGCGGCTGGAGACCACCGCTGGGAATCGAATACCGCATCGACCATCTAAGCGCCTATTTGTTAACCATCGTGGCTGCAACGGCCAGCATCACCATGATTGCGGCACGGGAAAGCATAAAACAGGAAATCCCACCGGAGAAGGCCAGCCTGTTCTTTTCCGCATACCTGCTATGCCTGACCGGTCTGCTGGGCATCATTGCCTCCGGAGATGCCTTCAATATTTTCGTATTCCTTGAAATCAGCTCACTGTCCTCCTATGTGCTGATTGCGATGGGCCGTGACCGGCGGGCTCTGACTGCGGCATACCAGTATTTGATCATGGGGACCATCGGCGCCACCTTTATATTGATTGGCGTCGGCCTGCTGTACATGCTAACCGGCACCCTCAACCTCCAGGATCTACAGCAGAAGATACCGGCAATCGTTGACTCCAGAACATTGCACGCGGCCTTTGCCTTCCTAACCGCAGGAATTTCGCTGAAAATTGCCTTGTTCCCGCTGCACCTCTGGCTGCCCAATGCCTATGCGCATGCTCCATCGATGATCACGGTGTTCCTGTCGGCAACTGCGACTAAGGTTTCTGTGTACGTGCTGCTGCGATTTTTTTTCGGCCTGTTCCCACAGGAAATTTCTCTACAGCAGTTTCATCTGGACAAGATTCTGCTGCCCCTGTCCATCATTGCCATCCTGACAGCGTCCTTTGTTGCCATCTTTCAGGAAAACATCAAACGCATGCTCGCCTATTCCAGCGTTGCACAGATCGGTTACATGACTCTGGCAATAGGTCTGGGGTCCGCGGACGGTGCAATCGCCGGAATGGTGTACCTGTTCAATCATGCGATCATCAAAGGCGGACTGTTTCTGGCCATGGCCTGCGTATTGCTGAGAATAGGATCGGTGCAACTGGAAGATTTTGCGGGGCTGGGCAAGCGCATGCCCTGGACCATGGCAGCCGTGGTTCTGCTGGGCCTTGGTCTGATTGGCATACCATTTACGGCAGGTTTTGTCAGTAAATGGTATGTACTGTCAGCAGCGATTGAACAGGGGCACTGGCTGGCAGCAATAGTGGTCGTCGGGGGATCACTGTTGACAGTCCTTTACATCTGGAAAATCATTGAACATGCCTACTTCAAGACCCCTGTGAGCGCCACGCGCCAGAGCCAGGTAATCCTTGAAGCACCCCGGCAGATGCTGCTCCCCCTGTGGTTGCTGGTGGCAGGCAGCTTTTATTTCGGCCTGGAAACCTCCTTTAGCCTCGGGTTTGCAAGTACCGCCATTCAGACATTATTTCACTAAGCAATGATCCTGCTGCCACACCTTGAGCTCGCACTCTTGATCCCCCTGCTGGGCGGGGCCCTGGTTCTCCTGTTCCGCAACCGGCCAAGGCTGCGTGAGGCGAGTTCACTATCCGCTGGAATCCTCCTGTTCTTGTACATCACCCAGTTGCTGGGTCAGTACCACGGACCCAGTCCGGTGCATACCCTGCTGAACATCTCTGCCAATCTTTCGATCGCTTTCCAGCTGGAACCCCTCGGGCTTGTTTTTGCCTTGCTGGCATCCGGTCTCTGGGTTTTCACAACGATGTATTCCATCGGTTACATGAACGGTAATTCAGAAAAGAATCTCACACGGTTTTACCTGTTCTTCTCCGTATCAATTGCAGCGACCATGGGCATTGCCTTTGCGGCAAACCTGTTCACGTTATTCATATTTTACGAGGCACTGACATTATCCACTTATCCCCTGGTGACACATAAGCAAACCTCAGAGGCACGAAGTGGAGGGCGTGTCTATCTGGGGCTTTTGCTTGGCACCTCAATCATGTTTTTTCTGACCGCCTTGGTCATCACATGGATTCGCTCCGGTACGCTGGATTTTATGCCGGGGGGTGTGCTCGAAGGGAATACCCAGGGGTTGGCCGCCGTGCTGCTGTTTACGCTGTTCATGCTCGGCATCGGAAAAGCGGCCCTGTTGCCGTTTTACCGCTGGCTGCCTGCTGCCATGATTGCGCCTACGCCCGTCAGCGCTTTGCTGCATGCCGTTGCTGTGGTCAAGGCCGGAGTATTTTCCGTGCTCAAAATTTCCGTGTACACATTCGGGATCGACTACCTGGCAACACAGGAGGCCTCGGTCTGGATCCTGTGGCTGGCGGTGGCCACCATGGTGATCGCTTCGATCATCGCGCTCAGCATGGACAACCTGAAAGCACGGCTGGCCTATTCGACGATCAGTCAACTCTCATACATTGTCATCGGGGCAGCACTGGCCTGGCCTGCGGCGGCCCTGGGAGGCGCCCTGCACATCGTCACGCACGCTTTCGGGAAAATTACCCTGTTTTTTTGTGCCGGTGCAATTTACACCGTGACAAAATATACGCGTGTCAGCCAACTCAATGGTCTCGGCCACAAGATGCAATTCACTTTTGCAGCTTTCCTGCTCGCCGCATTCAGTGTGATCGGCCTGCCGCCATTCATAGGCAGCTGGAGCAAGTGGCTGCTGATTGAAGGCAGTGTAGACACACAGCACTATATCGTGCTGTTCGCCTTTGCGCTGAGCACCTTGCTGAACTGCGCCTACCTGCTGCCGATTGGCCTGCGTGCTTTTTTCAAACCGCCGGATCCTGCCCAGACAATCACGGGTCCCGGGATTCAAGAGGCACCGCTTGCCTGTCTGATCCCCTTGTGTGCTACGGCTGCGGCCACATTGCTGCTGTTTTTCTATATTCAGCCCCTTTATGATTTTCTGTACCCCGTTTTCAATTCATGAACCGCAAGAAACATCGCTATTGGCTGGACAGCCCCGATAACGTTCGCAAGCTTGTGTACGGCCTGTATGCCTTGTGTGCAGCGTTGATGCTGCTTGACTTTTTTTATCACAAGCACACCAACTTCCCTTTTGAAAACTGGTTCGGCTTTTTTGCCTGGTTCGGTTTCATTGCGTGCGTGGCCCTGGTCCTGCTCGCCAAACAAATGCGCAAGCTTGTGAAGCGCGACGAGGACTACTACGGTGATGTCTAGTCTGAACCCGGCACTCATCCTGGTACTGGGTGCGCTGCCGGCTTTGGCGCTGAAAGGCCATCTGCGTGCTGTTTATGTACTGCTGTTGCCGGTGCTTTCCTTTTTGCAGCTGTACACCTTGCCCGCAGGCATTCGTGCAGAGTTTGAGATTCTCGGCATGCTCCTGACGACCCTGCACCTCGACAGGCTCAGCTTCGTGTTTGCCGTGATCTTCCACATTGCGGCTTTCCTGTTGATCCTCTACTCATTGCATACCCGCGATCGCCTGCAGCAAATGGCCACCCTGATCTACGCAGGCTGTGCAATTGGGGCGGTGCTGGCCGGGGATCTGGTTACACTGTTTATCTACTTTGAGGCGGCTGCGCTTTCCTCTGTGTTTCTGATCTGGGCACGGCGTACCCCGGCATCCTATGGGGCGGGTATGCGTTACCTGATCGTACAGGTCATTTCCGGACTCCTGCTGTTGACCGGTATCATCCTGCATGCCCGCAGCAGTGGGTCCATTGAATTTACCCAGATGGACCCTGGAACACCCGGAGGAGCGCTGATTTTTCTTGCTTTCGGGATCAAGTGTGCCTTCCCCTTGCTGCATAACTGGCTGGTTGATGCCTACCCGCAAGCCACCGTGACCGGAACTGTCGTGCTCTCTGCCTTCACGACCAAGATGGCGGTATATGCGCTCGCAACTGCTTTTGCGGGAACGGAAATCCTGATCTGGATCGGATTGTTGATGACCGCCTTTCCGATCTTCTATGCGGTGATTGAAAATGATCTTCGCCGGGTGCTGACCTACAGCATGATCAACCAGCTGGGATTCATGGTGGTCGGTGTTGGAATCGGAACGGAACTGGCACTCAATGGCACCGCGGCCCATGCCTTTGCGCACATCCTGTACAAGGCACTGCTGTTCATGAGCATGGGCGCCGTGCTGCTGCGCACCGGTCGCATCAACGGCTCGGACTTGGGCGGATTGTACAAATCAATGCCGTATACCGCAGGGTTTTGCGTGATTGGCGCTGCATCGATTTCTGCCTTCCCCCTGTTCAGTGGCTTTGTTACGAAATCGATGATCATGGGGGCAGCCGCCCACGAAGGCTACACACTGGCATGGCTGGTGTTACTGTTCGCATCTGCCGGTGTGTTTCACCATTCAGGCATCAAGATTCCCTACTTTGCCTTTTTCGCCCACGACAGCGGCATACGCTGCAAGGAAGCACCCGCCAGCATGCTGTGCGCCATGGCCTTAGCCGCAGTGCTTTGCATAGGTATCGGGGTCTTCCCGCAAACCCTTTATGCGCTGCTGCCCTATCAGATCGGCTACCAGCCCTACTCGTTGACACACGTAATCACCCAGCTTCAGTTGCTGTTCTTCTCGGCGCTCGCCTTTACCTGGCTCGTGCGACAGGGTCTCTACCCTCCGGAATTGCGCTCCGTGAACCTGGATGTAGACTGGTTTTATCGCAAACCTGGGCGTTGGCTGGCAGAGCATGCGATGCAGTCAATCGTGGCCGGTGAGCAAAAGATGGGGGTCTGGATCAAGAAGCTCTCATTCAGCGCAGGTACACGCCTGCATCGTCATCACGGACCTCAGGGACTGCTTGCCAAAACCTGGCCCACCGGCAGCATGGTGCTATGGGTTGCCTTCCTGCTTGGCGTCTACCTGATCTTTTATTATGTGTACTGAGGATTTGGGATTGCAGGCTCAGTGGATAGTTTGAGCCTCTTCTGCATCCCCGTCCATGAGATCCAGTACAGGGTGTAGCTCAGCGGAAGCATGGTGCAAAACCATGTGCCAGCTGCCGTTCGTCTTCTTGTAGATGTTGGTGGCAAAGATCTCAGACTGCAATTCACCATCGACATAGATATCTTCCACAACATGGTGCACCGCCACATCTTCCTCTTGAATCATGCCAGTCTTGTTGACCCTTAACTCGATGCCCTGCTCATAGGAAAACATCTGTTCCCAGCTCTTGCGGATACTGGATACGCCCTGCAAGCGGGAACCTCCAGGGTGTATACAGACGATGTCCTTACCCTGACCCCATACGGACATCATCAATTCGATATCCCCTTGCTGAAATGATCTGTAAAATGCCTGCTCGGCTTGTTCAGAAGTTGGGAAACAATTTGGGTTTTGCATGGTTTTCCAGTTAAGTTTTAAAAGTTCATCGACCCGGGTAGCATTTCAATTGCCATGAGTTCGATAGAAACACGGCTATGTCACTACGACGAAATACCTGATCCAGGCAGCAAAGGCCTGGTTGTTGAAGCTCGCAATACGCTGACCCGGGTATTTGTCGTCAAGAAAGACCAACAGGTGTATGCCTACGAAAATTCATGCCCACACACGCGAGGGCCTTTGGACTGGGTGCCTGACCGTTTTCTTGACGAGGATGCAAATTATATCATGTGTGCCAACCATGGCGCCCTCTTTCAGATCGGAGACGGTCTATGCGTCTATGGCCCATGTAAAAACGACCGCCTGCGCGCCCTGCCCTGCACGATCCGGAACCGAGTAATCCATGCGCAGCTTTAGTAGCCTGCAATATGGCATAATCTCCTGACGGTTCCAGCTTTGCACAGCTTGGGACCGAATCCGGGAGAATGTCGGGGACAGGTATGGCAGAAAATTCGTGGATTTCCTTTTTCAGTGCAGTGGCAAGCTGGCTGCTGGCTGTTTTCCTGGTAGTGCAATTGTTGTCCGGTCCCTTCGATGGACGTTCCTGTCAAACCGCCTGTGTGAACACGATTTTCTGGATCTCCTTTGCCATTGCTGGTCTTGGCCTGATTTTCAGTGCCGGTGCCCTGTTTGCAGGTAAAACCGGCTGGCTACAGAGCCTATCCTTTCTTGCCTTGCTGGGCCTGGTCGGCATCTATCTCACCACGATGCTGATCGGCACCTTCGGAATTTAGGTCACGCTGGCCCGGCTGGGGCTACACCTGGCCAAACTCGATTGATTTCCCGAGCCAACGGTGGATCAGGGCATCTACCGTACGGGGATGCTCGGCAAACAGTCTTTTTGCACTTTCCTGTACCTGGGAAATCAGGTCCTGATCGCGCAGGATATCCGCGATCCGCAATTGCAGCATACCCGTCTGGCGGGTACCCAGCACCTCTCCGGGACCCCGAATTTCAAGATCGACCTGGGCAATCTTGAACCCGTTATTTGTAGCACGCATGGTGTCAATCCGGAGTTTGGCGTTTTCGGTCAGCGGGGCACTGAACAGCAGCACGCAACTGCTTTCCTGGGTACCCCGTCCCACCCGCCCGCGCAGTTGGTGAAGCTGGGCCAGACCCAGGCGTTCGGCATTTTCGATAATCATCAGGCTGGCGTTGGCAACGTCAACCCCGACTTCGATCACCGTGGTCGCAACCAGCAGATCAATCCTGCCGCATGCAAAATCCCGCATCACGGCATTTTTTTCCTGGCTTTTCATGCGGCCGTGGACCAGCCCGACGGCGACCTCGTCCAGCAGGGCACTCAGCTCCTGATACACCTTTTCTGCTGCCTGACACTGCAGCGCTTCTGATTCCTCAACCAGTGTGCACACCCAGTAGGCTTGCTGGCCACGCCGGCATGCGTTGGCTACACGCCTGACCACCTCATGGCGTCTTTCGTGCGGGACCGCAATGGTGCTGACCGGCATGCGGCCCGGTGGCAACTCGTCGATGACGGAGTAATCGAGATCAGCATAGGCTGTCATGGCTAGGGTCCTCGGAATCGGCGTCGCGGTCATGATCAGCTGGTGCGGGCTGCCAACCCCTTGCACACCTTTTTCACGCAATGCAAGGCGCTGGTGCACACCGAAACGGTGCTGCTCGTCTACCACCACCAGGGCCAGGTTCCGAAAGCTAACGCCTTCTTGAAACAATGCATGGGTCCCCACGATCGCCTGCGCGCTGCCGCTTGAGATCCGCGCCTTCATTTCATTGCTCTGGCTGGAGGTCATCCGGCCCGACAGCCAGGCCAGTTGCACGCCCAAGGGAGCCAGCCAGCTGGAGAAGTTCTGCAGATGCTGCTCGGCCAGAATTTCGGTGGGTGCCATCACGACGGCCTGGTAACCGGCCTCAATCACTTGCAGGCAGGCCGCAATGGCAACAAGCGTTTTACCACTGCCCACATCGCCCTGCACCAGGCGCAGCATCGGGTAGTTTTTTTTCAGATCGGCAAACACCGTACCGATCACGCGCTGCTGTGCAGAGGTGAGAGCGAACTCCAGCGCATCGATCAATTGTGCGTACAGGCGGCCCGGCGGTGCGATTGACACAGCTGGTTGCCTTTGCATCCGCAACCTCAATTTGAAAAGGCTCAATCGCTGGGCAAGCAACTCTTCGAAAGCCAAGCGGCGCTGCATCACATGCGTACCGGCCGCCAAGGACTGCGTATCAGCCTCGGGTGGAGGACGGTGGACGAACTTCAGTGCCTCGATAACGGAGACCTGGCAACCATCGATTTCAGGAAATTCCGGCAACAAGTCGAGATCAGGGACCCCATCTCCTTCAACCCAGCGCAATGCCTGCAAGGTCATGCGGCGCAAGGCAAGTTGATGCAGGCCTTCGGTGGTCGGATAGATTGGAGTCAGGTGATCCTCGACCCTGATCGCATCATGTGTGTGCTGAATTTCATATTCGGGATGCACCATTTCCAGGCTCGAGACCCCCCGCCTGACCTCACCGAAACAGCGAACGCTGACACCCGGCGCCAAATTTTCTTGCTGCGTCTTGTTGAAATGAAAAAACCGCAACAGGATTCTGCCCGTTCCATCACTGACGCTGACCAGCAGCATTCGCCGTTTCCGGTAAACCATTTCACTGTGGTCCACAGTTCCCAGCAGCACACACTCGTCCCCTGGCTGCAAGGTCCCGATCTGGCGTATGCGCGTGCGGTCCTGGTAACGGATTGGCAAATGAAAAAGCAGATCCTGCACAGTGTGAATATGCAACCGCTGCAAATGCCCCATGATTTTGGGGCCGATGCCCTTGAGTATGGAGACCGGGGGGAATGTGCCCCGGCCCGAGGAACCTTTATCCCGGTTCATTGGTTATGGGCCTGTACAAGCAGCAGTTACGGGAACCGCGTTTCAGTCAAGCTGCATCACGGCATCCATCTCCACACCTGCGTCCTTGGGCAAGGCTGCCACACCGATCGCCGCACGTGCCGGGTAAGGTTTTGAAAAGTATTCGGACATGACCTCGTTGACCAAGGGGAAATGGGCGAGGTCGGTGAGAAAAATATTCAGTTTCACCACATTATCCAGCGTCCCTCCAGCCGCCTCGGCCACCGCCTGAAGATTGTCAAAGACCTGGCAAATCTGTGCCCTCATGTCCTGGCCAACCAACTGCATGGAAGCCGGATCGAGCGGAATCTGGCCCGACATGTATACCGTGTTGCCTACCTTGACTGCTTGAGAATAGGTGCCGATCGCCTGGGGCGCATGTGCGGTTTCGATGATCTCGCGTTCCATTTAGAAATCTCCTTATTCAAATGCGTTTGACCTTGTAGACTTTCTGGGTTTTTCGAACGGCCCGGATGATGCTCGCCAGGTGATCACGGTCTTTGACCGTGAGCAGAATCGTAATGGTGGTCGTGGTGCCGAATTTTTCATCCAGAATGATATTTTCTATATTGGAGCTTTCCTCGGATATTTTTGCTGCTACCACGGCCAGTACACCACGTTCATTGGCCGTTTTGACACTGATTTCAGCAGTAAATTCACTGCCTGGATTGCTGTCCCAGTAGACATGGATCCACTTGTCGCGGCTTTTTTTCCTGTGCCTCACTATATTGCGGCACTTGACATGGTGCACCACCAGTCCCTTGCCTGCATTCATCACGCCGATCACGGAATCCCCGGGTATGGGGTGGCAGCATTTTCCGTAACTGACCACCATGCCCTCCGTACCACGAATTGCCAAGGGATTCTTTCTTTCGCTTCGAGACCGCAATTTCATCCACAATCCCCTCAGTGACGCCAGGTGCTTGACGACGAAAGGCGCCATCCGATCACCCAATCCCACTTCTACAAACAACTGCTGCTCGGATTCCAGTTGCAACTCCTTGAGCAGACGGGCCAGATCACGCTTGCTCACGTCCTCCCAGTTTTTTTCATAGGCAATCAAGGCCTGATCCAAAAGTCGCCGGCCCAGTTGACCCGCTTCTTCGGTCTGCAGGTTTTTCAGATAACTTCGGATGTTCGAACGTGCTTTGGCAGTAACGATGAAACTCAGCCAGTCCGGGCTTGGATGGCCTTCAGATGATGTGATGATGTCGATGGTTTGCCCGTTTTCAAGGATCGTGCTCAGCGGCTCCAGTCGGCGGTTAATCCGAGCTCCCACACAATGATTGCCGATATCGGAATGTACCGCGTATGCAAAATCCACGGCCGTCGCGTTGGTTGGCAATTCCAGGATGTCGCCCCGCGGGGTAAACACATAAATCTCATCATAAAAAAGATCAATCTTCACACTTTCCAAAAATTCAAGCGAACTGCCCGAGCTGTGCTGTATTTCCGAAACGGTCTTGAGCCATTCCTGTGCCCGCGTGTGAGGTCCTGCGTGATCGCCTTCACCGCCCTTGTACATCCAGTGGGCAGCTATGCCGGACTGAGCAACCTGGTCCATCTCTTCAGAGCGGATCTGAACCTCCACCGGTATGCCTTTGGGCCCGAATAAAACGGTATGCAGTGACTGATAGGCATTTTTTTTGGGGATGGCAATGTAATCCTTGAACTTGCCCGGAACCGGTTTGTACAGGTTGTGGATAACACCGAGCACACGGTAACAGGTATCGACATCGGCGACGACGATGCGGAACCCGAAAACATCAAACACCTCGGAGAACTGAAGGTGCTTTTCCTTCATCTTCCTGTAGATGCTGTAGATATTCTTCTCGCGACCGTGAATACGGCTGACGATGCCGGCATCGTCCAGCCTTTCACAGAGATTCTTCTCCGCCTCCTGAAGAAGCCTTTTCCGATTTACATTGGTACGCTTTACGGAATCCTGCAACACTTCATATCGCCGCGGCCATAGAGTCTTGAACGAGAGTTCTTCAAGCTCCATGCATAACTCATGCATTCCCAGTCGCTGTGCAATGGGTGCATAGATGTCCAGGGTTTCGCGTGCGATCCGTTTGCGTTTCTCGAATGCAACTCCGCTCAGGGTCCGCATGTTATGCAACCGGTCCGCCAGCTTGATGATGATTACGCGCACGTCCTTTGCGAAAGCAAGCATCATTTTCCTGAAGTTCTCGGCTTGCGCCTCCTGCTTGGATCCAAATTCCAGATGGGTGAGCTTGCTGACCCCGTCGACCAGTTCAGCCACATCCTGGCCGAACTCGTGAGTAATTTGCCCCTTGACCGTTTCCGTGTCTTCGATCACATCATGTAAAACTGCCGCTGCAATAGTCTGCGCATCCATGTGCATGCCAGCCAGTACGCGGGCCACGGCAAGGGGGTGATAGATGTAGGGCTCGCCGGTAAGGCGCGTCTGGCCTTCGTGTGCAGTCGCACTGAACAGGTAGGCGTGGTACACGCTCTTGACATGCAGAGGGTCCAGATACGTTTCCAGCAACGCACAAAGGTCGCTGATCAGAAAGCGTGAAGGGTGATGTGCAGCTAGATGTTTGCTAGCGGGTTCTACAACACTAGCCATTGCCGCAGAATAAGCGGATCAGGAAACCGCCTATACCTCCTGTTCTCCTTCGCTGGACGCATCCACCGTTGGGGCGGAGGTCCCGTCATCCGGGGCCTGTTCTTGCGCCTCGGCGCCTGCATTTGCCTCATCTTCTTCGATCAGACGCTGCAAACGCTCGCTCAGCAACCGATACTCTGACTCCTCTGCCGAGTACAGGGCATCCGGCTTGTCCAGAGCCTCGCCATCCGGGCGGGTTTGGTTGAGTTCTCGGCTGATCTCCGTGTACAGTGCAGCCAGTTCGTCTTCACCAAATTCAGCACCCTCTCCCTCTGCAGGAATTGCAAGCGCTGCTTCCATCTTCTCCTCGTTGATCAGATTTTCAGCAATCTCACGCAATGCCACTACGGTCGGTTTGTCATTTTCCCACTCAACAAGCGCCTCGGCGCCCTGCACAAGTTGACGTGTGCGCTTGCTGGCCAGCAACACCAGCTCAAAGCGGTTCTCCACGTGTTCCAGACAATCCTCGACGGTCACCCGGGCCATAACATACTCCTACAAAAACATATCGGGGAACGTGTCATCTTAACGAATTCACCCTCGTGCTACCAGCACTAGTCCAGCAACTCCCGGGCCAGCGACTGCAGTACTCCGGTATCAAGCGGCTGAAAACATTCCGGATTGGAAAAAAGACAGGTGAGTGCCTCCAGTGCATGATCAAAGTCATCATTCAGTACAATATGGTCAAACTCTTCGTAGTGGCTGATTTCACTTTCAGCCTTGCGCATTCTCCTTGAGACCGTTTCATCGCTATCTTGCCCCCGGTTGCGAAGGCGCTGCTCCAAGGCTGCCCTGGAGGGCGGCAATATGAAGATTGAGGTCGTATCTCGCATCCGCTCGCGGGCCTGTCGCGCACCCTGCCAATCAATCTCAAGAACCACCCTGAGTCCCTCCTTGAGCTGGCTTTGCACGGACGATTGTGAAGTCCCGTAAAAATTGCCAAAGACTTCGGCATACTCCAGGAATTCATCCCGTTCGATCATGCCAGTGAAATCGGCAACGCTTGTGAAAATGTAATCCCTGCCATCGACCTCGCCGGGTCGCATGGGCCGGGTGGTATGTGACACCGAAACCGCCACATCCGGAATTTCCTCAATGGCAGCCTTGACCAAACTCGTTTTTCCAGAGCCCGAAGGGCCGGAAACAATGAAAAGTCTGCTTTGACTCATCGCCCGTACGATACCTGCGCAGGCATTACAGAATAGGTGCCAGGACAGCCGGACCGTACGTACAAGATGGGCCTAGACAGGCTCTGCATTACGGAAAAGTCAGCAGCGGAATACCCTTGCTCTCAAGATCTTGCCGTGCCGGCCCGCTGATTTGATGTGAGGTTTTGCCTGACTTAGTACCCTCCTTGCTCGTTACCCCCTTCTGCAGGCGCATCCATCTCTGCATGTTCGCCATCACTGGCATGACCCTCTGCCATGGGCGCTTCAGCAGCTTCATCGGCTGTGTTGGCAGAATGGTCGGATTCCTCACTGCTGCATGCAGCCAGTAGTGCAGATATGAACAAAACCAGAATCAATTTACGCATCTCAACCTCACTCTTGTTGTATAAAAGATTGTTCCCGAATCCGCAGCGCATCAGCACTTTCACGGGGTTCAATCCTGAATGCAACAGGCCGTGGCACCGGCTTTTCGTTGCCAGCCACAGCGTCGTGCCCTCAGGACGAGCCCGCAGATTATCAATAAGACAGTATCCCAAGCAAGATTAAAGGGATAAAACGACTTGTTGCTTGGTGTGGGAAAATTTCGGGCCAGGAACAGCTATTTGTTGTTTGAGTCGGTGAGTTCAGCCTTGACCTGGTCAAAGCTGGTGTGGCGAATGTCTTGACCGGCCACGGTGTATATCACGGCCTCACAGATATTTTTCGCATGATCCCCGATCCGCTCTAGCGAGCGAGCGCACCACATCACCCGAAGTGAACGTTTGATGCTACGGGGGTCTTCCATCATGTAGGTGATCAACTGGCGGGTAAGCGCATCGTACTCATCGTTGATGGCCCGATCACCCTGTGCAATAGCAAATGCGCTATCAACATCCATGCGGGCAAGGGCATCCAGGCATTCGTGCAGCATCTTGCAGACCTGTTCCCCCAAGTGCTTGATTTCCGAAAAGTAGGTCGGGGTTCGCTCGATGGCCGCAAGCTTCACGGCATGACGTCCGATTTTTTCCGCCTCATCTCCGATTCTTTCCAGGTCTGTGATGGTCTTGTAGATTGTGACCAAAAGGCGAAGATCACTGGCTGCAGGCTGGCGCCTGGCAATCACCTGTGTGCACTCTTCATCAATCGCAACTTCCATTGAATTGATTCGATAGTCGCTAGTGGCCACATCCTCTGCCAGACTGCTGTCTGCACGAGTCAAGGCAAGTAACGCATTCTGAACTTGCTTTTCCACCAGTCCACCCATGTTCAGCACCTTGCTGCGCAGGGATTCCAAGTCCTCATCGTACTGATGGGAGATATGTTGCCCGATATCCTGATAAACCATGTGTCACCTCAAATGATATCGCCAGTGCATTAGCCGTAACGGCCCGTAATGTAGTCTTCCGTCTGCTTCTGGACGGGATTGGTGAACAGTTGATCGGTTGCACCGAATTCGATCAGTTCCCCCAGATATAAAAAGGCCGTGTAGTCCGAGACACGTGCAGCCTGCTGCATGTTGTGGGTAACGATGACCACGGTGTAGTTCTGCTTCAGCTGAATGATCAGCTCTTCGATTTTCAGCGTCGAGATCGGGTCCAGGGCAGACGCTGGCTCATCCAATAAAATCACCTCAGGCTCAATTGCAATTGCCCGCGCAATCACCAGCCGCTGCTGCTGCCCTCCCGACAATCCCAGGGCGTTATCCTGCAACCGATTCTTGACCTCGTCCCACAGTGCCGCACCTTTCAGTGCCCACTCGACACGCTCGTCCAAAACCCGTTTCTTGTTCACACCCTGCAACCGTAATCCGTACGCCACATTTTCGTATACGGTTTTGGGGAACGGGTTGGGTTTTTGAAACACCATGCCCACCTGTCGGCGAAGTTCTGCCACATTGACCAATTTGCTGTTGATATCCTTCCCATGCAACAGCATCTCTCCTTCCAGCCTGACTGTGTCGATCAAGTCGTTCATTCGATTCATGCAACGCAGCAACGTTGACTTGCCACAGCCGCTCGGTCCAATAAATGCAGTGACCCTTTTCTCGGGAATAACCATGTCAATCCCGCGCAAGGCCTGGTTATTGCCATAATGCAGACCAAAATCCCTGCACTCGAAGCAGGTCTGCTCCTTTTCCAGGTCCAGACTTGCCAAATTGAGTAGCACGTCTTGTGAAATTTGTGGTGCTGCCATGGTCATATTTTCCTGAACTCCCGAAAAGCCTTGCATATTTCCCGATGTGCTGCAATCAACGGGACGTTAGTGTTGCTCCAGACTCCTGTATTTCTCACGCAGATGATTGCGAATGTAGATCGCAGAAAGGTTTAAAACAACGATCACTGCTACCAGAATTAATGCTGTCGCATAGACGAGCGGGCGGGCGGCCTCAACATTGGGGCTTTGAAATCCCACGTCATATATGTGAAACCCCAGATGCATGAATTTGCGCTCCAGATGTATAAATGGCGCGTTCATATCCACCGGCAGGGACGGCGCAAGCTTCACTGCACCCACCAGCATCAGTGGTGCCACTTCACCGGCTGCACGAGCCACTGCCAAGATCAAACCCGTCATCATTGCGGGACTTGCCATGGGCAGCACCGTGCGCCACAAGGTCTCCGCCTTGGTCGCTCCCAGAGCCAGTGAACCTTCGCGCACAGACCGCGGTATACGGGCCAATCCTTCTTCAGTGGCCACGATCACGACAGGCACCGTCAGCAGGGCCAGTGTCAATGAAGCCCAGAGCACACCGCCGGACCCAAACGTCGGAGACGGCAATGCTTCCCGGTAAAATAGCTCATCGATGCTGCCACCTACGACATAGACGAAAAAGCCAAGCCCGAACACCCCGTATACAATGGAGGGCACCCCAGCCAGATTATTTACGGAAATCCTGACCAGACGCGTGATCAGTCCCTGGCGGGCATATTCACGCAGATAAATGGCAGCGATCACACCAAACGGTGTCACGATGATCGACATCAGAAGTACCATGATCACGGTGCCAAAAATAGCTGGAAAAATTCCGCCCTCAGTATTGGCTTCGCGTGGGTCATTCGATATGAAACCCCAGAAGGTCTTGATGTAGAAAACAATTTTCGCAGCCAAGGTCATTGCGTTTGGCTGGTAGGCCTTGACCACATTGGCAAGCTTGATTTCGACCTCGTCCCCGGTCATTACACGTGCAGTAATGCTGTCCCGGGTAATATCCCGATAAAGCTCATCCAGTTCTTCTTTCAGCACCTCGTAATCACGTGTGTACATATCCTGTTCAGTGCTGAGCAGGTCATAAGACCCCTGATCAGTGATGCCTTTCAGTTCCAGGCCCCGTCGTTTGAGGCGCAGTTTTTCCAACTGGAAGTTGATCGAACCGATTTTGTTTTTCTCGATGTGCTCGATCCGCTCGCGTAACTCCGTAACACGATGTAACCGGTGTTCAAGTTCGCTCCACAGGTCCGCATCGGCCACATCTACGGTTTTACCAACCTCTTTCACATCTGTCAGGTACCCATAGAAGTTCCCCCATTGCGTGCGCTCCAGCACAATCACATCCTCTGGAACCCGCACACTCCTTTCATTGGGAGCCACGGTGAGCATGAAGTCCACACCCAGCACTTCGCGGATACCTACTTTAATGAGGCTGCGCTCGATGAGGTCCTTGTCGCTGTCAACTCTGATGCCGGACTCCACAATGCGCTTTCTGGGCACCTCCTCGGTTTCCACCCGCTCACCAACAATTTGTACAACGTTGGTGCCGTTGTCATATTCGATCTCATACACGGTCTTGGGCCAGAAATGGCCCAGACCCCGAACGGCAATCAGAAAGAGCAAGCCTGCCACCATGATCATGCTGACGGCCACGGCCCCTGCATTCATCCACACCCAAGGCTGCCCAGACGACATGAACGACGTGAAAGAGCTTTTGTTCGTTTGGTCAGACATGAGGTATGTGCATCGGGTGTTTGCTTAAAGGGTGCTGTACTTTTCCCGCAGCCGCTGGCGGACAATTTCTGCAATCGTGTTGAAGAAAAAGGTGAAGATGAACAACACCAGTGCTGCCAGGAACAGAATCCTGAAATGTGTGCTGTTTACCTCGGATTCCGGCAACTCCACCGCCACGTTTGCAGAGAGTGTCCGCATGCCTTCAAAGATGCTGAAATCCATCACCGGAGTATTGCCGGTCGCCATCAGGACAATCATGGTCTCCCCTACCGCACGTCCAAGCCCGATCATGGTCGCGGAAAAAATTCCAGGGCTGGCGGAAGGCAGAACCACGCGTACCAATGATTGCCAGGGCGTGGCTCCGAGCGCCAGGGAGCCAGAGGTCAGGTGCTTTGGCACACTGAACACGGCATCTTCGGCAATAGAGAATATTGTGGGGATGACCGCAAACCCCATCGCAATACCGATGATGATCGAGTTTCTCTGGTCATAACCGATACCCAGAGTGTCTGTCATCCAGATCCGCATATTGCCGCCAAAAAATACGCTCTCCATCCACGGGCTGAGCGCAAGGGCCACCCAGGTACACAGTATGACGACCGGAATCAGCAGAGCGGCCTGCCAGCCTTCCGGGACCAGCAGCCTGATGCGATCCGGAATGTTCCACCAAGCCAAACTGGCCACAAACATCCCGGCCGGTATCACCAGCAGGCAGACAAATATCCCGGGCAGGTGCGATTCAACAAAAGGCGCCAGCCACAGGCCGGCCAGAAATCCCAGGATCACGGTTGGCAGCGCCTCCATGATCTCGATGGTGGGTTTGACAGTTCCCCGCATCTTCGGTGCCATGAAGTACGCCGTGAAGATGGCACCAAAAATCGCCAGCGGCATGGCCAGTAACATGGCGTAGAACGCTGCCTTGAATGTTCCGAAGGTCAGCGGCGTGAGGCTGAATTTCGGTTCGAAATCACTGGAAGCCGAGGAAGATTGCCACACATAGTCCGGTTCCGGGTAGCTCTCATACCAGACCTTGCCCCAGATCGAACTGAAGGAGGCTTCCGGATGTTCATTATCAAGTTTCCACACATGCAACTGGCCGCTGCTGTCCTCGGCAACGATCTTGTCGCTTCTTGGAGCGATACTCAGGTGCATAAGCGGATGGTTTGAAACTTTTTCCGTAAGCAGGTGACGGTTGGCCGTGGTGTGAAAAACCGCGATCTGGCCAGCATCGTCGGTCACCAGAAACCCTTTGCGCAGTTGCTCGGCGAAGATACCCGTGATTGCCGCTGCCCCGCTGCTGAACCTCCTGATCTCGGTCAGGTGTTGATTGCCGTCCTCGTCACGCACCAGAAACAATTGATGGATATTTCCCAGGTCATCACCGAGTAGCACCGATATGCCGCCGATTAGAAATTCGAACGCCGTGGGCCGACTTCCCGCATCCAGGGGCTGGACATCCTCGACATGTACGGGCATATCCGCGGAACGGATGTCATAAAATGAAATCACGCCTTCATCGTTTAGCAGGTACAGCCACCGCCTTTCAGGCGACAGCAGGGCTTTCATTGGCCTGTCGACATACGGCAGGCTCACTTGACTGGCCAGCTCCAGGACAATCTCGTCTTCATCCAGAAATGAAGTGACCTTTGCATAGTCAACGAGGCTTGGGCCTTCTTGTGTATAGGCAAAGATGGTAAGCCCGTCTTCATCGTTCCCGATAGCAAAATGGTCCACTGCCTGACGGCCGATGCCGAGATCAATGGGTTCTTCCCCGTATGGAAAGCTGATCTCGGGAATGATGGTCCTGCGATCATCGGCATACCTCAGGGCGTAGCTGTGACGGAAGATGAGTATCTGTCCGGAATCCAGACCCAGGGCAAGAACGTTCCGCTCGGTGTCGACATGCTTCCAGCTGCTTATCTTGGCGTTGAGACCAGCCAGGAGATCGAACTTCTGGATGGTGGTACCGGTATCCGTATAAAAGAAGTGCACAGTGCCACTTGTGTCAAGGCGCATGGAAATCTCCGCTTGCTCTTCTGTCGAATACAGCAAGGAGTCGCCGACAGTTGCATCCGGCAGGGAATAGCTGGACACCGGGTAAAGCGCGGCACCCTTGAACAGGGGAAACACCACCGCGAACAAAAACACAAAAATCAGAATGATCGATGCGATCACGGCCGTGCCGCCCGCGCCCACCAGATAACGGGCGAGAAAATCCCGTACCGAGCGCCGTTTCCACAACTGCCGGTTGAACTCAAGCGACCCGGGGGTCAGCGGCTTAGTAGAACTTGTGTCCTGCGGCATGTGACTGGATCTTCTTTCCTGTTATGGGTGCTGACCCGCATTAAATAAAAAAGGCCCTGGTTTTACAGGGCCTTTGCAAATGATCGCAGGGCTGTAACTACAACCCTGCACCTGGAGGTCACTCCAAGCCTGTTATTGTTATCCAAACACAGAGTCAAGGTTAGAGCCCGAGAGAGGTCAGTGTTTTGCTTGCCACCTTGGATGGCAGCGGGATATACCCATCCTTGACAACCACTTTCTGTCCCTGGGTTGCCAGTACCATCTTGATGAATTCGCTTTCAAGGGGTGATAAAGGCTTTCCTGGTGCCTTGTTGACATATACGTAGAGGAACCTTGCCAGCGGGTACTTTCCGGAAATCGCATTGTCTGGCGTAGCCTCGATCCTGTCCTGTTCTGCGGTCTTTGAAAGCGGCACCGCACGAACTCCGGAGGTCTTGTATCCAATACCGGAAAAACCGATACCGTTCAGCGATGATGACACGGACTGGACTACAGAAGCGGATCCCGGCTGCTCGTTCACCGTGGGCTTGAAGTCACCTTTGCAAAGGGCTTTCTTTTTGAAGTAGCCATAGGTGCCTGAAACGGAATTGCGACCGAACAGCTGAATGTCCCGCTTGGTCCAGTCACCTTGAAGCCCAAGATCACCCCAGGTATTCAGATCGGCTCTGCCGCCACACTTGCGCGTACTGGAAAAAATCGCATCCACATCGGTAATGGACATGCCCTTGATCGGATTATCCTTGTGGACATAGACCGCCAAGGCATCGATTGCAACCGGTACCGGGGTCGGCTTATAGCCGAATTTTTTCTCGAATGCCGCGATTTCCTTATTCTTCATCTTGCGACTCATCGGGCCAAGGTTTGACGTTCCTTCAGTCAGCGCTGGTGGGGCTGTAGAAGAACCAGCCGCCTGGACCTGAATATTCACGTTAGGATAAAAACGCTTGTACTCTTCTGCCCAGAGCGTCATCAAATTTGCCAGGGTATCTGATCCAACACTCGACAAATTTCCAGAGACACCGCTGGTGGCAGCATACTCTCCAAGCTTGGGATCGACCTTGACTTCCGCTGAGACAGACATGGCCAGCAAAAGCAAAAAGGCTATCAGCAGTGCATTACACTTGCCGATGAATGTGTACATTTATAACTCCTTCGGTTATGAAATCGTGATGGTTATAGCTGCACAATCTTGGGATGCCCGTGTTACAAGCATATGGGTAAATTATTACAGTTTTGTGAATCCTCCTGACCGCTAGCCAAGTGACTGGTTTTATTGATTTTCCAAAATCAGGCGGTGCGCGGGAAAACTGCATGTGAAGCACGAACCCTGCCCCAGTTCGCTGCTGATCCTCAGGTGGCCTTCATGCCGTTCAACTACATGCTTGACAATCGACAGACCCAGGCCCGTCCCGCCTTTCTCGCGTGAACGACCGGCATCCACCCGGTAGAACCTTTCTGTCAACCGCTCAATGTGTTCCGGAGCAATCCCCTGTCCCGTATCGGTCACGCTCAACTCGGCCGAATCCTGATCCGCCATTTTCCAGCTGACCTGCACCGATGTGCCTAACTCGGTGTGCTTGATGGCATTGTTGACCAGATTGGAAATGACGCTGTGAATTTCCTGCAAGTCCCCTTTCAAACTCGCATCTGTCTCGATTTGTGTGCGGATGTCGTGCTGACAAATGGTCGCGGACAGTTCTGTCTCCTTGACCACGTCCATGATGATGGAGCCCACCGGTATGGCTTCAGATTCCTTGGCTACCGAGGCAGTGGACTCGATGCGTGATAGCGCCAGCAGATCCTCCACCAGTTGCTTCATGCGCCGGGCCTGAAGCTCTGCAGAATGAGTTGCAGCCTTGCATTCCTCAGGAAGCTTTGGGTGTCCAGACAACGTTTCCAGGTAACCGAGTATCACCGTCAAAGGAGTACGTAACTCATGCGAGGCATTGGAAATGAAACTGCGCCGCATTTCATGAATCCGTGCAGTTTGTGACATATCCTGTGCAATCAGCACTAGCCTGTCTTCACTAAACGGGATGATACGAATACTCAATTCCTTGTCACCGGTGGTCGTTGCCTGAACCTCAAGCGGCTCATCGAACTTGCCAGCAAAGAAGTATTCGGTGAACAAGGGGTCCCGGAACAACTGCGTAATCCTTGAATGAGTATCGCCGTTTGGGCTGATATGCAAAAGATTATCTGCTGCCTCGTTGGAGGACTGGATTTCACCAGAGGGCTTCAGCACGATCACGGCATCCGGAAGGGCCGCGGTCAACTCATTAAACTGACTGACTAACCTTTCCAGTGAATCTTGCCGGGCGCTGTTTTGCCTTTGCAGGTCGGCGACGCCAGACACCATTTGGTCAGCGATGCCTATGAATTCCGGAGCCTCGCCAGCACGGGCACCGCTATCGAACCATTTTTTCAGAGTGGCCATCTGGCCTGCCGTCCACAGGCCATATGCGATGAGGCCAATGATGAAAAACACCACCATGTTGCCACTGACCATGCCCGCAATAGCGCACGGTACAAATACGATCAGTACGCGGTTGAGTTCTGACAGCCATGCACTGAAGGACATTACTTGCTGACTGAGAGCCGGTATCCGTAACCGCGCACGGTCTGGATCATGTGGGCACAGTCCAGAGGTTTAAGCAATTTTCTCAAGCGCACAATGTGCACATCCACGGTTCGCTCCTCCACATACATGTTACGGCCCCACACATAGTCCAGCAACTGGGCACGGGAATAGACCCGATCAGGATGGGTCATGAAAAACTCGAGCAAGCGAAACTCCGTCGGACCCAGATTGATCACCTCTTCATGCACGTGGACGCGATGGGCTTTTGAATCCAGCTTGATGGGGCCAACGCTGACCTGGTCCTCGATAGCGCCTGAACTCCTTCGCAATACGGCACGGATACGGGCGGACAATTCCTTCACCGAAAACGGCTTGAGAATGTAATCATCTGCTCCTGAATCCAAGCCGTCCACCCGGTCCCTTTCCTCAACCTTTGCGGTAAGCATGATCACCGGAATTTCCTGTGTGGACTCATTGCGCTTCCAGCGGCGCAGCAATTCCAGCCCGCTGACGTTGGGCAACATCCAGTCAAGCAGGATCAGGTCAGGCAAGTGCTCGGACATCTTGGCTTCGGCAGTACGGCTGTCCTCGGCTTCGTCAATCACATAGCCGCTCTGACCCAGGGCAAAGGTAACCATCTCGCGGATGGCAGGCTCATCTTCCACCAGCAGAATCCGCTTGCCGTTCATGGGCTGGCTCTCGATCTGGTAGTTGGGGGAGACTTCGAGCGTACTTCGGTTTTGCATAAAAATCGACCTGATTTTAAAAATAACGTCTCATTATTTTTAAAATTTGTTACACAGCTATTACACTCGCTCTGGAACTTTGCTCGATTTGCAAATTTTTGGCCCAGCTAGGTGAGAATTACTGAACACGACTGAAAAGCATCTGTAGCTCGTCCAAATTTGCGAGTCTGTAAGAAATCAGTGTGCGGTGTGCGTGTCTAAATGTAGCAAAACTATAACAATTTATTCACATTCATTTCATACCGAATGCATACGATTGCTAGACTCTCAAATCCGGATTAGACCAATTGGCATCACTCATAAAAATAGGGAGGCTATATCGTGAGACACACCGTACGTTTTCTTGGCCTGGTTAGCCTGATCGCTGCATTCTGTTGGGGTTCAGTAGCCTTTGCAGGTGCGGTGACCTCCAAGGAAGAAATCATGATCAGCACTACCGGCGGCGGCATAAAGATCAAGTCGAACAATGGCAACAGCTTCGCCATCGGCGGGATGATCCAGTACGACTATGACAGCTACGATGGCATCTGGAACTATGCTGATAATGGCGATGATGACACGGCATCAGAGTCCGAGTTTCGTCGCACACGTGTGACTTTGAAAGGCACTTCCGGTCAGGACTGGGCCTATTATCTCACGATCGACGTCGATGAAGGCGAGGCTGAAGTGAATTCCGGATATCTTGCCTACAAGGGCCTGGCACTTGGCAAGATCTTGGTCGGTCGTTTCAAGGCACCATTCGGACTGGAAGAGCTGACCAGCGACAAATGGATCAACACCATCGAACGCTCGCCGGCGAGCGGGCTTGGCTTCCTGGTCGGAAAACCCTCCTTCCAGGTCGCACTCCATGGACATGGTGGACCGTTGTTTTGGCAGGCAGCTTTGATCGACGAGGACAAAGAGGATGAGGATGGCAGCGATGCATACAGCATTGCCACCAGACTCGGTACGCATATGCCAATCGGTGAAGGCAGCTTTGTGCATCTCGCCGGGTCCTACGCTACCCGCGATTTTGGTGATGGAGCAACGCAACGCTTTAGCACACGTCTGGGCACACACACCATCCAGTCCAGGCCGATTGATTTCAAAGACATTGGAGTTGATGAAGCAAACCAGTTTGGTCTGGAAGGAGCCTTGGTGATGGGCCCGCTCTCCCTGCAGGGCGAATACCATCAGGCAGATTTTGATGCCGGCGATGAAGGCACACCTTCCGATGTTGACATAGAAGGCTCGTATGTTCAGGCAAGCTATGTGCTCACGGGAGAAACCCGTGGCTACAAGGGCAAGTCCGGCAAGTTTGACAGGGTCAAGCCCAAGGGCCCAATGGGGGCCTGGGAATTGGTCGCCAAGTATGCGGACGGTGAGCTCGATGTCGAAGCCGAGGCTGAGAAAACCGAATACGAGCTGCTGACCCTGGGCCTCAACTGGTATGCCACCAATAACGTCAGATTCATGTTGAACTATCTGGATGCCGATGCGGATCACGCGAATAACAGCGGTGATGAGGATGACGGGCAGGCAATGTCCTTTCGTGCCCAGTACGTGTTCTGAATGACACTTGACACTTCGGTGCTTGAACAAGGCCGCTTTCTGGCGGCCTCTTCTCCACAGGCAGGAGCCTAAAGCCCTGACGGCTTCAATTTACCGTCCCTGCAGTTCCCTGGCTCCACTCAATCACAATGCCCAAGTTCCATGTATCCTGCATCATTTCGCAATGAGCACGACGAGAAGGTTTGCTTGGTAGCCTTTTATACAGCAGGAAAATTTTTCGACAATCGCGATTCACCCGAGCTTAGCCCAAATCGGGCATGCAACGTCATGCCGCCAATACTGGCATTCAAACTGAATAAGAAAAACGGCACTACGACCGTGATGCAGATCACGACCCCAGAACACTCGATCTAAACTTACCTCAACACAACCTGGAAAACCTGCTCCAGCAGCTTCTGGTTTTCAAAGAATATGTAAAAACGATACTCACCGGGAACCAGTTCGTACTGTTCGGCAAACTCAAAGGCCATGGTATGTGTGTAATCCAGAGCAGACGCCTCTTGCAGGATTTCGATCTTGTCGATGTACTCGCCGGTGTTGGGATGGACCATGGTCGGCACGTGATAGATCAGATGCAGCGTGGGCTTGTCGTCAAATCCACCTCGGGACAGCCAGTAACGGATCCCGAACTTGGTTCCCAGCCGGGCCGGAATCACGGTCACGGGGTCCAGCGGTCCTTCGCTGGTTACCGTACGGTCACCTTCCTTGAACTCCTCCATGCCGCGCGAGAATATCCCGTATTCGAAATCGTAGATGATGCGTTGCTCGTTCGCTAAGACCGAGCCTGCAGCAAGGCATATCAGGAATAAAACCGGTTTCATTTTTGTCATGCCGGAATTCGTAGCGTCTGAAAAGCGGGTACCAATTTTACCATAGGGCATGTATGTTGATGCACAGATGATAAGGTCTCTACACTTGGTTTACCGACATGGCAGGTTCACCCCACACAGGACTTAAGCGTCTCCTCTATGCAATTTCAAACAGTGTGGCTGGTCTTCATGCTGCATGGAAAAGCGAAGAGGCCTTCAGGCAGGAACTGCTTCTTGCCATCGTGCTGTTTCCCGCCGCCTTCTGGCTTGGTGAAAACACTGCGCAGATTGCTCTGCTGCTGGCATCCGTTTCAATCGTTTTGATTGTTGAACTTCTCAACACCTGTGTTGAGGTAGTCATCGACCGCATTGGTCATGAGTATCATGAACTTTCGAAACGGGCCAAAGACATCGGCTCTGCAGCCGTCATTATCAGTTTGTTCACCTTGCTCGTGGTATGGGGCTTGATCGCTTATGCAAGGTTCTTCGAGTAACTCCATTCATACCAAAAGAGGCTTCGCGTATACTTCGCAGTAACGCACAACACTGTGGTTGCAAGACGTGGACGAGCAGAATTTCGGACTTGCCGAAAATTACATCAACCGTGAACTCAGCCTGCTGAAGTTCAATACCCGTGTACTGCAACAGGCACGGGACTCCTCCACCCCTTTGCTCGAACGGCTCAAGTTCCTGTGTATCTCCTGCAGCAATCTGGACGAGTTTTTTGAAATCCGTGTCGGAGGGGTCAAGCAACATATCGAACTGGACATCGCGCATATCACAGCGGATGGAATCACACCTCGGGATTTGCTCAAGCATATTCACACAGAAGCCTCTGAACTCGTAGCCGAGCAGTACCGCGTCTTCAATGAAGAACTCCAGCCCGAACTGGATGCCCAGAATATCCGTTTCGTTGCCCGTGAACAGTGGACGCCCGAGCAAAGTATGTGGTTACGCCAGTACTTCCTGGACGAAGTCGAACCGGTACTGAGCCCTCTCGGTCTCGATCCGGCCCACCCTTTTCCCCGCATCATCAACAAGGCGCTCAACTTTATTGTCCAACTTGAAGGTCTGGATGCCTTTGGGCGCGAGGGGGAACATGCTGTTGTACAGGCGCCTCGATCCCTGCCGCGGCTGATTCGCCTGCCTGATGAAATCAACGAACAGGAAGGCGAAAACTATGTCTTTCTATCCTCGGTCATGCACGCCTTCGTAAACGAATTATTCGAAGGCCTGACCGTCAAGGGCAGTTACCAGTTCAGGCTGACGCGCAACAGCGACCTGTTTCTGGATGACGAGGAAATTGATGATCTCATGCGGGCTCTTGAAGGCGAACTTGCCTCACGCAGGTACGGGGATGCCGTACGTCTTGAGGTGGCCGACAATTGTCCGGAAGAACTTGTAGTTTATCTTCTGCAGCAGTTTTCATTAACTGCAGTTGACCTGTACCGTGTGAACGGACCGGTAAATCTGAACCGGCTCAGCCAAGCCTACGATCTGGTCGAGCATTCGGACCTGAAGTACCCGCCGTTCTCTGCTGGCCTGCCGCAGACATTCAGCCACAGCGTCAATCTGTTTACCCAGATCAAGCAGGCAGACATCCTGCTGCATCACCCGTACCAGTCGTTCGCCCCGGTGATAGACTTCGTGCGCCAAGCAGCGGAGGATCCCAAGGTACTGGCCATCAAGCAGACGCTGTACCGGACCGGACCGGATTCACCCATTGTTGACAACCTGGTCAAGGCCGCTCGTGCCGGCAAGGAAGTCACGGTCGTCATCGAACTCATGGCACGATTTGATGAGGCTGCCAATATCTCCCTCGCAAACCGTTTGCAAAAGGCCGGGGCTCATGTCGTGTATGGAATTGTGGGCAAGAAAACCCATGGCAAGATGATCCTGATTGTACGTCGTGAAGAAGACGGCCTGAGGCGCTATGCCCATTTTGGTACAGGAAACTACCACGAGAAGACCACGCGTTTGTACACGGACTACGGGATGTTCACCTGTGATACGCGGCTGACCGCCGATGCCCACGAGATTTTTCTTGAGCTCACCAGTTTCACCAAGGTTCCCAGCCTGAACACTGTGCTGCAAGCCCCGTTTACCCTGTACAACAGCCTAGTTGAGCTGATCGACAACGAAATTGAACATGCCAAACAGGGCCAGCCCGCCCGGATCATTGCAAAATTCAACTCGCTGGTTGAACCGCAAGTCATTCAGGCCCTGTATCGTGCTTCATGCGCCGGGGTGAAAATCCAGCTGATCGTGCGGGGCACTTGCTGCTTGCGACCGGGTTTGCCAGGCATATCCGAGAATATCGAGGTCCGCTCGATTGTCGGACGCTTTCTGGAGCATACACGCGCCTGCTATTTCCTGAACAATGGAGACCCCAAGGTGTTTTGTTCAAGTGCCGACTGGATGGACCGGAACTTTTTCCGCCGCGTGGAGGTTTGCTGGCCGATACGCGATCCAGCCTTGCGGGACCGCATTGCCGATGAACTTGAGGTCTACCTGAAAGACGGCCAGCAAGCGTGGATCCTGCAGTCAGACGGCAACTACATACCGCTTCAGGGTCACGAGCCGGATGCCTACAGTGCTCAACAATCGCTGCTCAATCGGTTGGCACGAGCCAGCTACTAGCAGTCGACCCCCCCAATTTTCATATTGACGCCCAAAACTTCCAGGAAGCTTTCTTCCTGCATGAGTTCTGCAACCGTCAAGGGGTGCTTTTGCAGCCACTTTTGGGCGAGTACGATTTCCGCACAGCCAGCGCTCTTTCGCACTTTCACGGGCGGCAACTTTTTTGGTACCCGGTCGCGGTTGATCAACGCGGCCAGTCGCAGGATGACAATCATGTACATGGCCTGATTCTGCCAGCGGGCCGGCAACTGATCGACCAGTTCCATGCTGATCTTACGCCGGTGATTGCCTACCAGACAGGCAAGCAAACGCTGTTCGTTCCATGAGAACCCGGGCAAGTCTCCATTACTGAGTATGTACGCACCATGCCGATGGTAACGTGAATGGGAGATGTCCAGGCCGATCTCGTGCAAATCCGCAGCCCATATCAAAAACGGGTAGGCCAGGTCTTTGTCAATTTTGAGGACATTGGATACTTTTTCCAGTAGCCGCAATGCCGTGGTCTTGATTCTCGCTGAATGCTCGGAGTCCACATGGTAGCGACGCATCAGGGAAAGCACAGTTCTATCCCGTGTGTCATGGTGGTGGATCCGGCCTTCCAAGTCGTACAGCAAGCCTTCACGGAGACCGCCTTCCGAGGCTGTCATTTCTTCTATTTCGAGTTCGGAAAAAATTGCCTTCAGCACAACCAGCCCGCCGGCAAACACCGGTTTGCGTTCCCTGGCCAGCGAATCGAACTGGACATGCTCCATACTCTTCGCTGCTTGTAGCTCGGTGATCAGCCCTCCAATGCCTCGGTAGGTGATGCCACGATCACTTAGTTCGCACTCGCGCATTAACT
>JAPOYL010000027.1 GCA_026706595.1 Gammaproteobacteria bacterium | reverse complement strand
GCTCACGATGGCCTGAAGTTCAAGCTTGTCGGCATTCCCGGTGCCAACCACCAGGCTGCGATGGCCGCTGCGGGCGATCACACCCAGCAGGGCATGACTGGGGTCCGAAATCAGGATGGCCACGGAATGGAAAGGCCCGGCCTTGTCAACCTGACCGATGATGCCTCTTGCACCCAGTAAAGGCTGTCCCTCGTACACTCCGTCCCGTGTCCCCTTGTTGAAAACCACGCGCTGACGGTACGGATCCAGGTCTATGGAAAGAAGCTCTGCAACGAGCACCTGTTCTTCTTTCAGGTCTTTGATGGAAGACAGGAGCTTGCGCAGGCGGGCATTTTCCTGCTCAAGGATCGCGAGCTTTTGCAGTTCAAACTCAAGCAGGGTCTGCTTCGAGTGCAGTCTGACATTTTCTTCCTGCAGATGGTCACGGGTGGCAAATGCTTCTGCACCCAGGCTGTATATTTTTGAAGGCAGCCAGGCCAGGTATTCGACGGGATACATCGCCGCGCTGATCCCTGAACGCAAGACACCCAGACGGTTATAGTGATAGTCGGTCACCATCATGCCTATAGAGAGCATGGCCAGGAGGATCAGCCGTACGGATGTGGAGGGGTTCAGGAAAAACAGTGGTTTGATGGCAAGCTCTCCTCAAAGGTGAATCTGCAGGAGCTGAAAGCTGATTTCGGCAAACCGTGCCGGCCGGCAGTACTAATCGCGGGCCAGCAACTCGGCCCCTACCTCGCTCATCATCTCGAGTACTCGTCCACCACCGCGTGCAACGGAGGTAAGCGGGTCGTCCGCCACCACAACCGGTATCCCGGTCTCTTCGGTGATCAGCCGGTCCAGATCCTGCAGCAAGGCCCCGCCGCCGGTGATCACAATGCCTCGCTCGGCGACATCGGCTCCAAGTTCCGGGGGGGTCTGCTCCAGCGCAGTTCTCACTGCACTGATGATGCCCTGCAGGGGCTCCTGCAGTGCCTCGAGAATTTCGTTGCTGTTCAGGGAAAAGCTTTTGGGTATGCCTTCGGACAGGTTCCTGCCCTTGACCTCGATTTCCTGCATTTCCTTGCCCGGGTAGGCCGAGCCGATTTCATGCTTGATGCGTTCTGCAGTGGATTCACCTATCAGTACGCCATAATTTCGACGCACGTAGTTGATGATGGATTCGTTCAGCCGGTCTCCGCCGATCCGTACGGATGAAGAGTACACGATGCCGTTCAGGGAGAGCACGGCCACCTCCGAGGTCCCGCCTCCGATGTCCAGCACCATGGAACCGAATGCCTCCTTGATCGGCAGGTTGGCACCCATCGCTGCCGCCAGCGGTTCTTCGATCAGGTAGGTCTTGAGCGCACCGGCACTCAGCGCCGATTCGCGAATCGCCCGGCGCTCGACCTGGGTGGCACCGCATGGCACGCATACCAGGACTCTTGGGCTGGGTCTGAACAGGCGGCTCTTGTGCACCTTGCGGATAAAATGCTGCAGCATTTTTTCCGTGGTGGTGAAGTCAGCGATCACCCCGTCTTTCAGCGGGCGAATGACGTCGATGTTGGCGGGAGTACGGCCCAGCATTCCCTTGGCGGCTACACCGACCGCCTCGATGGTCCGGGGCCCTCCGTCCGGATTGTTGCGAATTGCCACCACTGACGGTTCATTCAGCACGATTCCCTTGTTACGCATGTAAATCAGCGTGTTGGCCGTGCCTAAATCGATGGACAGGTCCTTGGAAAAGAAACTCAGTATGCGCTTGAACATATGATGAAGTAGTGGGTTGATATCTGAATGAGGTGATGGGCTACTCTATCAGTGGCTAAAATTTTGAGCAAGGCCATATTAAGTGTGGTAGGTTGTCATGCCGCAGTACATTGCCTGTGTGCCGATGGCGGGATCCGGATCGGGGACCCGGGTGCTTATGCGGGGTGTGCCGAAACCCTTGCCCCGCAACCCTCGTCGTGTGGTGACAGGCAGGTCTTGTTGCAGAGTGAGAGCTTGGTAATGTCCATTACACGTGAAGAAATCCTGAAAATCAGCCATCTGGCAAGGCTGCATGTCAATGCAGAAGAAGCAGAACAGTATGCCGTGGACCTGCCCAGAATCCTTGCCTGGGTGCAGCAGATGAACGCAGTCGATACCCGGGGCGTCGAGCCCATGGCGCACCCCCTGGATGCCAGTCAGAGACTGCGGGAAGACACGGTGACGGAAGCGGACCGGCACGAGGAGTTCCAGGCCATAGCGCCGCGGACTGAAAAAGGCCTGTACCTGGTGCCCAAGGTGATCGAGTAGAATTTCGGGCAGACGCTTCAGGGTCCCGGGCATTTTCAGTTAGCGGACATCTTGTATGGAAGAGCTTTCTGTTCAACAGCTAGCAGCCGGATTGAGCCGTCGGCAATTCTCCAGCGTCGAGCTTACCCGGCATTTCCTGCACCGCATGCAGGCACACAGGCACCTCAACGCATTCATCACCGAGACGGGCGAACGCGCCATCTCGCAGGCCGGCCATGCGGACCGGCGAATCCGGGAAGGTAAGCATGGACCGCTGACCGGGATTCCCCTTGCACACAAGGATATATTCTGCACGCACGGTATACGGACATCATGCGGATCCAAAATGCTGGATAACTTCATCGCTCCGTATGATGCGACCGTGGTGCAAAAGCTGGAGCAGGCCGGTTGCGTGGTACTGGGCAAGACCAACATGGATGAATTCGCGATGGGGTCATCCAGTGAGAACAGTTACTACGGGCCCGTGCGGAACCCATGGGATCACGGCTGTGTACCCGGAGGCTCATCGGGTGGCTCAGCCGCTGCCGTGGCCGCGCGCCTCGTACCGCTGGCGACCGGGACCGATACCGGCGGATCCATCCGCCAGCCAGCCGCGTTTTGCGGGGTGACGGGACTCAAGCCTACGTATGGACGCATATCGCGATACGGCATGGTGGCCTATGCTTCCAGCCTGGACCAGGCGGGCCCCTTTGGAAAATCTGCACAGGACTGTGCCTATCTCCTTCAGGCGATGGCCGGTTTCGACGCCAGGGATTCCACCAGCATGGATGAACCGGTGCCGGATTACATGTCGGCACTGGATGACCCGCTGGAAGGCAGCACGGTCGGCGTACCCGATGAGTATTTCAGTACCGGTCTGCGCCCGGAGGTACGGACCATCATCACCCGTGCGATCGACTGGGCCGAACAACAGGGCTGCATCATCAAGCACATCAGTTTGCCGAACACGGAACTGGCGATTCCCGCCTATTACGTCATCGCCATGGCTGAATGCTCTTCGAACCTGTCACGCTTTGACGGGGTCAGGTTCGGCCACCGGTGCAAGGACCCGGAAGATCTGCACGACTTGTATCATCGCAGCCGCAGTGAGGGATTTGGCCCCGAAGTCAAGCGCAGGATCATGATCGGGACCTACGCATTGTCGACCGGCTATTACGACGCCTACTACGGGAAGGCACAACAGATTCGCCGCCTGATCAGGACAGACTTCAGCAAGGCGTTCCAGGAAGTGGACTTTATCCTGGGCCCTACCGCACCGGAGCCGGCATTCAGCATTGGTGAGAAGACCGACGATCCTGTCACGATGTACCTGTCGGATATCTACACCATCTCGATCAACCTGGCCGGATTACCCGCCATTTCAATCCCTTGCGGGATCCACGAC
>JAPOYL010000022.1 GCA_026706595.1 Gammaproteobacteria bacterium | reverse complement strand
GATTGTATGAGCGGCCTGTAGGGTTACAAGCTAAACAGCGGCAGTCACTGTCACATCGATCAATCCGGTGCGCGATATTTCGGTGATAGCCATACTTACCTGGTTCTTGATCCGCTTTGTCCGAGAGTTTGAGAAGGCCTTCATCCGCAAGCACTCTCGGCAGGGGGGCAGTGTGGATGTAACCACCACCCATGCATTGGTCAAACTTGTCAATGCGTCTGTTTTCATTACTGCAGCCCTGGTCATGCTGCAAACCCTTGGCTTCAGCATTTCCGGAATTCTCGCTTTTGGAGGAATTGGTGGCATTGCCGTGGGTTTTGCTGCCAAAGACTTGTTGTCCAATTTCTTTGGCGGCCTGATGATTTACCTTGACCGACCCTTCAAGGTTGGGGACTGGATCTGTTCATCGGACAAGGAAATCGAAGGTACAGTCGAGGAAATCGGATGGCGCCAGACCCGGATCCGGACGTTTGATAAGCGACCTCTCTATGTCCCGAACTCGGTTTTCGCGAGCATCATCGTAGAAAACCCTTCCCGCATGTCGCATCGAAGAATCTATGAAACCATCGGGATTCGTTACGACGATATCCATTCAATGGATGCGATCGTACATGAAGTCAAGGATATGCTGAAACAGCATGAGGAGATCGATCAAAAGCAGACAATGATTGTGAATTTCAACCAGTTCAGTGACTCGTCAGTGGACTTTTTTGTATACACGTTCACGAAAACCACAAACTGGATCCGGTTTCACGAGGTCAAGCAGGATGTCTTGTTGAAGATTTCCGAGATCATCGAAAAGCACCACGCGAGCATTGCTTACCCGACTCAGGTTTTGCACTTCGACCCCACTGAAAATGAAACTTCTCCGCCGCGGCCCTAGGGCCTGCAAGGCGAGATGTGTAGGAGAGGAGTTTCAGATGTCTGATGTAGAACCCACATCCAGTTTTCATACAATGTATAAGATGGCAGGCGTGCGATGACGGTAAAGCACCTTGCGATCATCGGGGGCACGGGATTCGCAGCATTTGGTGATCTGAAGACCATCAGGGAACAGCACGTGGATACACCCTTTGGTGCATGCAGCAGTGTGCTGAAAACTGTGGAGTTGGGAGGTGAGGAGATTACTCTTCTGCTGCGCCACGGTCCCCTGCACAATATCCCGCCACATCGGGTAAATTATCGTGCCAATGTCTGGGCATTGCATGAGATTGGTGTTACGCACATCATCGGTGTTGCCGCGGTTGGGGGCATCAACCAGGCTGCTTCGCCGAAAAAGATTATTCTTCCCGACCAGATCATTGATTACACCTACGGCCGCAAACACACTTTTTTTGAAGAGGACCTTGAGCAGGTGGCCCACATCGATTTTACCGAGCCATTTTGTCGTGAACTCCGTGAAATCGTGCTTCGTGCTTCTGCAGACATCGGTCTTGACCTGCTGGATGGTGCCATCTATGGAGTCACCCAGGGCCCTCGATTGGAAACGGCTGCCGAAGTAAAGCGTATGGCCAACGATGGCTGTGACATCGTCGGGATGACGGCGATGCCTGAAGCATCCTTGGCAAGCGAACTGGGTCTTTGTTATACAACGTGTGCGTTTTGTGTAAATTGGGCTGCCGGTTGTGCAGACAGCAAGGAAAAAATCGACATGGCCGAGGTGCAAAAGACAGTAGAGCAGGAAATTCTTGCCATCAGACAGCTTTTGATCGCCTCTGCAAGGCACTTCAACTCATAAACAGAAGCGTTGTTTTTGATTGGCCTTGCTGCAATCCAGTGACAACCAAGAAGTCAGCACAGGCCCGGGGTCAAAGTCGTTCGTGAAGGTGGCTTGCCTGTCGGGCATCATGTCGAATGCCAGCAAAGGCAGAGTCAAGAGGTTTCGTCTTCGCTCTGCGCAGGGCGTATTTCTACCAGAATGCCGAACAACGGGTGATCGATGTAGTGCAGCTCCTTGCTGCGCATTTTCCGATGTACCTTCAAGGGGAAATCTGCAAGAACGCGACCATACCCTGAGACATCGGTGACAGGCTCACTACTCATGTTTTTGTGAACGGGTCTGCGGTAGACGAGGTCCGTGAATACATGGAGGTAGCGCCCGAGGACCACCTTGACCGTACCATCCAGTTCACTGATTGCATGTTGTTCCTGCATGCCCTGATCCTCCGTGACCAGGTGGACTGGCGCGTGTTCACCAAATTCACCGCTGTAGTCCAGACCCGCCTGAATACGGACCGGAATGGCTTGTCTTTTTGCAAGCCCAGGTTGCAGCCAGGCTACATGCTCCAGAATTTGGTACTTTTCGGAAGCTGTCAATGCAGCCGCCTGGTCAGCCAGTTCCAGTGCTTCCTGGGGCAGGGGCAGAAAATCATGAAGAAGTGCACTGTCATCCAGCAAAATGGCATCCTGCAGATCAGGAAGTGTCACGGGTTCGGCCACCTGTGCCAAGGGTTCTTCCGCAGCCGGCACATTGGCAAAAAAGATCATCTCGACTATGTAGTCTTTTGCAAGGACAGGCTGACAGACCCATAGCAGGGAGAAGAACAAAATGCAGTTTATCCGGGTATGGATTCTCATGATTAAAAAAGACCAGGATTTAGGCAGCTTGCTTGAGCTCTAAGCCGTTCAGCAACCCGCCGATGGTTTCAACTCTCTGTTGCACGTCCTCCATTTCAGCATATATCGTAAGTTTCTCGGCACTGCTCAGCTTATACATGGAAGGGTTTTCTTGAACAAGCGCCAGCAACTTGTTCACGTCTATCTTATGTGATTTTGCAAAACTCAGGTGCACAGATTCGCTTCCGGCCCGTATCCGGGTCACGTCATAATGTTCTGCGACCAGTTTGACCTGCGTGACACTGAAAAGATTTTTTGCATATTCCGGCAGCAGACCAAACCGATCGATCAGTTCAACTTCAAGGTCATTCAGGTCATCCGTGTTTCTTGCGCTCGCAATTCGCTTGTAGAGCATCAGCCGCGTATGCACGTCAGGCACATAATCCTCCGGTAGCAGGGCCGGCACACCCAGGTCCACCTCTGTTCCATGATCAGGTGGCAGATCAGCTGAGGGGATTTCGCCTGCCTTGAGTGCAGCTACGGTACGTGCGAGAAGCTGGTTGTACAGGCTGAATCCAATTTCATGGATCTGACCGCTTTGTTCAGCGCCCAGCAATTCACCGGCCCCCCTGATCTCCAGGTCATGAGTAGCCACCGTAAACCCGGCACCCAGCTCTTCCAGAGCTTCAATGGCTTCGAGCCGTTTTACGGCATTTTCCGACATTGCAGATTTTGGCGGAGCGATCAGGTAGGCATAGGCCCGGTGACTGGACCGGCCAACCCTGCCTCGGATTTGATGAAGCTGGGACAGTCCCAGTTTATCCGCACGATTGACAATGATCGTATTGGCTGAAGGGATGTCGATTCCGTTTTCTATGATTGTAGTGCACACCAGTACATTGAAACGCTGATGATAGAAATCGACCATAACCCGCTCGAGATCCTGTTCAGGCATTTGCCCGTGTGCAACCCCGACAATGGTATTTGGCAGTAATTTCCGAATTTCTCTGGCGGTCTTCTCGATGCTGCGGACTTCGTTGTGCAACAGAAAGACTTGCCCGCCGCGCTTGAGTTCACGGAGGCAGGCTTCCCGTATGGTGTGCGTGTCCCAGGTGCCGACAAAGGTCTTGATTGCATGGCGATGACTGGGTGGTGTTGCAATTATGGACAGGTCACGCAATCCACTCAGTGACATGTTCAGTGTTCTTGGAATCGGGGTTGCTGTCAGAGTCAGGACATCCACCTCGGCACGCATTTTTTTGAGAACTTCCTTCTGGCG
>JAPOYL010000026.1 GCA_026706595.1 Gammaproteobacteria bacterium | reverse complement strand
TCGACAATTTCGACAAGTACAAGAAGAATACCCGGTACAAGCAGGTTCGGATGGTCATCGGCGAAGGCATGCTGCTGAGCGAGGGACTGGTCTGGAAAGAGCAGCGCACCCACGCGCAGCCGAAATTTACGGCGAAAGCGCTGAATACCCAGCTCAACTGGATTTCCAGGCTCGCGGCCCAGTTCATAGACACGTGGCAAGGGCCCGCTGAGGCAGGGGACCCGATCGAGCTTGAGTACCAGTTCAATCTCCTGACCCAGCTGTTGGCCGGCGTATGGGTGATGGGTTGGGGCTTTCAGAAACGGGCCCCGACCGTGGCCAGCATCTACAACCAGATCCGGATGAACTGGCCGGAAATGACAGACCTCAAGGCCAGCCTGCTGAGTGCAAAAAACCTGAGGAAAACCGTTAATTTCAGGCTGGCCTTGCGACAATTAAACCGGTGCGTGTACGAATTGTTGGAGGAATACCCTTCAATCATGCAAGAAGACATCGGTTTTCTGAAACATCTCATTGAAGATGGCGAGGACCCGGAAAGATGGATCAGGCAAAACCGGCGCAGCCTCAGGGACCAGGTGCTGACACTTTTCGTGACCGCGTTTGAAACGACCGCGACCTCGCTGTGCTGGACCATGTACGTGATTGACCGCTACCCCGAGGTCAAGCAGCGTATCTATGAGGAACTGAACTCGATCGTCGGCGACCAGGAACTGACACCGGACCTGCTCAACCGGCTGGAATATACCGAGAAGGTCATCAAGGAATCCCTGCGGCTGTATTCATCGGTACACTCGTTTTCGCGGGTAGCTCTGCAGGACCACCTGATCGGCGGTTACCGCGTCCCCAAGGATACGACCGTCATCATCTCCTCGTATGTGACCCACCGCCTTGCACAGTACTGGGAGGACCCGAACCGGTTTGATCCGGAGCGCTTTGACAAGGCACGGTCAGTCGGCCGGTCGCGATTTGCCTATATCCCTTTTGCAGCCGGACACCGCAACTGCATTGGCTCGCACATGGCACTCATGCAGAGCAAGCTGGCCGTAGCACTCATCATGCAGAGATATGAACTCTCCCTGTTCCCGGGCCACGTCGTGGAGCCTCAGGCTGCAACGACCATGCGACCAAAGTACGGAATGAAAATGAATGTAAGCCGCCTCGCGGCCTGACTTCAAATTCTTCCTCCCGGAGTTGACATGACTGCGTGAGGTATCCCTGCAGTTTCAGGGATGTCAGTGCATTTCGGCTGCGTTTTCGCTTATTTCACCAGCATCGGGCTGCCCCTGAGCAGGTCCCAGACTCCAATGTAGCATCAGCCATGCTGCCAAGGCAGACGCCATAGATCCGATCAGGATACCCAGCCGGTCTCCAGCAAAATACTCACCGCTGCCGTGTTGGAAGGCAAGACCTGCAATAAAGAGGCTCATTGTGAAACCAATGCCGCATGCCCAAGCCACACCCAAAATCTGATACCAGGTGACGTCCTTGGGCAGGGACACTAGGCGCAGCAGCACGCCAAGGCCGATAAAAATAACAATGCCGAGAGGTTTCCCAATGAAGAGCCCCGTTGCGACACCGAGTGTCACCGGATGCAACAGGTCGCCAATACCGATACCGCTGAGCGAAAGCCCGGCGTTGGCGAAGGCGAATATCGGCAGGATCGCGTATGTGACAGGGGCATGCAGATCATGCTCGAGTTCACGCAGCGGCGAACGCCCGTTGGAGCCCTGCAACGGTACACAGAAGGCGATCAACACCCCAGCCAAGGTTGCGTGTACGCCTGACTTCAGCATGGCAACCCAGAGCACCACACCAAGAAATACATAAGCCGCGATAAGGGTGACCTTGAGCCGGTTCAAGGCAATGCCGGCTGACAACGCGACCGCACCGACCACAAGTGCCTTGAGAGATAGGTCCGCTGAGTAGAATATCGCGATAATTACAATCGCTGCGAGATCATCGAAAATAGCAAGTGTCAGCAAAAATACTTTGAGCGCTGTGGGTACTCGACGCCCGAATACGCTGAGAAGCGCGAGTGCAAATGCAATGTCCGTGGCAACCGGGATTGCCCAGCCATCGAGGGCCACCGAATCCTGCCAGTTCAATGCCACATAGATTGCTGCCGGGACGATCATCCCACCGAATGCACCGAGTCCGGGTAGCACGACTTGTCGTGCCGAAGAGAGTTCTCCTTCAACGAACTCGCGTTTGACCTCAAGCCCGATCAGGAAGAAAAAAATCGCCATCAAACCATCATTGATCCACAGCAAAAGTGGCTTCGTGATAACAAGCGCACCTACCTGTACGGCAACCGTAGTATTGAGCAGAGCAGCATAGGCTTCCGCGAACAGTGTGTTCGCAGCGATCAGGGCCGTGATCGTTGCGGCCAGCAACAGGAATCCGCCGATCGATTCGAGTCGGATGAACTCGCGGATTGCAGATGCGAGTGGTTGGAGTCGATCAGGTTGTTCCATGGAGTTTTTGCTGGTTCCGGCAGTGGGTGATAGCGCGATATGTCAGGTCAGCTTGCAATGCTTTGAATATTTTACATACTCGCCTGGAACAAACCATCCAGGCTCGATGCGCATCGTACACGTGAGACAGCATTTTTGACGCAGTAACAAGTCCAATTGATCCTTCCAAACCAAGAATGGATTGTCGCAAGCCTTTCTCAGCTAGCTGCGGATACCCACTCCTTTGGTCAGAAAATGAAGGGATAACAGGAACAGCACAACCAGCAGCCCGATCATCACGGTCAATGCAATAGACAAGTCGATGTCTGATATCCCCAGTATACCCAGCCGGAAGCCGTTCACCATGTACAGGATCGGGTTGATCTGAGAAATCCCTTGCCAGAAATCTGGCAGCATGTCGATGCTGAAAAAAATCCCGCCCAGATAGGTCAGGGGAGTCAGTACGAAGGTCGGGATGATCGACGTATCATCGAAGCTGTTTGCAAATATGCCGTTGATCAAACCCGCGGTAGAGAACAGTGCCGCCGTCAAGACAGCTGTTACAATCACCAAGGTAATACTATGAACCTGCAGCTGTGTGAAAAACATCGCAGTGAGGGTCACTGCCACGCCCACCACCAGCCCCCGTGCTACGCCACCCAGCACAAAGCCGAGCACAATGATGTAGTTGGGCATGGACTATATCATCCGTTTCGCATATCATTGAATCCAGCCAAAAAACTAGCAGATGATCGTCTGTAAGTGATTGTAAGTAAACAGTTATCTTGGTTTATTTCACACTATTGCCGAAACTTGCACAAACTTGCATAACCTGTAAAATATGTTCAAAGGTTATACGAAAGGTGCAACCAAAGGAGAAGCAAAATGAACTTGACCACTCGATTTGTAAACACAGTCAAGCAGCCAGGCATGTATTCCGATTCGCGGAGAACCGGCCTGATGCTTCGCGTCAATCACAAGGATTCAAAAAGCTGGGTGCAACAGATCTGGATCAAAAGCCCGCATGGAAATCATCGCCGCCGCATCCGTCTTGGACTTGGAAGCACGCGGTTTATTTCTTTGCAGGAGGCAAGGGACATCGCATATGAAAACCAGAAGCTGGCACGCACCGGCCAATGGCAAGATCGGGAAAACAAAAAGACGATCACTTTCAAAGAAGCTGCCGAATTGGTCATCGCGGATCACAGTGAAAAATGGAAAGGGGATGGCACTGCGAAAAGCTGGCAAAGCACCCTTGCAACTTATGTGTACCCGAAACTTGGCAGCATGGACGTGATCGCCATACAGTCTTCGGATATTCGCAGAATCATCAAAGCGCTTTGGAATAGCAAATACGAAACGGCACGGAAAGTTCTGCGCCGCATTAACACGGTTTTTGAATACTGCATCGGCGAGTCATACATCGAAAAAAACCCGTGTGAAAATGCGACCAAGGGACTTTCAAAAGAACAAGATGATCCGAGCAATCACCGCGCCTTGCCGTACAGCGAAGTCGGCAACGCAATCAGGAAGCTGCGAGATGCCGACATCTTTGAGGGCATCAAAGACGTGCTTGAATTTATCGCACTGACAGGATGCCGAAGCCAAGAGGCGTGCAAGGCCGAATGGGATCACATGGACATGAAAGGCAAAACTTGGAATATGCCGAGCACGCTAACCAAAACCAAAGAGCCGCACTGCATCCCCTTGTCGAAGCGGGCATTGGAAATACTGAAAACCCGCAAAGCTGCAAGCACCGGCGACCTTGTTTTTCCAAGTGCGAGGGGCAAGGCTTTCACCGCCACCGCGCTTAAGCGGGCATGGGATGGTTGCGACATTGCCACTACCACGCACGGACTGAGGGCGGCATTCAGAACATGGGGCGCTGAAACAGGCCAAAATGCGGAAGCCATGGAAATAGCCTTGTCGCACAAAACAAAGGGCAAGGTTAAGGGTGCTTACCAGCGCGGCGATATCTTTGAAATTCGCAAGGGCATCATGCAACAGTGGTGCGACTACCTATCGAAATAAAGAGATGTTACCGGCAAAGCCGAATGGTGCGGGCCTTGTGCCCTGTCTGCATTGACTGGCAAGTCGGCAGATAGAAGGCCGAGCGGGTAAACCAATGAAACCCGCTCAGCACAGTCGGCGGTCTACCAG
>JAPOYL010000017.1 GCA_026706595.1 Gammaproteobacteria bacterium | reverse complement strand
CCGCACCCCCTGGGCATCCGTACCACTCGTGGTGATGGTGCCGCCGACCGTGATGTCAATCCGCCTGTCCGTGTCCGCGGTGCCATTGTGGTAGGCCACGATGCCATGGCCAGTAGGCCCTGTCGTGGTGATAGCATGGTTGTCGTGCGTAGCAATGTTGATGTTGCCGAAGACCTCGAGAGGGGCAGAATTCTTCCCATAGTGAAGACCGTATAAGCCATATGAATTCTCACTACTTGTTTTTATAAAACCACCGCGGACGTCGATGTCGGTATTTCCGGTATCCTTGTTCCACGCAGCAACACCGTATGAATTGGCTGAAGTATCTGTGCTCTCAGTCGTGATGCGAAGACCTGTCAAGTCGATAATGATGTTGCTGTTGCCGTTGCCCGATACTGCGGTTATACCAGACGATCTCTTACCCCTCGTTGTGATTGATCCGCCATTTGTGGGTGCGCGAATCTCTATATTGCCGGTGCCGCCATGGGATGCATATACACCATGGGCGTTCTGTGTTCCCTGGGTTTCGAGGCTAGTACCTGTGAGATCAAGCAGTAGATTGCCGTTGCCTGCGGTCTTTCCATGGGTCAGTTCGAGTGCATAGGCTGTAGCTCCTTTTGTAGTAATGCTGGTGCCGTCCAGGAGGTCAACATCCAGGTCTCCTTGATCGGTTAGCAGATAACCATGGACACCCGCACTGAAGTTTCCGCCGGTCGTTATGCCTGTGCCACTGCCCAGTTCGATTTTCATGCCGCTGTTACCGGTTCCGTAGTAGGTGCTGCTGATGCCGCGGGATCTTGCGCCTGTTGTAGTGATTTTGGTGTTTTCCACTGTGATCGTAATATTGCTGCCCGCACCTCTATGAATGGCCGTAATGGCGTGGGCCGTCTCCACACTGTCTGACCCTGTGCCCGTCGTATCGATCGTCGAGGGCGCGCTAGTTGTTCCCCCGATGTCGATCGTGATGTCCCCGCTGCCTTCATGAATCGCGGCGATGCCGCGCCCTGCGTCGCCGTCGGCAGTTGTATCAATGTCGATGCCGTCGACATCGATGCTGATGTCGTCGGTCGAGGTACTGCCTTCCTCGCAGTGGATAGGGGGATTGCCTGTTGTAGCCGAGTTGTCGCAATTGGAGTCGTGGGCCAAGGCCGGGACACCCATGCCCAGTGCGGCGATCAGGAGGCCGACCCTCCAGCACCCACACCCCAACAGAAGTGAGCGCTCTTTCGGGTGCTGGCCCTCTAAAGGAGTGAGGTCATTTGGGGGGGGGGGGGGGGGGAATACTGATCAGCCATCACCCGAGAGGTGTGAGGCTCGGAAAGGAGCAGAGAAATTTCTACAGACCCGTGACGCCCTGCGGAGCGCAAGCGACAGGGACCATCAGACCACCGATCCATGAAGTCCCACTTCTACAGTACGTTAGCAATAGTATTAATATACACAATTACAGCTATTGTTTCCTGCTAAGGCCTAGCTGCCGCAGTGCAGTCATAATTTCTCGACTAGCCGCGTTCCGGGAAACCGCGCCTGATGGCGCTTTCAAGACAGCACATGCAAGCTTTGCTACTATCGGCAAACGCCCACAGCCCGGAGGCCTGAATCCCCCATGAGTCCCCGCTACCCCAGCACCCGCATGCGCAGGATGCGCACTGATGCGTTCTCTCGAGCACTGATGCGCGAGCAACATGTGCAGGCCGCAGACCTGATCTGGCCGGTATTCGTGCATGAAGGTGTAGGGCGCGAGGCCGTACCCTCCATGCCGGGCATCGAGCGCCTTGGCCTCGATGACTTGCTCGAGGAAGCCGAACAGGCGCATGCGCTCGGCATCCCGGCAATGGCCCTATTTCCCGTGATCGGTGCCGACAAGAAATCCGAACAGGCCGAGGAGGCCTGCAACCCCAACGGCCTTGCCCAGCGGGCCATCGCCGCCCTAAAACAGGCCGTGCCCGAACTCGGCGTGATCAGCGACGTAGCCCTGGACCCGTTCACCTCGCACGGCCAGGACGGGCTGATCGACGACAAGGGCTACGTGATGAACGATGCCACCGTCGAGGTGCTCACCGAGCAGGCCCTCTCGCATGCCCGTGCCGGGGCCGACATCGTCGCACCCTCGGACATGATGGACGGGCGCATCGGCAGCATCCGCCACAGCCTGGAGATCAACGGCTTTCACAACACGCGGATCCTGGCCTATTCCGCCAAGTATGCCTCGGCCTTTTACGGGCCCTTTCGCGATGCCGTGGGGTCTGCTGCGAACCTTGGCGGTGGGGACAAGTATTCCTACCAGATGGACCCGGCCAACTCCGACGAGGCGCTTCGCGAGGTGGCACTCGACATCGAGGAGGGCGCGGACATCGTCATGATCAAGCCGGGCCTGCCGTACCTGGACATCGTGCGCCGCACCAAGCAGGAATTCGGCATGCCGACCTTCGTCTACCAGGTCAGCGGCGAGTACAGCATGCTCAAGGCCGCCGCACAAAACGGCTGGCTCGAGGAGCGAAGCTGCGTGATGGAGTCGCTGCTTGCCATCAAGCGCGCGGGCGCCGATGCCATCCTGACGTACTTCGCCAAGGAGGCAGCCCGCTGGCTGGCCGAGACCTGAGCCGGTTTCTCTACTTCGCGTACGGCTCCAACCTGCTGACCGGCAGGCTTACCGCTTCGAACCGGTGTCCCTCCGCACGCTACCTCGCCAACGCCTGGGCCGATCATTTCACGCTTGATTTCTCAAAGGTCGGCGAAGACGGTTCCGGCAAAGCCGCGCTGATCCCGTCTTATGGGAAGCGTGCGTACGGTGTGATCTTCGAGATCGATAGCGGAGAACGTGAACCCCTTGATGAGGCGGAGCCCGGTTATCGCCGTGAGGATGGCTTCGAGGTCACGGTGGCTGATACGGGGGCTTGCAAAACCGTATCCACCTACATCGTGCTGGAGGAATGCAGGAACCTTGATCTGAAACCATTCGACTGGTACCTGGCTTTGGTCGTCGCAGGCACCATGGAACACCGGTTTCCCGCACCTGTCATTGCGAACTACCGGGGCACGGCGATCGGGGTCGATGAGGACAAGAACAGAGCGTCTAAGGCGGACTCACTCCTTCAGGCAGCAGGTTTTGGAAGCATCCGGCAGGTACTGAGACTGGGCTGATAAGCAGTCGCCCGGTTGACCAGCGCTCACGACCCCAATCCTGACTGACCCAAACACAAGGCTGACCATTTCTACAGTCTGCATGAAACGTGATGTTATATTATTCCAATATGTTATAATGTAACGTTCAAAAGACCATGGCCGTATTTTGCCACTATGGGAGGTAGCAGTGAAATTGGTGAGCAATGAAATTTTCGGTGTTGTGCGTGCATGTGTGATCGGGTTGGCGATTCTGGGGATCGCCTCTGTGGCCCATTCACAATCCGGCTCGCCCACCACAGAGGAACTGGCTGAACAAATCCAGATACTCAAGCACGATTACGAAAAACGCATCGCAGAGCTTGAAGCCCAGGTGGAAGCCCTCAAGGGCGAACCCCGGGTGGCGGACAGGCCACAGGCGCCGGTCATGGGATCGTCCAGGCAGGTTTCTGACAACAGCTTCAATCCGGCGATCGGCGTCGTATTCAACGGCATGCTGTCGGAATACTCTGAGGAGCAGTCGAGCATTCCCGGTTTCCAGCTCGGCCACCATGCCGAGCGCCCGGATGAGGGCCTCACGCTGGGTCACAGCGAAATCACGCTTTCAGGCAATATCGACGACAAGTTTTTCGGAAACCTCACGCTCGGCCTTGGCGTTCATGCGGGCGAGCCGACCGAACTCGAACTGGAAGAAGCGTATATCCAGACCCTCCCCGGGGCCGGTTTGCCGGACGGTATGCGCGTCAAGGCGGGGCGTGCACTGTGGACATTCGGCTACCTGAACGAGCAGCACATGCACGCGGACGATTTCAGCGACCGCCCGCTTCCCTACCGCGCATTCCTGGACGGTCATTACAATGACGATGGCCTGGAGGTAGCCCTCGTTTTGCCCGGAGATCTCTACGGAGAAGTCGGGGCCGGACTCTTTCGCGGCGATGACATGCCGTTCGGGGGCTCTGCGGACGGTCGCAATGCCGGATCCGCCTATGTGCGGTTCGGTGGCGACATCGGTGCCAACTCGGCCTGGCGGATCGGCGGCTACGTGCTTGACGGAAAAGCCCGCAACCGCACTGGCGAACATGCCCATGCCCATGAGGAAGGCGACGCGCATGCGCACGAAGAGGATGAGCATGCACACGAAGAAGATGAACATGATGAACATGGAGAAGACGAGCACGAGCACGAAGAAGATGAGCACGGGCATGACGAGGCACACGATCTGGCCGAATTCCTGTCTGATGGAGCGTTCACGGGCGACTCAAGCCTTTACGCGATTGATTTTCGCTACACCTGGGCACCCACCGGCAATGCGAAAGAGCGTGAGCTGATCCTCCAGAGCGAGTATTTCTGGCGCGACGAATCGGGCGATTACGTACTGCAGGAAGAGCATGAGGAGTGTACGGATCCGACCGACCACTCGACGTGTGAAGTGCATCTTGACGATGTCACCGAGTCGCTCAGCGCGGACAGCCGTGGCTGGTATGCCCAGGCGGTGTACAAGTTCCATCCCAACTGGAGATTCGGTACCCGCTACTCGCGCCTCTCCACGCCCAATGATGCGGAGCTGTCCCACGACCCCTATTCGCTGAGCGCCATGGTCGACTGGACCAACAGCGAGTTCGGCCGCATACGATTCCAGTACAACCGGGAGTCCTTCAACGGGGAAGACGACGACCAGTTCATCCTGCAATACATCATGAG